>NZ_JANIID010000041.1:0-67166 GCF_024519335.1 Streptomyces telluris
CCACCCTCGCCGTGCGGGCCGGCCTGGCCGGCGGCGCGCCGGTGACGCTGGCGGGGGCGCGGGGACCCTGAGCGCGGGCGGGGACCTGCGGGGGGTGTCCCCGGGTGGGTCGGGGGGGGGGGGCGGGCGGGGGGGGGGGGGGGGGGGGCGGGGGGGGGGGGGGGGCGGGGGAGAGGACATCGGGAAGAGAGGACCGGATGCCGGTGCGGACGCGGGAGGAAGGGACGGTGCGACGGTGACTGCAGTGGGGGCGTGGGTGTGGGCGTGGGCGGCGGTCGGCGGAGGTCCTGGTGGCGGTCCGGGCAGTGGTCCTGGCGGCGGTCCGGACGGTGGTCCTGGCGGGGGCCCCAGGGCGTCGCCGCGCAGGATGCGCAGCTCCAGGCGCTGCAGCGCGGGGCCGGGGTCCACTCCGAGTTCCTCCCGCAGATACCGTTTGACCTCGCGGTACTCGGCCAGGGCGTCGGCCTTCCGCCCGCTTCGGTAGAGCGCCTCGATGAGCTGTTCCCGGAACCGCTCGTGACCGGGGTGGGCCCGGGAAGCGGCCCACAGCTCCACGAGGGCCTGGCCGCAGCGGCCCAGCAGCAACTCGATGCCACAGGCCCGTTCGACGACCGACAACCGCTCCTCGACGAGCCCCGGCAGCTCGCCCCGGCGCAGGAAGTCCGAGGGAACGTTGGACAACGGCGCGCCCTGCCACAGCGCGAGCGCCTCCTTGAGCAGGCACAACTCGGCCTCGGGATCCTGCGCGGCACGTGCCGCGGCCCGCAGTTCCCGGAAGCGCACCAGGTCCAGGGCGCCGTCCTCGACCACGACCCGGTAGCCGCCGGGCACGGACTCGATCACCGCCTCGACGATCCCGTACTTGACGAAGGTTTTGCGCAGCCGCAGCACGCACGTGTGCAGGGCCGCCCTGGCGGACGACGGTTCGTCGTCACCCCAGATGGCCTGCCGCAGGAAGTCCGTGGGGACCACCGCGTCCGGGCGCAGGAGCAGAGAGGCGAGCAGAATCGTGGGCTTGGACGGCGGGAGGACTACCACCTCGGGCCCGTCGGCGATCCGTAACGGGCCGAGAACCTGAAAGCGCATATTCTGACACCCCCAATGATGGCTTATAGGTATCCAGAATCCGGACACACGGATCCGTGGACACACGGGCATACGGACATACGGCGCCGGACGCCACGGGACGCACTCACCGCGACGCCTGCTTCGCTCCCAGAGTCTGCATCACGTAATCCGCCACTCGCAGTGTCGTGAGTTCCAGTGGCGGTACGGGCGAGGGCAGGACGCGGCCGCGGCGAGAACCGGGCGGGGGGCTAAAACGCGGAATGAACTCGCCTCGGAGAAAAGCCGGATGACAAGGGCTGGTCAACGTCACCCAGATCAGGTAGAAACGGGCAGAGCAATGATCGTTTTCAAGACAGGCCCGTGAATCCATGGAAAATCAGGACCAGCGTCCCGAGCGCCCGGCGACGGTGACGTGCGCCCCGCACGCCCAGTCCGTCAGCCGGCTGCTGCGCGCCTGGAGGGAACGCGTCGACCGGCGGCGCATACCCGAACTGCGCCGCTGGGGACACCGGTCCGGAACGCGGATGTCACAGGCCGACGTGGCCAGACTCACCGGCGTGAGCGAAGGCTGGTACCGGGCCCTGGAGACCGGCGCCCCCCGCGAGTTCTCGGACGCCTTCCTCCTCCGGGTCGCCGAGGCGCTGCAACTGAGCGAGACCGAGACCCTCACCCTCTTCCTCGGCGTCTCGGGCCGCCGCCCGCCCGTCTCCGGCACGCACGACGGACTGCCGACCGCCGACCCGGCCACCGTCGCCCTCCTGGAGCACCAGGCCCCGCACCCGGCCTACCTCTCCGACGCCGCCTGGAACATCCTCGCCGCCAACTCGCCCATGACCGAGTGGTTCCCCTTCGCCCTCGGCCCCCGGCCCAACCTCATGCGCTGGGCCCTGACCTCGGCCGAGGCCCGCGAGCAGATCCTGGACTGGGAGGACACCTGCGCCCGCATCTACCTCCCCATGCTCCGCGTCGCCAGCCACGGCGCCCCGAAGAACGCGGAGATCCGGGCCCTGATCGACGAGATCCTCGACACCAACGGCACCTGCCGCCGCATCTGGGCCGAGCAGCACGCCGTCGTCGAACACCCCGGAGGTCACCGCCTCCGCCTGCGTCTGCCCTGCCACGGAGGCGTGGAGACCCGGGTCACCAGCCACGTCCTCGTCCCGGCCGAGCAGCCGGACGTGCGGTTCGTCATCGTGACGACGGTCGACTGACGGTCGACTGAGGGTCGGCGTAGGCCGGTGAACCGGCCTCCCCTGAGATCCGTCGGGGTAATCCCCCATTTCCTCGATCGGGTGTTGCCGGTCTCCTCGGCCCGTCAGCAGACTGGAGCCATGGCAGGCGATCTCTCCAGAACAGTTGACTCTTCACTCCGTCGGCATGTGTCCGAGCAGCGGGTATCCCACCGGGACCGGGATCAGGCCGTGGAGATCCTCCGGGTCGCGGCCGGCGACGGCCGGTTGACGATCGCCGAGCTGGGCGAGCGCGTCGAAGCGGCGATGGCGGCGCGCACCGCCTCCGACCTCGCGGTGCTGACCGCTGACCTCCCCCTTGAAGGGATGCCGCCGCAGGCCCGCGAGGTGATCCGGATCGACCAGCGCTTCGGCGAGGGCAAGCGCACCGGTCGCTGGCTGATTCCCCGCCGGATGGAGGTCCGGCTGAAGTTCAGTGACCTGAAGCTCGACTTCACCGAGGCCGTCATCACCCACGACGTCCTGCACATCGAGGTCGATCTGTGCATCGGCGGAAATCTGACCCTGGTGACCGCGCCGGGGATCGTGGTCGATGCCGACGACGTCACCTACAGCCGCGGTGAGATCAAGATTCACCCGCTTCCTGGGCCGGAGGAGGATCCGGTGCGGCTGCGCGTGCTGCTGTCCGGCAGGTCGACCGGCGGCGACATAGTCGCTCGCCGGCCGCGACGCACGCCTGGACAGTGGTTCCGGCGCCGCGCCGGCGCGGCACCAGTGCCTTCCGCATAGTCGCCGGCCCACCGGCCCACCGGCCCAGCGGCCCACCGGCCCACCGGCCCACCGGTCCACTGGCCCTTCCCGCCCTGCGACCGCGCGGTCTGTGACCTGTGACCGTGACCCGTGTCTGTGACCTATTGACGAAAGCGCTTTCTGCTCGGGCCTGTTGTCGTGGAGGATGAGCGGCGGTTCGTCGGCGGTGGCGACCAGGAGGAACTCTCCGATCGCCGCGAGACGCCGGCTTTGAAGCTTGAAGGGAGAGCAAGCTCATGAAGGTCGCTCAGGGAAGTCTCTGGCGAGTCCGATGGTCGGTCGCCGTGGCCGGGTTCCTCGCCTTGGTGGCAGTGGTTGTCCCCTCATCGGCAGCGCACGCTGCCGCCGGCGGTGCTCTGTCCGGCCCCGTAGAGCCCGGCGTCCCCTACTACCTGGTGGCCACGAAGCTCGACCGGGGCATCACGGTCGGAAGAGCCAGCGAGTACGGGGACTTGGTGCACTACACGGACCGTGCGGGAGACCAGGGCACACCCGTCGTCTTCGAGAAGGACACCAACTCCACGTGGGGCGAGGGTTATCAGATACGCATGCAGCGCCGGGGCAGTGCCACCATGCTCTGTCACACCTACAACCGCTGGATCGCCCTGATGGACAGCTGCCGGCAGAATCCCTGGATGCTGGAAGCCAGTGGGGACACGTTCCGCCTGAAGACCCGGTGGGACGGTTCCTACCTGTACCTCGCGGCGTCCCCCACCTTCCCGAGCGACAAGACGCTCTACTGGCAGGACCGGTACGCGAGCAGTGACCTCAAGGTGATGGAGTTCAAGCTGGTCAAGGCACCGCGGTAGGACGGCCGACGGCCGCCCGCAATTTCTACTTCCTGCTCCACCCCCACTCCCTGAAGTGCCCGGTGCCGCCGGCTCCGGTCGGCGGCACCGAGGGCCGGCCTGGTGGTACGCGGCTCGCCGAGTGCTCCGTTGCTTGATCGAAAGATGTTCGGCAGCATGGCGCCCATGGGACGCCGTGATCACGTCGGACCCATGGCGCTAGGCGCCATGCAGGATCTGGCCACCCGAACCTTTCCGATAGGTGGCCGGCACCGAATCGCATCTGGTCAAGGCGCTGGAACAGCGCGGATACACGCATGCTGTCGACAGCCCGTTCATGGCGTGCCTCGATCGCTCCCTCACCGATCTGCCCGGCACCGGGCCGGCTCCAGTGTCGGCCGGCCTTGAGGTGTTCGAGGACGGATCGCTGGGTGTAGACGCCATCGGTTCCCCATCGCGTCCGGCGAACCGGAACGAAGGTCGAGCGTCGGTCCGGAGGTCCGGTCGGGCCTTGCTCCGTGGTCGGCGGGTGAGCTCTTGTCAGTGCCGTATGACAAGGTCTGTCGCACGAACACGGAACGGAACGAGGAGTTCGGGATGACGGGGGCCTGGGACAAGGCACGTGTAGTGCAGCTGGCGCGGCAGCTGAGGGGAGTGGAGACCGGCGGCTGGAGCGGGCCGGCGCTGCGAGCCGTGGTGGAAGGCCTCGGCTGGCAGTGGCATGAGGGCACAGCCGGGCCGCGGCTGGTCACGGGTACGCAGCAGGACGCGTCCCCGGAGTGGGCGCCCCGGCTGCGTCCGGTGGACCGCTTCGAGAAGGACTATGTGCACGGTGGTGAGGAGTACGTCGGGCTGTACGTGCCCGTCGCAGTGCCGGGGGGTGGTGCTGCGGGGAAGGCCGCGGCCTTCCGGGCGGTCGGCGAGGCCCTGACAGAAGAGTTCGGCCCCGCCTCCATCATGGGCGTTTACGGAGACCCCGGACCGTTCTACGACTCCGCCCCGCTGTGGGGCAGCCCGTTCCGCCGCTGGCGCGGCCGGGAGAACACGCTGGAGCTGCACGCCGGCGAGCACGGCCCCGAACTGCTGCTCCAGCCGACCGATCCGGCGGAGAACTGGTTCTGGCGACAGGGACACGGCGAGCACTACGCCCTCGGCGGGTTCTTCGGCTCCCGCCGTGACTCCTCCACGGCGGGCCTGGGCTTCCCGGGCCGCTGGCGCACCGACGACTGGGACGTCTTCTCCAACGCCCTCGGCGACTTCCTCGACACCCTCCCGGCCGAAACCCACGCCCTCGGCATCCAGCTGGACTTCGGCTTCCACGCCCTGGTGCCCGGCACGTACGGCCCGATCCTGTTCAACCTCCTCTGCGGCGAACGACTGGAGATCATCTACGACCCCGAGCGACTCGGAGAGGGCATCACCGACCCGACCTCCTTCGGCTGGATCGCACACACCAACCGCCCGGCCGCCCTGGACCACTGGCACGAGGCCCCCTACCACTCCGGGGACTTCGGCATCGGCGAGGTGGACGGACGCCGACTGGCCCGCATGATGGTCGACACCCTGCGTGACCTGGGCGTCTCGTCCCCGAAGGACCTCAGCCTGACGGATCACGCGCAGCGGGTGGGGGACTACCACGTCGACTACTACGGCCTGACTTTGCAGGAGAACCCGTAGCCGGGACGCGCCATGGTGGCGCATGGCCGCGGTTCACGGCGGGGTGACCGCCGTGCACCGCAGCTGGGTGCGGCCGATCGCCGATCAGCGCCGCCGCCACATCTGCACGGCGATCCAGACCTGGAGGATCGCTCCGGCGGTGAAGGCCAGTAGGCCCAGTTGCAGCTGCTTCGTCAGGAAGAGGGAGGCTGCCGCCGCGAAGGTCAGCAGTGCCACTGCGGCACACCACGCACGGACCCACCTGCGGCGGACGGGCCGGGGGTCGTCCCACGTGAGAGCACACATGAGCCCGCACGTGCCTGTGCTCACGAGCGCGACGAGTACCACTACGTAGCTGATGGCTGGCGGCAAGATGTACATGTAGGGCATCTGGAAGAGCCACACGTCTTCGGAGCGCTCGTAGATCGGCAACAACAGGGCGAGGGCCATAAGGACGACCGCACCCAGGAACGGCCGGGCATAGCGCTGAGTCGACTCCAGAGCTGCTTCCGGTGAGGTGCTGACCACCGATGAGCGGTGCAGCCGCACTGTGCCGGTGACCTGGAGTACGGTACCGGCGACGAGGGCGAGACACCCCAGCGGAAGGCGGGACATCGCTTCGGCCGCGAACAGGAAGCTGACAAGGCACAGCACTGCCAACGTCGTCAGCAAGGCCACTGCGCCGCACCACTGACGCAGCCGCCGCCGATGAACGCGAGTGGACTTGCGGACGATGAGGGTGCCTGTCACCACACAGGTAATGACGCTGACGACGATCAGTGCGAAGGTCACGAAGCCGCTCAGTGGCTGGAGCGGCTGGTAGTCACCTGCCAGGCTGATGAGCCAGTAGGAGTAGCCGTTTGCCCTGACGCCCAGCGGTACCGCAAATGCGAGGCACATCAGTACCGCCGCCGAGAAGAACAGCCAAGCTCGCACGACCGGAGCCGCAGTTCGTAGCCCAGGTTCCGGCTGCTTCACCGGCTTGGGTTCTGGTTCTGGTTCTGGTCCGGGTTCCGGCGCCGGCTTCTTCGCTGGTTTCGTTGCCGCAGCCGGTGGCACCGCCGCCATGAGGGTGGTGTCACGCCTCCGTGACCTCATGCCTTGGACCTGGACCCGCACGTCCAGCCGACCGGTCGCCGTCTCCAGGGTCAGGGTTCCCGTGTGCTCCCCTTTCGCCTGCACCTTCGTGGTCAGTTCGATTCCATTGGCCGTGCACCGTGTCGTCAGCCACGGCTCTGAGCTCGCACGCAAGGTGGCGAGTGCGAGTGGCGGGCCTTCCACTTCGAGGTGCGTCGGCTCTCCTGGCTCACCTATCGATACCTGTCCCAGGTCGATGGCCGAGGTCGCCGTCCTCGGCCGCGCTTGCTGAAGCGCCCGGACGGCGCTGTCCGCCACCCGGCGACTGTCATCACGCTCCAACCGGGAGAGCGCCTCATGCGCCGAGAGCGCGAGGCCCAGATCCGAGCCTTGCAGGAGGGTGCTCAGGTCGTTCACGGCCCACAACTTCTGTTCTCGGCTGTCGGACCCGACCGCCGCGGCCAGCCCGTCGGGCAAGGGGGAGGCCCGGGTTGCGCGCAGCTTCGAACGGGCGATGGGGAGGTCTCCGTGGCCGCCGAAGAGCCACAGCTGCGGGGTCTGGCGGCAGGCCAGTGCGTCCAGCCGTTAGCTCACGTAGTCCGCCAGCTCGGACAGGCCGATGCTGCCGTCCCCGTCGCGGTCCGCCTCCCCGCTGCGCAGCCCGTGTACCAGCGCGCCGGTGAACATCGACGGCCCTCCCGCCGCGCCGGGCTTGCCGGCCACGGGATGGTCGCCCTCGAAGGCGTACTCCACCGCACTGGAGGCGGTGAAGACGGCTCGCCCCCGCCTGTCCTTCGTGCGCTGCAGGTCGGTGAAGCTCTCCTCGACATGCACGTCCGTGCCCGCCCGGGCGAACATGCCGCGCTCGAACGCGCCGGCGTAGCAGCAGTCCAGGAAGACGACTGCGCACTGGGCGCGGCTGTCGAGCATCTGCTCGCTCACGAACTCGGCGGGTACGGCAGTCGACGCGAGCCGCGCCCGGTTGGTGTCGGTGGCGGCGAGGAAGAGCTTGCCCGCGCTGTTCTTGACTCCGTGGCAGGAGAAGTGGAGCAGGAGCGTGTCTCTGGGGGATCTCTCCGCGAAGAAGTCCTCCACTGCCGTACGCAGGCGCTGGGCGGTCGGATCGGAGAGGACTTCGACGTCGAAGTCGCCGATGCTCTCGTCGCCGAGTACGTCGGCGAGTTCCTCGGCATCCTGCGCGGGTGCTCTCAGGGCGCCCAGCCCCGCGCCGCCGTAGGTGCCGGTGACGACGACGAGGGCGTGCCTGTTCCGGTCGCTGCGGTCGTTCATCGGTCCGCCTTCCCGGCGGCGCGGGACGCGATCCGCCTGGCAGCCCACGCCTCCGCCAGGCGCCGCTTCTCCTCGGAGCACCAAGCGGAACGGCCCTCTCACTCCAGTCTCGCACCCGCCATGAGGTTGCGCACCGAACTCCAGGCCCATGACGACGGTGGCGACTTCAAAGACCAAACATTCGGTTGGCCGGAGTTGCAGGCTGCCAGCGGCGTTGACCGGCCGCAATCGTTCAGCGGAAAAGGGGCCGCGCCGTCTGCAGCGGCGATGAGACCATGCGGTGTCATGGCAGATGACAACACCGGTGCGTTTCAGGTGGGGCAGACGGGCCTCATCGTAAGGATCCCGGAGGCGGAGCCGGCCGTCCGCAGGTGGCGTGATCGGTTCGACCCCTCCGCCGAGGCCGGGGTTCCGGCGCACGTCACCGTCCTCTTCCCGTTCCTCGAGGAGAGCTGGATGGATCCGCCGCTCCACTCCGCTCTCGCGGACGTCATGCGGAGTCACCAGGCGTTTGACCTGCAGTTCCAGCGGTGCGGACGGCTCCCGGACGTGCTGTATCTCGTCCCCGAGCCCGACACGCAGCTGCGGCAGCTCACCGAGGCGATCGCTGAACGGTGGCCCGAGGCCCCGCCCTACGGCGGCCGGTTCGACGAGATCGTGCCGCATCTGACCATCGCTCAAGGCCAGGAGGAAGCCGTCCTGGAGGAAATCGAAGCCGACCTCCTCGGCCGGCTTCCCTTCACCGCCCGTGCCTCATCGGTCGAACTCATGGTGTACGACGGCACGAAGTGGCAGGAACGAGCGTCCTTCGCCCTCGGAGGATGAACAGCTCGCGAGGCCCGGCTGCTCCGGGCCGAGGGCGGCGGCGCACCTCTGGTTGACATGGAGCGCGCTCTAACACCTAGCTTCCTGGGCAGATGGTTCAGAGCTCAGGAGGCAACACCATGAACAACGTCCCCACCCGCCACCTCGGCGAACTGACGGTCTCTGCGCAGGGGCTGGGGTGCATGGGCATGAGTCACGGCTACGGTGCCGCGGACGACGACCAGTCGCTCGCGACGCTGCGCCATGCGCTCGACCTCGGGGTGACCTTCTGGGACACCTCCGACTTCTACGGCGCCGGGCACAACGAGGAGCTGATCGGGCGGGCCGTGGCCGGGCGCCGCGACGAGGTGGTGCTGGCCACGAAGTTCGGCTTCGCCAACCGGCTGGGCGAGCCCACCCTGGTCCGCGGCGACGCCGCTTACGTGCGGCAGGCCTGTGAGGCGTCGCTGCGCCGGCTCGGGGTCGATCACATCGACCTCTACTACCAGCACCGGGTCGATCCGCAGGTGCCGATCGAGGAGACCGTCGGCGCTATGGCCGAGCTGGTGCAGGCCGGGAAGGTGCGTCATCTCGGGCTGTCCGAGGCCGGCGCGCAGACCATCCGGCGGGCGCACGCGGTGTACCCGATCGCCGCGCTGCAGAGCGAGTGGTCGCTGTGGACCCGAGACCTGGAGGCGGAGATCGCCCCGGTCTGCCGTGAACTCGGCATCGGCCTGGTCCCGTTCTCCCCGCTCGGGCGCGGCTTCCTGACCGGCCGGTACAGCTCGGTCGAGGGGCTGGCCGAGACGGACGTGCGGCGCAGCCAGCCGCGTTTCGCCGACGGCAACCTCGAACGGAACCTGGCGATCGTCGCGAAGCTGAACGAGCTGGCTGCGGAGAAGGGCGTCACCGCCGGTCAGCTCGCTCTGGCCTGGGTGCAGCACCGGGGCGACGACGTGGTGCCGATCCCGGGCACCCGGCGGCAGCGTTATCTGGAGGAGAACCTCGCGGCCGTGGCCGTCGAGCTGTCCCCCGAGGACCTCGCCGCCATCGAGGCAGCCGCCCCGGCCGAGCGGATTGCGGGCACCCGCTACGACGCGACCAGCCTCACTTTCGTCAACGGCTGAGCCCGCCGAGGTTCCCGGCCCCGGGCCGTCACCCCGGATCGCCTCCGGCTCGAGGTGACGGCCGGACCGGCCGCTCCTCCCCACGCCCGCCCGGCGCGTCCTCAGTCCGGCTTCGGCCGCGAGCGCAGGTGACGCATCTGGGCGTGGCTGAGGTCCTGCGCCTTGCGCATGTGCCGGGTGATGACCTCGAGCTCGTCTTCGGTGTGGCTGTCGAGGAGCGCGCGCCAGGCCGGAGCGAGGTCGTCCCACACTGCGGTGACCCGTGCGATGCGCTCGGGCACCGGGGTGACCAGGACCCTGCGGCGGTCCTGGCTGTCGGGTGTGCGGGCCACATAGCCGCCCCGTTCGAGCCGGTCCACCAGCCGGGTGGCCGAGCCCGTGGTCAGGCCGGTCAGGTCGGCGATCTGCCGGACGGTGAGCGGCTCGGGCTCGGCGGTCAGCAGGCTCAGGCACTGCACGTCCGTCGGGTGCAGGCCCAGGTGATCGGCGACAGCCTGGTTGAACAGCGCATACGCCGCCAGGTAGCGGCGGGACTCCGTCGACAACTCCTCGTAGAGCCGGGACCTGCGCGCGTCTGTCACGTGGATCACACTCCCAATCGCTGCGCGGCGCAGCGATATCTCGTAGTCTTCTGCGTGGCGCAGTTAATGCGCCACGCAGATATTCTACTTCTCGGGGAGAACCATGCTCACCGTCGCCGTCACCGGAGCCACCGGAGCCCAGGGCGGAGCCACCGCCCGCGCCCTACTGGCCGCCGACCACCGGGTGCGCGCCCTCACCCGCCGGCCCGACTCGCCTGCCGCCGACGCCCTGCGCCGGCTGGGAGCCGACGTCGTCCGCGCCGACTTCGACGACGTCGCCACCCTTGAGGCCGCCCTCGCCGGCACCGACTCCCTCTTCGCGGTCACCACCCCCTTCGGTACCGACACCGCCACCGAGATCCGGCAGGGCGAAGCCCTCATCGACGCTGCGGCAGCCGCCCGCCTCGGGCACGTCGTGTTCACCTCCGCGGCCCACGCCGACCGCAGCACCGGCGTCCCGCACTACGAGAGCAAGCGCCGGATCGAACAGCACCTGCGCACCTCCCGCGTGCCCTGGACGGTGATCGCCCCGGCGGCCTTCATGGACAACTACGCCAGTGGCTGGACCCTCGACGGACTGCGCGACGGCACCTTCGCCTGGCCCATGCCCGCCGACCGGCCCCTCACCCTCATCCCCGCCACCGACATCGGTACCTTCGCCGCACTGGTCCTCCAGCGCCGCGACGAATTCGACGCCCAGCGCATCGACATCGCCTCCGACGAACGCACCCCCGCCCAGATCGCGCACTCCCTCGCGGAAGCCATCGGCCGCCCGGTCACGCACCACGAAGTCCCCCTGGCCTACGTCCGGACCCGCTCCACCGACCTGGCGGCCATGTTCGAGTACTTCACCACCTCCGGCCTCGACGTCGATGTCGCCGGGCTGCGCCGCGCCTACCCCGAAGCCGGCTGGCACAGCTTCTCCGACTGGGCCGCCGGCCAGGACTGGACCGCGCTCCTGTCCGCCGCGCCCTCACATCACTGACAGCCCGCCTGGCTCAACCGCACCGACAAGGCCCTCACCCGCCACATGAACGACATGCCGGAGGAGTTCGGCCTCACCCGGACCGCCTGGCAGGTCCTCAACGTCATCGACGACGCCGGCCGAAGCCGCCGACACCCGAGTCCGTTCGGCGCTCTCCGCCAACGCCGACACCCCCACCCAGACCGCGGCCGTCCGCCGTCGACACCGTCGTCGCCGACGGCCGGGCAACCCGTCCCTCGCCCGGCCGCCTCGCTCTCACCTCCGGTGGGCCGCGGCGCCGACGGGGCGGGGGCGGGTGCCGCAAGTGGACCGCTGAGGCTCCACGGAGGAGGCTGTAGACATGCGGTGGCTCTTCCGCTCGCCCCCTCGACCAGGAACGGGCACCCACAGCAGGGGCCTGTTCGCGCTGGGGCAATGCCTACCGTTCGCGCTTGCCCTGCTGGTGATCGGCATCGAGTTCTCACCCGCGCACTTCCTGTACACCGGCCCTGTGCTCACTGCGACGCCCGCACTGGCGGCGGTCACGATGGGCCCCAAGGGCACCATCGCGGCAGCAGCCGTCGCCACGGCCGTCAGTGTGTGCACGGCTACGTACAATCAAGCCTGGGGCAGCCAGCAGGTCTACACCAATTTCCTCGCCCTCTTCCTGGTGTCCGCGGCGAGCATCACGACGAGCAGCGCCGTACGTGCGCGCCAGAAGCACGAGCTCGACCAGGTCCGCCGCATCGCCACAGCGGCGCAGGAAGTCGTCCTCCGGCCCGTACCCGACCGGCTGGGCCCGCTCCGGGCGGCCAGCATGTACCTCGCGGCCGAGAAGGGCGCACAGATCGGCGGCGACCTGTACGAAGCCGTGCAGACCCGGTACGGGGTCCGGCTGCTCGTGGGGGACGTCCGGGGCAAGGGGCTGCCCGCCGTGCGCGCGGCCGCGGCCGTCCTCGGCGCCTTCCGGGAGGCCGCCCACTACGAACGCGACCTGGCCGAGGTCATGGACCACTGCATGGCGTCGCTGAGGCGGGAGCGCGCCGTACCGGGCGCCTTCGCCGAGGAATCCCTGGTCGAGGGCTTCGTCACCGCGCTCGTGGCCCAGGTGCCGGACGAGCCCGTCGTCGACGTCGTCAACCGGGGCCACCCGCCCCCACTGGTACTGCACCAGGGCGAGGCCCGGATGCTCATGCCCGCCTCCCCGCAGCCACCCCTGGGGCTCGAGGACGTCGTCATCGGACTCTCCGAGGCGGAGACCTTCCCGCTCGCCCCCGGCGACCGCCTGCTGCTGTACACCGACGGCGTGATCGAAGGCCGCAACCGCGACGACGCCTTCTTCCCCCTGGCCCAAGCCGTGGAGGCGGTCCACCCGGACACCACCCCGCAGGAGTTCCTCGACCACCTGCACCAGGAGCTGCTCCGGCACACCGGGGGCAGCCTGGCGGACGACGTGGCGATGCTCCTCGTCGACAGGAGCGAGGACGCCGGCCGGCACATCGAAGCGGTCGCCGACTGACACCACAAAAAAACTTTGGCCGGCGATGTCGAGAACGCGGGATCCGCTCCGTCCCCGCAGTGAACGCGACCACAATGGGCCGCATCAGCACCGAGGAGAACACGATGGCCAAGTACTTGCTGCTCAAGCACTACCGCGGCGCCCCGGCAGCGGTGAACGACGTGCCCATGGACCAGTGGACGCCGGAAGAGATCTCGGCCCACGTGCAGTACATGAAAGACTTCGCGGCCCGGCTCGAAGGGACCGGCGAGTTCGTCGACGGCCAGGCGCTGGCCCCCGAGGGGATGTGGGTCCGCTACGACGGCGAGGGGCGCCCGCCGGTCACCGACGGTCCGTTCGCCGAGACCAAGGACCTCATCGCCGGCTGGATGGTCATCGACGTCGACAGCCGCGAACGCGCCGTCGAGCTGGCGGGGGAACTGTCCGCCGCCCCCGGTGCCGGCGGAAAGCCCATCCACGAGTGGCTCGAAGTGCGCCCGTTCCTGGCCGCGCCGCCCACCATCACGGAGTGACGACGAGTGACGCCCCAGGTGAACGAGGCCCTGCTCCGGAGCCTCGCACCGAGCGTGCTCGCGATCCTCGTCCGCCGCGGAGCCGACTTCGCGGCGGCCGAGGACGCCGTGCAGGACGCGCTCGTCGAGGCGGTCCGCGTCTGGCCTGCCGCCCCCTCCCCGGGCTCTTCGAACAGCGGATATCCCGTGCGGGACCCGAAGGGCTGGCTGGTCACCGTGGCCTGGCGCCGGTTCCTCGACGCGACCCGGGCGGACGCCGCCCGCCGCCGGCGTGAGGACCTCGTCAGCGAGGAGCCGGCCCCCGGGCCCGTGGCCGCGGTGGACGACACGCTCCAGCTCTACTTCCTGTGCGCCCACCCGTCGCTGACGCCGTCGTCCGCAGTCGCGCTCACACTGCGTGCGGTCGGCGGGCTGACCACCCGCCAGATCGCCCAGGCCTACCTGGTGCCCGAAGCGACCATGGCACAGCGCATCAGCCGGGCCAAGCGCACCGTCTCCGGCGTGCGGTTCGACCGGCCCGGCGACGTCGCCACCGTGCTGCGCGTCCTCTACCTGGTCTTCAACGAGGGTTACTCCGGCGACGTCGACCTCGCCGCCGAGGCCATCCGGCTCACCCGGCAGCTCGCTGCCGCGATCGACCATCCGGAGGTGGCCGGGCTGCTCGCCCTCATGCTGCTCCACCACGCCCGGCGCGCCGCCCGGACCGCGCCCGACGGCAGCCTGGTGCCGCTCGCCGAGCAGGACCGCGGCCGGTGGGACACCGAGTCGATCGCCGAGGGCGTCGAGATCCTGCAGGCGGCCCTCGCCCGCGACCGGCTGGGCGAGTACCAGGCCCAGGCCGCCATCGCGGCACTCCACGCCGACGCGCCCACCGCCGAGGAGACCGACTGGGTGCAGATCGTCGAGTGGTACGACGAGCTCGCGCGCCTGACCGACAGCCCGGTCGTCCGGCTCAACCGCGCGGTGGCCGTCGGCGAGGCCGACGGACCGCGCGCCGGCCTGGCGGCGCTCGCGGCGCTGGACGACTCCTCCCCGAGCTCTTCGACCAGGGGATCCCTCATGCCCCGCCATACCGCGGTGGCGGCGTACCTCCACGAACGCAACGGCGACCTGGCGACGGCGGCACGGCTGTACGCCGAGGCGGCCTCCCAAGCGCCCAACCTCGCCGAACGCGACCACCTGACGCGCTGCGCCGCCCGGCTCAACGCCCACCGGGGACGCTGAGGGGGGCGCGCTCGGCGGGCGCCCGGTCAGGCGGTGGCGTCCGCCAGCCACAGGTCGGGGCCGAAGACCTCGTAGCGGATGTTGCGGGCAGCGATGCCGGCACGGAGCAGCTGCGACCTGATCTCCCTCATGAAGGGCAGCGGGCCGCACAGGTACACGCTCGCGTCGGTCGGCAGGCCGAGCCCGTCGAGATTCATCAGACCCGTCCGGGAGCCGGGCACCCCCGGCGTGGGCCGCTCGTACCAGAACGTGGCCCGGGCGGCGGGCAGTACGTCGACCAGCCGGGTCATGTCACCGCGCAGGGCGTGGTCGGCGGGGGAGCGGTCGGCGTGGAGGACCCTGACGGAGCGGGTGGACGCGGTGGCCGCGAGGTGTGCCAGCATGCCGGTCATCGGGGTGCAGCCGATGCCCGCGGAGACGAGTACCAGCGGCGCGTCGCTCTCGTCGAGCACCACGTCACCGAAGGGCGCCGAGACGGTGAGTTCGTCGCCCGCCCGCAGGGTGCGGTGCAGGAGGTTCGACACCTCGCCCTCGGGCGCACCGCCACCGTGGACGCGCTTGACGGTGATCCGGCGGACCTGGTCGCCGGGCGCCGAGGAGAGGCTGTACTGGCGCAGCTGGTGGACGCCGTCGGGCATCCTCACCCGCACGCTGACGTACTGTCCCGCGTGGGCTTGCGGCGCCGGGCCGCCGTCGGCCGGGCGCAGCAGGAAGGAGACGGTGTCGGAGGTCTCCTCCCGCCGCTCCAGGACGGTCCACTGCCGCCAGGGATGCCCGGGCTGTACATGTGCTTCGAGGCACAGGCGGGCTTCCTGGGCGATGAGGGCTCCCGCCATCAGCCAGTAGACCTCGTCCCAGGCGGCCGCGACGTCAGGGGTGACCGCCTCGCCGAGTACGTCCGCGATGGCGGCGAACAAGTACTTGTGCACGATCGTGTACTGATCGCCGGTGACACCGACGGCCACGTGCTTGTGCGCGATGCGCGCGAGCAGCGTGTCGGGGCGGGTCCCGGGGTCGGCCGCCAGCGCTCCGGCGAAGGCGGCGAAGGCCCCTGCCAGCGCCCGCCGCTGCGTACCGCCGGCCTGGTTGCCGCGGTTGAACATGCCGTCCAGCAGCTCGGGGTGCTCGGTGAACATCGTCGCGTAGAAGCGGGTGGTGATCCGGTCCAGCTCCCTGGCGACGGCGGGCAGGGTGGCCCGGACGACCGAGGCGGATTCGGCAGACAGCATGACGCTCCCGGGAAAGAGAAATCGAGCGAAGCAAGAAGAAGCAAGGAGAAGCAAGAAGAAGCAGGAAGAGGCCCACCGGCCCTGCGCAACCGCGGCCACCGTCAGGTCTAGCAGCCGCACAGCGGGCCGGTCCCGGTGCACGGAAGATCGGGGACCAATGCCCCACCAGAAGGGGCCGCCCGGTCCCCGAGGCGCCCCGGAGACCGGGACCATCAGCCCATACCCGCCGACGCCGCGGTGACCCGAGCGGCCCGGGGCGGTGGGCGGCTTCGGGTGCGGACCCGGGTGGCGGACGGTGGCTCGCGCGGTGAGCCCAGAGGCCCCTCACCGTTCGGTGGGTCTCCGTTCAGGGGGCAGGGGCCCCGGTTGTCTCCGGGAGACGGTCCGGGGCTTCGGAAGGGAGCCAGAACCAGGCGGCCAGTGTGGTGACCAGAGTGATGGCCAGGGCCGTGAACGCCGTGGTCGTCACGGCGCTGACGAACGCCTCCCGCGCAGTGGCGACCAGTGGCCCGGGGGCCGTGTGCGGCGCGGTGGCGCCGGGCAGGGGCAGGGGGCCCGGCGGAAGGCGGCCGCCGAGACGGGTGCGGAGGTCGTGGGTGTAGGTGCTGGTGAGGACCGAGCCCTGGACGGCCACGCCGAGTGCCGCGCCGACCTGGCGGGTCGCGTCGTTGATGGCAGAACCCAGGGCGGCCCGCCGGGGTGGGACGGCTCCCATGACGGATTCCGTGGCCGCGCAGGCGACCATGCCGGCGCCGATGCCGGCCACGCCGGTGAAGACGACGACCCGTCCGTAGCCGGACTCCGGTGTGGTGCCGGCCTGGACGGCGAAGGCCGCGGCGACGAGCACCAGGCCCAGGACGACGGGGGGACGCCGTCCGAGGCGCGACATGAGTGCGGGCGCGGCGAGGGCGCCCGCGGCGAGCCCGCCCGGCAGCGGCAGGATGCGTGCGCCCGCCTCGCTCGGGGTGCAGCCCAGCACGCCCTGCAGATAGAGCGTGAGGATGAACAACGCGCCGAAGAGGGTGAGGGACATCAGGGCGAGGCAGGCCGCGCCCGCGCCGATGCGGGCGTCGCGCAGCAGCGGCAGGGGCAGCATCGGGTGGGGGGAACGGCGCTCCCACCGGACGAAGGCGGACAGCAATGCGGCCGCGAGTCCGTAGGCGGTCAGGACGGCCGGGTGGGTCCAGCCCAGGGACGGGCTTTCGATGACCGCCCAGATGAGGGCGAGGAATCCGCCGGCGGACAGGGCGAGTCCGCCGGTGTCCATGCTCCGGTGGCCGGCTTCGGGGGTGTGCTGCTCGGTGCGGGGCACGAGGACGAGCGCGAGCGCGGCGGTGAGGGCGGTGAGCGGGACGTTGATCCAGAAGGCGGCCCGCCAGGAGAAGGCTTCGACGAGGTGGCCTCCGACGAGCGGGCCGGTGAGGCCGCCGACGGCGCCGGTGGCGGTCCACGCGGCGATGGCCCGCCGCCGGCTCGCGGCCTCGTGGTGCAGGGTGCTGATGAGGGCGAGCGTGGCGGGCATCAGCAGGGCGGCACCGAGCCCCATGCCGCAGCGCGCGGCGACCAGTTGGGCGGGCGTGCGGGAGAGCGCCCCGAGCGCGGAGACGGCTCCGCACAGGAGCAGTCCGGCCAGGAAGGAGCGCCGCCGTCCGACCCGGTCGGTCACGTTTCCGGCTGCCAGGACGGTGGCGCCGAGCGCCAGGGCGTAGCCGTCCACGATCCACTGGACCTCGGCCAGGGTCGCGTGCAGGTCGCTGCGCAGGGCGGGGACGGCCACGTTGAGGATGGTGAGGTCCATGCCGAGGATGAACAGCCCGACGCACAACACGGCCGTGGCGAGCCGCGGGGACGTGCGGCGGCCGGTGCCGCGGGGGCGTGCGTGCGGGGGTGTCATGGGCGGTCGGCTGCCGGGCCGAGGAGGGTGCGGATGCGTCGGGCGAGGTCGTTGATGCTGCCGGCGTCGACGACTTCCATGGCGGGAATCTCGACGGCCAGCTCGCTCTGGAGGGCGACGACGAGTTCGGTGGCCATGAGGGAGTCCAGACCGAGTGTGTCGAGCCCCTGTGTCCGCTCGATGCGGTCGGGGGCGCGGTGGGTGATGCGGGCGATGAGCGCTGTCAGCAGGTCGGCGAGTTCGGCTGTGCTGCGGGCCGGTGCGTCGTCGGGGCCGGTGGCGGACGGGGTGGTGTTCCCGTGGCCGGCGGTGCCCTGGCCGGCAGGCAGGACCGCGGCGAATCGCGGTCCGCGCGCGGTCGGCAGGACCGTGGCGAGGCGGGCGAAGTCGAAGTGGCCGACCATCACGACGGAGCCGTCATGGTCGGCACCGGTGCGTGCGGCTTCGGCGTCGACGGGTCCGCCGTGCTGCGGGCGGGTCATGAGGTCTTCGAGGGAGGCGAGGATGTCGCCGGTGCGCATGGGGGCGAGGCCCATGCGTTCCAGCACGCTGCTGACCTCGTCCAGGGCCGCGGTCCCGATTTCGCCGATGAGGCCCCAGCCGACGGCCAGGCCGGGCAGGCCCGCGGCGCGCCGGGCGCGGACGATGCCCTCCATGGCGAGATTGCCGGCGCCGTAGGCGGCCTGGGCGCGGTGGCCGACGGTGGCGGAGATCGAGGAGTGGACGACGAAGAAGTCCAGGGGGATCCCGCGGGTGAGGCGGTCCAGGAGCATGGTGCCGCGCAGCTTCGGGGCGAGCACCGATTCGGCTGTCCCGTCGTCGAGTTCGGTCAGCAGGGCGTCGCCCAGGGCCATGGCGGAGTGGACGACGCCCCGCAAGGGGAACCCGGTGGAGGCGATCCGATCGAGGACGTCGCCGAGCGCGGCGGGGTCGGCGACGTCGGTGGCGTACGCCGTGGCGGTGACCCCCTTGCGGGCCAGCGCGTCCAGCAGGTCGCCGGCGCCCGGCGTGGCGGGGCCGCGGCGGGATACCAGGGCCAGGTGCCGGGCTCCGCGGTCCGCCAGGAGACCGGCGACGGCGGCACCGAGGCCGGTGAGACCGCCGGTGATCAGGTAAGTGGCGGCCGGGTCGCAGGCCAGACGCCGGGGGAGCGCGGTGAGGCGCGGGGCGGGGGCGAGGTCGATGACGACCTTGCCGACGTGGTGGGAGCGGTGCAGCAGCGTGAACGCGTCCATGACCTCGTCGGCGGGGTGGAGGTGGTACGGCAGCGGACGGTAGGCCCCCTGGTGGACGCGCCGGGTGAGGCCGCGGAAGTGGTGTGCCGACTGCTCGGGCTGCCGGACGAACATCTGGAGGGCGTCGACGGCGTGGAACGACAGGTTGTTGCGGAAGGCGCGCAGGGGCAGCCGCCCGCCGCCGTGGATGTCGCGTTTGCCGAGTTCGACGCAGCGACCGCCGGTACGCAACACGTCGAGATTGCGGGCGAGGGCCTCGCCCGCGAGGGAGTTGAGGACGACGTCCACGCCTTCGCCGCCGGTCAGCTCCCGCACCTGGTCGGCGAAGCCGAGCGTGCGGGAGTCCAGGACGTGCTCGGCGCCCAGCAGTTCGAGCAGGGTGCGCTTGGCGGGGCTGCCCGCGGTGGCGATGACCCGGGCCCCGACGTGTCGCGCGTACTGCAGGGCGGCCAGCCCCACGCCGCCGGCGGCGCCGTGCACGAGTACTGTCTCGCCCGCCGTGAGGCGGGCCAGGTGCTCCAGGGAGTGCTGCACGGTGAAGAAGGCGACGGGCAGGGTCGCGGCCTCGGCGAACGACATGCCCTCGGGGATGCGTCCGGCGCACGCCTCGGGCACGAGGAGGTGCGAGGACAGGGCACCGGGCGCGCAGGCGAAGACACGGTCCCCCACCTGCAGCGACGTCCCCTCCCCGGCGGCCGTGACGATGCCCGCGGCCTCCAGGCCGAGGGCGTGCTCGTCCGGGATCGAGGGCTCGGCGCCCGGGGGCAGCGAACCGGACGCCAGCAGCACGTCGCGGTAATTGAGCCCGGCCGCACGCACGCCGATCACCACTTCGCCCGGGCCGGGCGACGGCGGGTCGGGCGCGGGGACCCAGTCCAGGGCGTACCCGAGCCCCGGCCGGCGCAGGCGCAGGCGGTACGGCCGCCGCCCCGCCGGGACCGTGGGGACGGGCAGCTCGCGCAGCCGCGGCACGAACCGCCCGGCGGGCGTGAGGACGACCTCGTCGTCCTCCGTAGGCGTCATCAGCTCGGGGGCCAGCCGCTGCGCGTCGATCCGGGGCGACGGTCCCGGCGCGAAGGCCAGCCGCCTGACGGCCGGCCTGGGCTTCTCGTTGGCGAGGCTGCGGGACACCGCCCACGGCACGCAGTCGGGCGGGAACGGACGGGCTCCCGCTGTGGGCAGGGCCCCCGACGGGCGGGTGACCAGGCACAGCGAGGGGGCGGCAGCGTGCGGGAGCTGCGCGCACGCCTGGGCCACGGCGCGCAGGACGGCGGTGCGGGTGACGGCGTTCGTCAGCACCCTCCGGTCGTCGCCGGCCACCGCGGGGCCGGTGTCGCCGGAGTCGCTTCCGGTTTCCCGGCCGCCGGTGCCGGCGAGAAGGAGGACAAGAGCCGGCCGTACGGGATCGGTGCGCAGGCAGGCGGCCCACTGGGCGGTGTCGGTGGTGGTCTGGACGACGGTCACCGGGCCGCCGTCCGGTGCGCTCAGGGCGTCGGCCAGTGCTTCGGCCAGCGGGTCACCGGGGTGCTCGGTCGCAATGATCCAGGACGTCGTGGGGGCGCGGGGCGGTGACTGTTCCGTGGTGCCGGTGTTCGTGTCGGCGCTGGTGCGCGTGGTCGGTCGTACGCTGTTCGAGGGCCGGGCAAGGTTGGTGTGAGGCGCGGACGATCGGCCGCCCGATACGGAATCGCGCCGGGCGACGAGCACCGAGTAGTCGGTGTCCGCCGTGCCCGCCCCGTCCACGCCGAGGTGGGCTGCTTCGTCGAACCCTTGCGCGGTGAGCAGCTCCTTCCACTGGAGGGCTGTCAGCAGCGGGGAGTGGGGGCGCAGGTCCGGGTCGTCGGCGTTCCAGAAGCTCTTCAGGGGGCCGAAGCAGGGCAGGAGCCGGTCGAGGGCGTGGGTTTCGACCGTCACCAGGTGCCCGCCCTCGTCGAGGAGACGGGCGATCCGGCCGGTGCTCTCCCGCAGCCGGGCGGTGGCGTGCAGGACGTTGCCGGCCACCACGAGGTCGTACGAACCCGGTGCGTACCCCTGGTCTTCCGGGTCGCGGTCGAGGTCGAGCGGCCGGTAGACGAGGTGGTCGTGCCCGGCGAAACGGGCGCGGGCGCGCGGGAAGAACGTGTCGGACAGGTCGGTGAAGGTGTAGTGGACGCGCTCCGGCGGCAGGACGCGCAGGAGCTCGGCGGTCAGGCCCCCGGTGCCGGCGCCCGCTTCCAGGACGCGCAGCGGGCGGTCGGCGGGCCGGCGCCGGACGAGTTCGCGGATGACGGCGGCGGCCAGGGCGTTGCAGCGCCGCACGACGGTGGTGGAGGAGTAGTACTTCTCCACCCAGTGGCGGGTGTTCTCGCCGAAGAGCAGGGCCACGGCGTCGCGGCGGCCGAGGAGCACGTCGGGCAGCGTGGTGCCGCAGTAGGTGTGCAGCACCGCTTCCGTGACGCTTTCCGGGACCGCTCGTACGAAGTCCGCGAGAACACCGCGGGGATCGGGGTGGACGGCTGCCGTCCAGGCCCCGTCCTCGCCGCGCCGCATGATGCCGGCCCGTTCGGCCTGGTCGAGTGAGGCGCGCAGCAGGCGGCGGTAGACCGGGAGCACTCCGGCGGCGATCAGGCTGCCGGGGGTGAACGAGGCGGCTGCGGGGGCAATGGCGCGGACGGCGCGCAGGGTGAAGTGCGCGGCGAGCCGGTCGTCGAGCCGGGTGGCCTCGGCGTACCGGGCGGCGTCCCAGACAGGTCCGCTGACGGAACGGTAGGCCGCGCGGGCCAGTTCACGAGGCGCGGGGACGGCGGGCGCGGGCGTCGTGGGCCCCCGGCGCAGGGGTGCTGCGCGCAGGACGGTGGTGAGGTGGGTGGGAGCGGCGCGGCCGGTGTCGAAGCGGCGGAGCCGGCAGCCGTCGGCTTCGGCGGTGACACGTCCCTGGTCGTCCAGGAGGCGGATGTCCCAGCACACCTCGCGAGGGGTGGCGTCGCGGCTGCGCACGTGCACCCAGCCCTCGGCGGGGGCTTCGTCCCATACCCGCAGGGCGGCGATGGCCGAAGGGAGGAAGGGGGCGCCGGGGGCTGCGCAGGCCCCGGTTCCGGTTCCGGATGCGGCCCTGGTCGTACCTTTGGTCCCGGCCCCGGAGCCTTCCCGGGCGAGCAGCGGCGCCCCTGCCTGAAGCGCCGCGTCGAGCAGCACGGGAGGCAGGACGTACGCCGCCCGGCCGCCCGGATCCGAGGCGGTTTCCGGGACGTCCGGCAGTGCGTAGCGGGCCAGGACCTCGCCGTCCCCGACGTGCAGGGCGGTGAGGACGCCGAAGGCGGGACCGTAGACCAGGCCCGCTGCGGCGGCTGCGGCGCGGACATCACTTGCGGAGACGGTGCCGGACAGGCGGGACCGCAGCGCGGAGACGTCCTCGGCAGGCGGCCGTTCCCGCAGGAGCCGACGCACCGTGGCGCGGGTGTGCATACGCCAGGGGCCGGTGCCGTCGCGGCTGGTGATGCGGACCTGGCCGTCGGCCGCGTCCAGGGATGTCTGGAGGCGGACGTCCATGGCGGGGTTGTCGAAGGGCAGGGTCAGGGCGCGTTCGACGGCGAGGTCTTCCAGTTGCACCGGGCCCTCGTGGTGGAGGCGGCCCGCACCCAGGGCTGCTTCGGCGAAGGCGGCGGCAGGAACGACGACGGCACCGGTGACGACGTGATCGGCGAGCCACCGGTGGCGGGCGGGGTCGATCCTCAGCTGCCACAGGGGCTCGGCATGGCCGGTGCGCTCGCCGAGGAGGGGGTGGTGCCGCAGGCCGTCACCGCAGCCGTTCCGGAACCAGTCGGGGGTGCCGTGCCAGTGGCGGTCCTGCTGCCAGGGGTAGGCGGGCAGACTCCGCACCCGGCCCGGGACGGGGAAGAAGACACCGGCGTCCGTGCGGGCACCGGAGGCGAGCAGCGTGGCGACGGCCCGTTCGAGGTCCTCGGCGCCGTCCCGGTCCCGTACGAGGGCGGGCAGGACCGCGACGGGTCCCTCGCTGTGCGCGGCGAGGATACGGCGCAGGTAGTGGCCCAGGACGGGATGCGGGCCGATCTCCACGAAGGCGTCGCAGCCGCGGTCCGCCAGGGCCTCGACCGCGCCCTGCAGGTGCACGGGACGGCGGACGTTGTCCCACCAGTACTCGGCCGTCAGATCCCGGCCCCGGTGGAAGCCGCCGGTCACGGTGGAGGCGAACGCCGTGCTCTCGTGACGGGGCCGCAGGCCGGCCAGGTCGGCTCGCAGTCCGGCCTCGATCGGGTCCATGCGGGCGGTGTGGAACGCGTAGTCGAGGTCGAGCATCCGGAAGTGGACGCCGTGCCGGGCCAGCCGCCCGGCCAGCTTGTCGAGGGCGGCCTCGTCGCCCGCGACCGTCACGTCCTGCGGACTGTTGACGGCGGCCAGCTCCAGTGCGTCGCCGAACGCCGACAACTCCTCCCGCGTCCGGTCGGGGCCCAGGCCCACGGCCGCCATGCGCCCGGAACCGGCGGTGCGGGCCTGCGCCAGGCTGCGCCGGACGATGACCTCCGCGGCGGAGGCCAGGTCGAGAGCACCGCACGCGTACGCGGCGGCGACCTCGCCGACACTGTGCCCGGCCACTCCCGCCGGGCGCACCCCGAAGGCTCCCAGCGCGGCCGTGAGACCCACCTGCACCGCGAACAGCAGCGGTTGAGCCACCTCTGTCCGTACCAGGCGGGCGGCGTCGACACCCCCGGCCAGCTCATCGAGCACGGACCAGCCGAGCAGAGGCGACAAGGCCGCGTCGGTCTCGTCGACAGCGCGCCGGAAAGCAGCCACCCCGGACGTACTGTCGCCCGCAGCCTCCGAGGCCGCGGTGGCCAGGAGCCGGCGCCCCATTCCCGCCCACTGGGCTCCGTTGCCGCTGTAGACGAAGGCGACCTCACCGCTCGCGAGCCCCTGTGCGGGCGTGTCGGCCGCTGCCCGCAGGCGGGCAGCGGCGGTGCGTGCGTCGGAGGCGACGACGGCCGCGCGCCAGGCATGCCGGCCGCGCCGCCGGAGCGTGGTGTGCGCGACGTCGTAGAACGCGCGCGCATCCGGATCCGTGGCGTCGAGGTGGTCGGCGAGCCCGGTGGCGGCCCGGGCGAGGGCGGCGGGGCTGCGGGCGCTGACCAGGACGGGCCGGGGACCTGCGGGCGGATCCTGCCGCGCGGCGGGCCCGGGGGAGGGGGTGAGGACGGCGTGGGCGTTGGAGCCGCCGAATCCGAAGGAGTTCACGCCCACCAGACCGCCTGCGGTACGGGGCAGAGGCAGCGCTGCGGGCACGGGCGCGAGCCCCAGGCGGGCGAAGTCGATGGCCGGGTTGACCGGGAGCCCGTGCAGGGACGGCGGGACGATGCGGTGCCGCAGGACGAGAATGGCCTTGAGCAGCCCGGCCAGCCCCGAAGCGGACTCCAGATGCCCCAGGTTGGTCTTGACCGACCCGATCGGCAGCGGCCGCTGCGGTGAGCACCTGCCGGCCAGCGCCGCCGCGACGGCCTCGCACTCCAGGGGATCGCCCACCGGGGTGCCGGTGCCGTGCGCCTCCATGTACACCAGCTCGCCCGCATCGAGGCCGGGCGCGCCGTACACCTGGCGCAGCAGGGCGGCCTGCGCCTCGGCGCTGGGCTGGGCCAGGCCCGGAGTGCGGCCGTCGCTGTTGGTGCCGGTCGCCGCGATCACGGCGTGGACGCGGTCGCCGTCGGCGAGTGCCCGGTCGAGCGGCTTGAGGACGAGGACCGCACCGCCCTCGGCGCGCACGAACCCGTCGGCGGCAGCGGAGAAGGCACGGCACCGGCCGGTGGGCGAAAGCATCGACGCCTTGGCGAAGCCGACGAACTCGTGCGGGCCGACGAGGACGTTGACCCCCGCCGCCAGTGCCAGCTCCCCGCCCGCGGTGAGGAACCCGCACGCCTGGTGCAGGGCCACCAGGCTGGACGAACAGGCGGTGTCCACCGCCAGGCTCGGGCCGCGCAGGTCGAAGGCGTGCGAGACCCGGCCCGCCGTGTTGCCGTTCGCCAATCCGGTCATCGTGTGCCGGTCGATGGTCTCCGGGCGGCTGAGCTGGAGGTTCCCGTAGGAGTGGTTGGACACCCCGACGAAGACCCCGGTGCCCGACCCGGCCAGATCCGCCGGATCGAGACCGGCGTCGTCCAGGCTCTCGGCGGCCAGCTCCAGCAGCAGCCGCTGCTGCGGATCCATGCGGGCCGCCTCGCGCGGGGAGAGCGAGAAATAGTCCGCGTCGAAGGCCGCGACGTCGTCGAGAACCCCCGCGGCGGCCGTGTAACTGCGCCCGGGCCGCCGCGGGTCGGCGTCCGTGAACTCGTCCGCGTCGAAGCGCCCGGCCGGTACGCGCGTGACCAGGTCCCGGCCCTCGATCAGAGCCGACCACAGCGAGCCGAGGTCGTTCACACCGCCCGGGAAGCGACAGGAGATCCCGACCACAGCCACATCATGGGTGTGGACGCTGCCACCACCACGGACGTTCACCGCACGCTCCACAGTGACCCCCATCAGTACCCGCTGGGCTCCCCGTACCCGAGATCCTTCCCCTGGAGGAACTCGAAGCAGAGTGGTGACCGGGTCATCCCACGAAAGAGTGGAATGGGCACTCGACGGGCCGGGTCCGGGGAAGCCTCCCTTGTTGGAGCGGCGCGCACGGCGTGGCGAGGGTGCTACGGCATCGAAGGGGGGAGGGGACGCCGTTGAGAGGCAGAGCACTCGGCGACGGCCCGCTGTGGGAACTACCCGCCGGAGGCGGATGGCCCGGGCCGGAGGCGGCCGTGCTGCTGCTCCCCGGATTGGGCGGTGACGTCGGCGACTTCTCGCTCTGGCCGCATCATCTCGCACCGAAGCTACGGCCCTTGACGGCCCGGTACCCGGGCCGCGGGACCGCCACAGGAGAGGAGCCGGCAGCCGGACCGGGACCCGGCCTCGTCGGCTTCGCCGCCGAACTCGCCGACAACGTGCTCCTTCACACGACGGAGCCTTTGCTGATCCTCGGGCACAGCCTGGGGGCGCTGCTCGGGTACGAGGTCGCCTGGCACCTCCAGCAACGCCGTCGCCCGGCCCTCGCCCTGCATGTGTGCGCCGCCTTCTCACCCTCCGAATACGCGAGTTTCGATCTCAACAGCAGTTCCATGACGGACGGTTCTCTGGTCGCTCTCACCGAAAGGCTGGCCATCCCGCTGCCCGGCCGGACGGACACGCCTGAGCGAGGCGCCATGCTGCGAGCCGTCCGCGCCGACCTCGCCCTGATCGACACCTACACGTACGGCCCGCACCCCAGGCCTTTGGCCTACCCCATCACCGTATGGTCGGCCCGCGACGACGCCATCATCCCCGCGGCCTCGGCCCGGCGATGGCAACCGATGACCCACCACACCCTCACCCACCACACGCTCCCCGTGCCCCACCACTGCGTCAGCTCCCCTCAGGCCATCGGCCCCATCACCGGCGCACTGCGCGAGAGTCTGTAGCGGCCTCCTGGGACGCACCGCGGGGAACCGGCCACTGCCACCACATTCCAGTCACTGCCCTGACATGGTGTTTTACAGTGGCTTCCGTCAGATCTGGCGACAGGACCTGTGAGGTATTCGCGAACATGTCGACTGAAACCTTTGAGTTTCAGGTAGAGGCCCGTCAGCTGCTGCAGCTGATGATCCACTCGGTTTACTCGAACAAAGATGTCTTCTTGCGGGAGCTCGTCTCCAACGCCTCCGACGCGCTCGACAAGCTGCGCCTCGAGAAGCTGTGGGACGACTCGCTCGACGCCGACGTGTCCGATCTGCACATCGACATCGACGTCGACGCGGACGCCCGCACCCTCACGGTGCAGGACAACGGCATCGGCATGTCGTACGACGAGGTCGGGCGGCTCATCGGCACGATCGCCAACTCGG
The DNA here is from genome assembly GCF_024519335.1 of Streptomyces telluris. Taxonomy (NCBI): domain Bacteria; kingdom Bacillati; phylum Actinomycetota; class Actinomycetes; order Kitasatosporales; family Streptomycetaceae; genus Streptomyces; species Streptomyces telluris. The sequence goes on from NZ_JANIID010000041.1 coordinate 26,861, forward strand.
GCACCGCCAAGTTCCTCCAGGAGCTTCAGGAGGCCAAGGACGCGGCCGGAGCGGAGGGGCTCATCGGCCAGTTCGGCGTCGGGTTCTACGCAGGCTTCATGGTGGCGGACGAGGTCACCCTGGTGACCCGGCGCGCCGGCGAGAGCCGGGGCACCCGCTGGACGTCGCGCGGCGAGGGCACGTACACGCTGGATACGGTCGACGACGCGCCGCAGGGCACCTCGGTCACGCTTCACCTCAAGCCGGCCGACCCGGAGAACCAGCTCCACGACTACACCTCCCCGTGGAAGATCAGGGAGATCATCAAGCGGTACTCGGACTTCATCACCTGGCCCATCCGGATGGTGGTGCCCGCAGGCCCCGACGGCTCCGCCACAGCCGGCGAGAGCGACGAGACGCCCGGAGCCGACGCGCCCGAAGCCGAAACGCTCAACTCCATGAAGGCGCTGTGGGCCCGCCCGCGCGGCGAGGTGACCGACGACGAGTACCACGAGCTCTACAAGCACATCGGCCACGACTGGCGCGACCCGCTGGAGACGATCCGGCTCCAGGCGGAGGGCACCTTCGAGTACCAGGCCCTGCTGTTCCTCCCCGCCCACGCACCCCATGACCTCTTCGCGCGGGACTCCAAGCGCGGCGTGCAGCTGTACGTCAAGCGCGTGTTCATCATGGACGACTGCGAGGCGCTGCTGCCGCCGTACCTCCGCTTCGTCAAGGGCGTCGTCGATGCGGCGGACCTCTCGCTCAACGTGTCCCGCGAGATCCTCCAGCAGGACCGTCACATCGAGATGATGCGGCGACGGCTGACGAAGAAGGTCCTGTCCACGGTCAAGGAAATGATGACCAAGGACCAGGACCGCTACGCCACGTTCTGGCGGGAGTTCGGCACGGTCCTGAAGGAGGGACTGGTCACCGACCCGGAGAACCGCGACGTCCTCCTCTCCGTCGCGTCGTTCGCGAGCACGCACCACGACACCGAGCCGACCACGCTCAAGCAGTACGTGGAGCGGATGAAGGACGGGCAGGAGGACATCTACTACCTGGCCGGCGAGTCCCGGCAGAGCATCGAGAACTCCCCGCACATGGAGGCGTTCCGGGACCGGGGCATCGAGGTGCTGCTGCTCACCGATGCCGTCGACGAGGTGTGGGCCGACGCCGTCGGCGAGTACGAGGGCAAGAAGCTGCGCTCCGTCGCCAAGGGCCGGATCGACCTCGACGCCCAGGACGAGGACGGCTCCGACGACGAGCGGGAGAAGCAGACCGAGGAGTACGCCGGGCTGCTCGGCTGGATGAAGGAGCAGCTGGACGGGGACGTCAAGGAGGTGCGCCTGTCCTCCCGCCTCACCGTCTCCCCCGCCTGCGTCGTCTCCGACGCGCACGACCTGACCCCGGCGCTGGAGAACATGTACCGCGCGATGGGCCAGGAGGTGCCCAGCGCCAAGCGGATCCTGGAGCTCAACCCGGACCACCGGCTGGTGAAGGGCCTCAACCAGGCGTACAACGAGCGCGAGGACCGCGCGGCGCTCGCCGAGACCGCCGAGCTCCTGCACGGCCTGGCGGTGCTCGCCGAGGGCGGTCAGCCGAAGGAGCCGGCCCGGTTCGTCAAGCTGATGGCGGACCGTCTGGAGCGGGCGCTGTAAACCGGCTGCGCCAAGTGTCGGCGGCCTGCCCCGGGATGTGACGGGCAGGCCGCAGGCAGCCGGGCTGCCGGTGGTGAGGCCGCCGGCGGCCAGGTTCTGACCCGCGGTCCGGCCGGATCAGTCCGGGGGATAGTCGTGATAGTGCCCCCAGCCGAGAACGTCCTGCTCGGGCGGCGTCTTATAGGCGTCGTCCTTCTTCTCCTCCCGTGCCTTTGCGGCCTCGGCCGCGCTGTCCCGCTGCTCGCGTTTGTCTTCGGCGGCATGCGTCTCTTTTTTGTGCTTCCTCAGCCAGGACATGACCCCCAACCCCCATCTCTCTCGTCCTTTCAGCCCTCGTTCTCAGGCTCACACGCATGTGCGGGCAGCGCATCCCGCCCTCCTGCACCCACCGCCCGGTGCCCACTGTGACCCTTGCTCTACAGGGCGTACCGGATGCCGGTGAGGTTCTCTGAGGTCTCCCACAGGCGCCGGGCGACGTCGAGGTCCTGGGCTGCCCGGTCGGGCTGGACGGTGGTGGGGTGGCCGCGGAGTTCGCCGCGGCTGTCGGGGCCGATGAACCGGCCGCCTTGGACGCCGGGCGCGGTGGCGGCGTAGAGCTGGTTCCAGGCGCCCTTCTCGACGGGCTGGGCGAGGAGCGGGTTGGCGATTTTGGCGAAGGCGAAGCGGAGCGCTCCGGTCGGGCCGCTGGACTGGAGGTTGGTGCTGGAGTATCCGGGGTGGGTGAGGATGCTGCGGACGGTGGAGCCGGTGGCGCGCAGCCGGCGGTCGAGTTCCAGGCCGAAGAGGGTGTTGGCGAGCTTGGACTGGGAGTAGTAGGTGCGCGGGGAGTAGCCGTGTTCGCCGGTGAGGTCGTCGAAGAAGATCTTGCCGCCCCGGTGCTCGACCGAGCTGATGGTGACGATGCGGGTGTCGCGGCCCTGGGCGGCGGACTTCTCCAGGCTGCCCAGCAGCAGGCCGGTGAGGGCGAAGTGGCCCAGGTGGTTCGTGGCGAACTGCAGCTCGTGGCCCTGGCGGGTGAGGGTGCGCGGGGGCCACATGATGCCGGCGTTGTTGACCAGCAGGTCCATGGGCAGGCCGTCGTCGGAGATCTTCCGGGCGAAGGCGTGGACGGAGTCGAGGTCGGCCAGGTCGAGGAGGCGCAGCTCGACGCTCGCGGTCGGCTGCTCGGCGAGGATCCGGGTGACGGCTTCGGCGCCGCGGGTGCGGCTGCGGGCGGTCATGACGACGTGGGCGCCGTGGCGGGCGAGCTCGCGGGCGGTCTGGAAACCGAGGCCGCTGTTGGCGCCGGTGACGAGGGAGGTGCGGCCGGTCTGGTCGGGGATCCGGGCGCTGGTCCACTTGGACATGGGGTTGATTCCTTGGCTTCGGGAGCGGGAGGCGGCTGCAGGCCGCCCGGGGTGTGGGTCGCCGGTCGGCCACCTGCGGGGGCTCCGGCACTGATCCCACCGTCACCCGGATGCCCGCTGCTATCCACGGCGCGGTTATCGTCGGACCAGCAGACCGTGGATAACGGCGTGTAACCGGTCAAGACTGGAGAAGCCAGCACGCAAGGCGCCCTCGCCTCGTGCCGCTACGAAGGGTTACCTCCATGTCTGCTTCCTCGCCCACCTCGACCACCTCGACCTCCTCAACCCTTTCGACCTCATCGGCCTTCGCTCCCGCCACGTCGCTGCGCGCGGTTCAGATCTCCGAGCCCGGGGCCGCACCCCGGCTGGTAGAGGTCGCTGCCGCCGAGCCCGGCCCCGGCGCCGTGCGGATCACGGTCGAGGCGTGCGGAGTGTGCCACTCCGACCTTCTTGTCGGGGCTGGCGTCCTGCCGGGTACGTCCTTCCCCGTCACACCTGGTCACGAGATCGCCGGCCACATCGACGCCCTCGGGGAGGGCGTGGAGGGCCGGCAGGTCGGCGACCGGGTCGCCGTCGGCTGGTACGGCGGAAGCTGCGGCCGCTGCGACGCCTGCCGCGACGGCGACGCGATCCTGTGCCGGCAGCTCGCCGTCCCCGGCGCCGCCTACCCGGGCGGCTACGCCGACTCGATCGTCGTCCCCGCCATGGCCCTGGCCGCGATCCCGGACGAGCTGACCGCGGTCGAGGCCGCCCCGCTGGCCTGCGCGGGCGTCACCGTCTTCAACGCGCTGCGCCGCTCGGCCGCCCGCCCCGGGGACACCGTCGCCGTCCTGGGCCTGGGCGGGCTCGGTCACCTGGGCGTTCAGTTCGCCCGTGCCATGGGCTTCCGTACCATCGCCATCGCCCGCGGCCAGGAGAAGAAGGAGCTCGCGCACCGGCTCGGCGCCGCCCACTACATCGACAGCACCGAAGGCGACGTCGCCGGGCGGCTCCGGGCGCTCGGCGCGGCCAAGGTGGTCCTGGCCACCGTCACCGACGCCGGCGCCATGTCCGCCACCGTCGACGGCCTGGGACGGCGCGGCGAGCTGATCATCGTCGGTGTCTCTCCCGACCGGCTCCAGCTCAGCGGCCTGCAGCTGTTGAACGGCGACCGCAGGGTCTACGCGCACTCCTCCGGCGCCGCCCTCGACACCCAGGACACCCTCCGCTTCGCCGCGCAGACCGGCGTACGCGCCTGGACCGAGGAGATGCGGCTGGAGGACACCGCCGCCGCCGTCGAGCGGATGAGCAGCGGCAAGGCCCGCTTCCGCATGGTCCTCACCACCGGCCACTGACACCCTCCCCGTACGACGGAGCACGTCTCATGACCGACCGCACCGAACTCGGCCGTTTCCTGCGAGCCCGTCGCGAAGCCCTGCGACCGGCCGACGTCGGTCTCGTGCCCGGCGGCCGCCGCCGCACCCCCGGGCTGCGGCGGGAGGAGGTGGCGATGCTGGCGAACATCTCCACCGACTACTACGAGCGCCTCGAACAGGCTCGTGGCGTCAGCCCCTCCGAATCGCTGCTCGCCTCCCTCGCCCGGTCCCTGCGCCTGTCCACCGACGAACGCGACCACCTCTACGCGGTCGCCGGCTACCAGCCCCCGCAGGGCCCGGCCACCGACGGCTACGCCGACCCCGGCCTGATGCACATCCTGGACGCGCTCAAGGACACCCCGGCTCAGATCGTCGACGAGCTCGGCACCGTCGTCCTGCAGAATCCGATGGCCGCCGCCCTGCTCGGCCCGCTGGTGGGGCTGCCCGGGCGCGAGGGCAACGGCGCCTGGGCCTGGTTCACCCGGCCCGAGGTGCGCGGCATCTACCCCGAGGAGGAGCGCGAGGCGGTCGGCCGCCTCCTCGTTGCCGACCTGCGCTCGGCGGTCTTCCGGCACGGCCACCACCCCGCAGGGCAGGCCCTCGTCGGCGAACTCCTCAAGGCCAGCACGGAATTCGCGGCCCTGTGGGAGCTGGGCGAGGTCGCCACCGTGCGTTCCTGCCGCAAGGCGCTCCTCCACCCGCGGGCAGGACGCCTGGACCTCCAGTGCGACGTCGTCCTCAGCCCGAACACCGGCAACCGCCTCTTCCTCTACCGGCCCCAGCCCGGCACGGACGCCGCCGAACGCCTGGCCTTCCTCCACGTCTTGGGCAACCAGTCCTTCACCGCCTGAACAGAGCGGCGCGCGGGCACCGGGTCTCCGGCGTCTCCGGGGCGTCTCCGGTGTTTCCGGCGCAGATCACGGGGTGGACACCTTGTGGACGGTGGTGTCTTCGGGATCCAGTCGCCGCCCGTCCTCAGACAGCACTTCCAGTGCACGGAGGCGATGTCCCTGCCGGCGGTCGACCAACTCCGAGTGCGGTTCGCCGGGGGCGAAGAAATTCTGCTCGCCCCACTGCCGCAGTGCCACGATGACGGGGAAGAGCGCCTTGCCCTTCGGAGTCAGTACGTACTCGCGGTAGGCGCTGCCGTCCGAGGCGGGTACGGATTCGAGGACGCCACCGGCGACCAGCGTGCGCAGACGCGCGGTGAGGATGTTCTTCGCCACGCCGAGGCTGCGCTGGAACTCCCCGAAGCGCCGGCTTCCGTCAAAGGCGTCCCGCACGATCAGCAGGGACCACCAGTCGCCGATCGCGTCCACCGACCGGGCGACAGGGCATTCGCTGTCGTCGAAGCGCGTCCTGGTCACCATGGCGTCCCTCTCGCTCTCATAGTGGTTGCAACATGCTACCAAGGCGGGCTACCGTCACCGCCATTGGTAGCAAGATGAAACCAGATGTGCGGAGGAGTGCTGATGCCCGGCAACTGTGAGGCTCTGACACGACCGGCCGAGGCCCGAAGCGGGGAAGGTTCCGCGTTCGTCCTGTCTCGTCGCGTCGTCATACTGTTCGCCGTCGCCTGCGGGGCGGCGGTGGCCAACGTCTACTTCTCCCAGCCACTCCTGGTGACCATGGGCCACGACCTCGCCATGAGCCCGGCGCTCGTCGGCAGCGTGGTCACCCTCACGCATGTCGGATACGGGCTGGGGCTGTTCCTCCTCGTGCCGCTGGGCGACATCGCCGATCGCAGGCGGCTCATCGTGGCCCAGTTACTGCTCCTGGTGACGGCACTGACCGTGGTGGCCGCTGCCCACACGGCGGCGATCCTCCTCGCGGGCATGGCCGCGACGGGGCTGTTCGCGGTCGTCACGCAGACGCTGGTGGCCTTCGCGGCATCACTGGCCCCTCCCGCCGGGCGCGGTCGGGTCGTCGGCCTGGTCACCAGCGGCGTGGTCACCGGCATCCTGCTCGCCCGCACCGCATCCGGCATCATGGCCGATCTCGCCGGCTGGCGCTCCGTCTACCTCTCCTCGGCGGCGCTCACCGCGCTGCTCGCCCTGGTCCTGTACCGAGTACTGCCGCGCCCCAGCGACGCTCCGCCGACGACCCTGCGCTACGGACAGCTCCTGCGCTCCACGATCACCCTGTTCGCACAGGAACGGCTGCTACGGCTCCGGGCCCTGTTCGGTCTGCTGATCTTCGCCGCCTTCAGCACCCTGTGGAGCAGCATCGCACTGCCGCTCAGCGAGGCCCCGTACTTCCTGCCTCACAGTGCGATCGGGGCGCTGGGGCTCATCGGTGTCGTCGGCGCCCTGGCCGCAACCGTGGCGGGCCGCCTGAACGACCGCGGACTCTCCCGGCGGACCACCGGCATCGCCCTGGCGCTGCTGGCCGCCTCGTGGCTGCCGTTGGCCTTCACCCGCAGCTCGCTCTGGGCCCTGGTCGTAGGGGTGGTCCTCCTCGACCTCGCCGTGCAGGCGGTCCACGTCACCAACCAGACCCTGATCTACGCGTTGCACCCGGATGCGGGCAGCCGACTGATCGGCGGATACATGGTCTTCTACTCAATCGGCAGCGCCACCGGCGCCCTCGCCGCGACGTCTCTGTACACGGCGGCCGGCTGGGGCGCCGTATGCGCACTGGGCGCCGGGTTCAGCTGCCTGGGGCTCGGGCTGTGGGCGTTCACTGGACACATTGCCCCTGACTCTGCCGCCACGGCCTCTCGAAGCGAAGTCTGAGCGACTGTTCCGTCAGCCGCCTGTGTCCGCCTGGGCGGTGCTACTGAGCCGTGGGGGTCGGGGGCTCGGCGCGGGGGGGAGTTCGGTGAGCGGTTGCCAGGCCGGGGTCGGCAGACCGAGCTTCTCCCGGGCGGTGTGCACGGCGGCGAGCTGGGACGCTGCCTCGGCTCCCCAGTCGAAGAGCTGGGCGGCTTGCTCGGGTGCGGCCAGGAGCCGCGCGTACATCTGGCCGGTGGCCTCATCAAGTGTGGGAGGTTCCCAACCGGCGATCGCGGCCGCGTACCGGGCCCGGGCGCAGCGCCGGTTGCCGGTGTCGTCGTCGAGGTAACCGAGGTAGAACGGCTCGCTGAGGCGCACCCGGGCCTCTTCCCACGCCTCGCGGCGGGCGAGGCCGAGTTCCTCATGGACCTCGCGTGTGATGGCCGCCGACGGCGCTTCGTCGGCGTCGACGGCGCCGCCCGGCAGCAGGCACACCGGTCGGTAGGTGACGTCCTCGAGGAGCACGCGGCCACGGCCGTCCGTGAAAAGGGCCGATACGCCGCTCCACAGCAGGCCGCGGCTCGCCAAGTACTGGGCATCGGTCATTCTGCGCGGCATCGGGCCACTGTCCTCCTCTCTCTCCTCGGAGTCGTGCTCGTGCAGCGCCATGGACGACATCCTTCCGGTTCGGTGACGGTGATTCCGATTCACCTCTATTCCTCTCCCGGCACAGCCCCTGCCTGGTAGGCGGTGGCCTGGAGGGTGAACATCTGCCGGTACTCGCCGGGTTCGCCGTCGGCGGTGGTGTGGTTCATCAGGTCCTGGTGGGTGCCGGATTCGATGATGTGCCCGTCGCGGAAGACGTAGATGGCGTCGCAGCCGGTGACGCTGCTGAGACGGTGGGAGATCAGGATGGTGATGCGGTCCGGTCGGCGTCGGCCGTGCAGGACGGCCTCGTAGACGGCGTGTTCGGCGCGGGCGTCCATGTTGGCCGTCGGCTCGTCCAGCACCAGGACGGCGGCGTCCTGGTACAGGCCCCGGGCCACGGCCACCTTGGCCCAGTTCCCGCCGGACAGTTCCTGGCCGTTCTTGAAGCGCTTGGACAGCGGGGTGGCCCACTGCTGCGGCAGGTCGGCGATGACGCGGTCCGCGCCGGACTCGGTCACCGCCGCAAGAGCCCGCTGCGGGTCGGCTTCGGTGATGGTCCCCGCGCCGATCGTGACATTGGCCAGCGCCGACAGCGGCCACGCGACCGGATCCTGGAGCACCATGGCGACCCGGGCCTGGATGCTCTCGGCATCCACCTCCCGCACCTCCACGCCGTCCCAGGAGATGCTGCCCCCGCTCGGCGTGTACAGCCCTGCCAGGAGCTTGGCCATCGTCGACTTGCCCGACCCGTTCGCCCCGACGAACGCCACCGTGGAGCCCGCCGCCAGCGTCATCGACACCCCGCGCAGCGCGTCCCGTCCGGTCTCGGGATAGGCGTAGCGAACGCCCGTGACGGTAATGGTCTTCACCCGGTCGGCAAGGCGCCGGCCCGTACGGTGCGGCTGCAGGGCACGGCAGCGCTCCAGATGCCGCTCAAGATCGTCGATCCACAAGGCGTGCTCGTACATCTGGTGCATCGCCAGCACGACGCTCACCAGCGTCCCCCGGCTGGAGCGGATCGCCAGAAACGCCCCGCCACCCGCCGCCAACGGCAGCCAGCCCGTCGCCGTCATCCACCCCAGCACCCCGTACGTCGCCCCTACGGCCAGGCCACCCACCGCACGCCCCCACAGCGAGACGTTCGCCTCCTGCCGCCCCAGACGCGCATCCTCCTCCTCGATCCGGCGGGCGAAACGCTCGTGTTCCTCCAGCAACGCCTGCTGCGCCGTGGAGGCCCGTACCTCCGGGGCCGACTCGCGGTCGAGAAGGATCCAGGTGAACAGACGGATACGGCGTTGAAGCGTGCTGTAACGGCTGTGAGAGAGGAACTGCGCCCGCGCCGAGCGCACCGCCGCGTACCCCTGAGGAACCACGGAGAGCACCAGAAGGGGGAGCAACGCAGGGTGCAGGACGGCCAGAACGCCGGCCGCCCCGGTCAGGCCGAGTACGGCGTGCGCGAGCTGGATCAGCTGCGGCACGGCCTCGCGCATGTAGTACAGCCCGCGATCGTTGGCCTTGTGCGCCTCGTCAGCAAAGGCAGCATCGTCCACCGCTTCCAGGCGCACATGGCAGTTCAGCCGCAAGAACTCCTGCTCCACCGCGCGCCGGACCTTCGGGGTGAGCGCGGCCTGTCCGCGGGCTACACCGAAGTCGAGCAGCCCCTGCGCCGCCATCAAGCCGGCGACGAGCGCGAGTGAGGGAAGGGCGTGGTGGATGCGCTCGGAGGTCGCCCCCTGGGCGAAAAGCGCCGACAGCACGCGCACCGAGGCCAGGAGCCCGAAAGCGCTCATCAACGCCGAGGCCAGCTGCAGCACCACGACCATGACGGTGGCCCCCGCATCGGCCCGGTAAGCCAAGCCGAGCACCCTGCGGCTGATCGCCGGAAGCCGGGCGAGAATCCGCCACACACTGGTGCGGGCGGCTTCCCCGTCCCACTGCATCCAGTACGCGCTCTTCAGCTCATCACCGACCTCCCCGCCCTCCGGCGCCGCCGCGGCGCTTTCCGGAGGAAGCGGCAGCAGTGCACCCTGACCCTGGCGGGGACCGGGGATATCCGCCTCATGGTGGTTCTGCGCCCCTTGGCTATCCGCCTCACTCACTGCGTTCCCCTTCCCCCTCACCCTCACCCTCGACAACGAACCCGACTGACGTGGGAAGTTCCCATGGCCGGCGCCGGGGCGTCACCCGTCCGAGCGCGGTCCGCCGCCTGCGGCATCGCTTGATGTCACCGGATCCAGCCAACGTCCGTGTACGGCCAACCGTGCGCTATGCCCTCCAACGCCGCGACCGTGTACTCCACCGTCGGCTCGGGCAGAGCGTGCAAAGGCCACCATCGCCACTCCACGCACCGGTCCGGTTCCATCAGCTGCGGTTCACCGTGCCATCGGTGCACGCGGAAGAACAGCTGCAACCGCGGTACGGCTTCGGCGTCGCCGGCGTCCAGCAGATGCACGGCATGCACGAGCTCGAGGTCGGGCTCGGCGACGGTGATGCCGAGCTCCTCCTCGGCCTCCCGTACGGCACAGGCCCGCGCGCTCTCCCACTCCACATGCCCTGCCGGAACATGCCAGACATTCGCAGCGAACAGCGCGTCGGGCGTCCGTAACCCCAACAGGACGTGTCCCTTGTTCTCGAACACCAGATGCGCGCCGACAATGTTCGGCTGGAACGACATAGGGTCTCCTCTCCTATGACACGGTCGTGCCGCGGCGGCTGCGTGGACGCCTCGACCGGCCGTAAGACGTAAGGCGTAAGCCATAGGGCATAGGCCGTAGGCCATAGGCCGTTCACGGGCCGCTCTCGACGGCGCGGCCGCGAGCGAAGGCGGCCCGGCGGCCGTACCCGTCACTCCGATGGCCGCCACGGCACGTCGAATTCAGCGAAGAGATTGTCAACCGCGCCCGTGCCCCCTGGTCAACCACTGAAAGGACGGAGTTCGAATGTGACGCGTAAGGCGGCATGACGCGCGCAGGGGTCCTCACGAAGCCTCCTTGAGGAGCAGTCGAGGTGGGCGCCCGGAACAACGCTGCTGATCAGAGGCCCGTCACGGGTATGTTCGGGCGAACGTGGGAACAGAAATTCGACGATCGTCCGCGCCTCAGGATGCACCTGGGCTTCGGTGGCGCGGCGACATTTTCGAACCACCCGTGCGGGGCCACTCACCCTTGCGGGGTATTGCGAGGCTCGTGCGCACGAGCGGTTCCGGAGCCTTTACCGCACCGCACCGCACCGTAGCGGGCGAGGCACCCTCGGTGACGTCTCTCGTCAGCTCCCTGCGGTAGGTGTCGTAGGCGATGCGCAGGCCGAACGCGCTCAGCTGGTTCTGCGGGCCGGTGTGGTCCCCGTGGGGGATGCGGTCGAGGGGGCAGTCGTTGCCCCAGCGGAACAGGGTGTCGGCACCGGCTCCGCAGGCGTGCTCCCCACTCATCGGAGGCCGGCAGCCGCAGGCCACGAGCAGCGAGGGCAGTAGGCATGTCCGCAAGCGGCTCGGTCAGGTTCTCGTCTTCCGCGGCCCCTCCCCGCAGTCGAGGGAAGGGCGCGGGCGGAGGGCGGGCCGATCCGGCCGAGTGCGTCGGGCGCCTTGAGACCCTCCTGGAGCCATGGCGCGCCCGCGAGAAGGTGGAGCCGGAGGAGCGGTGGCGCGGCTGCTGGACCGGATCACCGCCCTGGCCGTAGTCGACCAGGCGCGCCAAGTCCCCCGACAGGCGGGACGGGAGCCCGCCCCGACGGATCGTCGGCCCGGGCCCGTCCCGCGATCCGGGCCCGGGCCGGTCAGGGCAGCCCGCGCAGGGTCGTTCTGCGAGCGGCGAGCGGCCCGATTCGAGCAGCATTTCGACTCGTCGATAGCCTGCGTCTTCATGATGCGCGCTTGGATCCTGCCGTTGCTGCTTGTGCTTTGTGGGTCAGTCCTTGCGGCTGGGTTGATCTTCACGGGGAGCCCCGGGGCAGCCACAGCACCCCTGCTGCTGTTCGTGCTGCTCGCAGGCGTGCACTCCCCTCTGGTCTTCCCGAAGTCGATCGGTGCGCTGGAGGCGCAACGCCGCAGCGCGGTCGATGGCCGGCCGGTTGTTTTCTGGCGGTCGGGCTGCAAGTACTGCCTGCGCCTGCGCATTCGGTTGGGCCGTAGCGCCCGCCAGTTGTATTGGGTCGACATCTGGCGTGACCCGGCCGGCGCGGCAGCGGTGAGGGCGGCCAACGACGGCAATGAGACCGTGCCGACCGTCGTCGCGGCCGGCCGGCCGCACGCCAACCCCGATCCTGAATGGGTGCGCGAACAGCTCTCTCCCTCCGAGTGATGGGGAGCGGTTCCAGATCAGGAGAGTCCTCCTTGTGGTTCTACGGGCATGGAGCTCGTCTTCACCGTGGGAGGACTCGGCCCCTTGACGAATCTCCCTTCACCGGAAGATCCTCCGTTCGTCCCCAGCTTCTTGTTCAAATAGCTATAAAACAGGAGAATTACCCATGACTTCACCTGGCATACGCCTGCCCGCAACGATGTCCCGGCGAGGCGTCGGCCGCCTGTTAGGAGCCGCTGCGGCCGCCTCGCTGCTCGGTGGTACGGGGCGGGCCGCCGCCTCCGAATCGGGCGTGGCGGACCTGGTGTTCCACAACGGCGATGTGATCACGATGGACCCGAGGCGGCCGCGAGCGACGGCCGTGGCCGTCCGGGCGGGCAGGATCGTCTACGTGGGCTCGGACTCCGGCGCGCGGGCGCTCGCCGGCAGAGGTGCCGAGACGGTGGACTTGCGCGGCCGGACGCTGACCCCCGGCATCAACGACACCCATCTGCACGCAGCGGTGTACCGGCTGAACCTTCCGCCGTACGCGCTCGACCTCGGCCCGGCCGCAGCGAAGTCCGTCGCCGACATCGTCGCCGCAGTGGCAGCCGAGGTCGGACGCACTCCTGCGGGGGAGTGGATCCGGGGCGCGGGGTGGAACCCCGCCCGGCTGGCCGAGAGCCGGGAGCCGAACCGCGACGACCTCGACCGCGTGTCGCCGGACCACCCGGTCTTCCTCCAGGACAGCGGCTATCACGTCAGCGCGGTCAACTCCCGGGCCCTCGAACTCGCCGGGATCACCGACGTCGGGCCGAACGGAACCAGGAAGCCCGGCGTCGACTACGACGCCAACGGGCGGCCCACCGGCGTCCTGCGCTACGGAGCGCAGGCGCTGGTCCAGTTGCTGCTCCCGCCCCGCACCCGGGAGCAGCGCAAGGAGGCGATCCAGGACGCGCTCACCCGCCTGCGGGCGGAGGGAATCACCAGCTTCACCGACCCGGGCCTCGGGCCCGGCGGTGACGGGCTCGGCGGCGGCACCCAGGGCATCGAGACCCTCAACGCCTACGTGGACCTGGCCCGGGCCGGCACCCTCGACGCGCGGGTGAGCGCGCTGTTCCTGCCCTGCTCCCAGTCCGGCGGATCCGCCGCCGCGGTCGACAAGGCGTTGCGCGAGTTCACGCCGCCGACAGGCGTCGACCCCCGCCGGTTCGCGGTGCGCGGCGTCAAGCTGTTCTCCGACAGCGGCGGCGACCTGCTGGTCGCCGGGAACACGAACGAGGAGCGGGCGGCCGAACTCGCCGAGATGGTCCGTATCGCCCACGCCGCCGGCTACCAGGTGGGGGTGCACTGCTACCGGTGGGTGCCCACCGTCGTGGACGCGTTCACCGCCGCCCTGCGCCGCCACCCGCGGGCCGACGCCCGTCACATCGCGATGCACGGCGCGTTCGTCCCCGAGAGCCTCCTGCCCACGATGGCCAGGTACCGCATCGGCCTCGGGCCGCAGGCGCAAAGCTGGGCCAACGCGATCCACCGGGCGGCGCAGGGACCAGCCGGCGACGCCTTCCTGCCGTGGCGCTCGGCGGTGGACGCCGGTGTGCCGCTCCTCGGCAGTTCGGACGCCCCGGTGAACGCGCCGAACTGGCGCGCAGGTATACAGGCCCTGATGACCCGGCGCGGTACCTGCGGCGACGTGCACGGGCCGGAGCAGCGCCTGACCCTGGAGCAGGCACTGGCCGCCTACACCACGGCCGGTGCCTGGCAGGACTTCGCCGAGAGCTGGAAGGGCTCGGTGAGCGTGGGCAAGGTGGCCGACCTGTGCGTGCTCGGAGACAACCTGCGCACCACGCCCCCGGACGAGATCACCGGTTTGCCCGTGGCCATGACGGTCTTCGACGGCCGGATCGTCCACGAAGCCTGATAGCGGTCGCCGGCCAAGGCTGTCGGCCCAGGCCCGCCGCGGGTGTTGCGGCCCCGGACACCAGCGGCGGGCCCTCAACCCCCGAACGACACGCACTACCGCCTCGCCTTGGACTCACGACCAGTCACATAAGAGGATGTATCCCGTGAATGTGATTTTCTCCCGATGTATCTTCTCTTTTCCGCTGCCCTGAGTAGCCTTTTGGAGGGAGGGCGTCGTCACGTCCCGTTTCCGGCGGCGTGGGGCGGGAGAGGGGGATGGCATGGGGGAGTGCATCGGGTCGAGTGCTGCGGGGGAGCCTGTCGAGGTTCCGCCAGGGGACTTCGCGTCGAGGGCATTCGTCTGGGGAGTCCTGCGGTCCGGCGACTGTGAACAGAGCAACGGGCGCATCGAGTTCCGGACGGACGACTCGGGGACGTGGAGCTGCACGACCCGGACGTTCTCGACGAGCACCGGTGACATCTGGCACGCCCGGTTCACGGTCCGCAATGCCGGAGGGCTGACCCTGTTCGAGACGCCCACGTTCGACAGCCCGGAGATGGACGACGGCAACCCGCCGCCGCTGTACCACTGGTCGCGGGAGTTCATCTACGACTCGTCAGTCTTCAACGAGATCGCCGGAGTCGTGCAGCACTACAGCTGCTGAGCCCAGAGGGTCAGCCCGGGCGTCGGACGGCTCTATCGCCGGTGTCCGCGCCAGGCGGCGAACAGCCCTGTGCCGACGGAGGTGACGGCGGCGAAGGCTTGAGGTCCGGCCGGCAGGAACACCGCGGTGACTGCTGCAAGCAGGGTCACCAGGGCGATGAAGTCGAGTGTGCGCTCGGCGAGAGCGGTACGAGCCGTGGCACGCGCTCCCCGGCCGGGGGCCGGAGTCGGACCGTTCGTGATCTGTGCTTCCGTAGCGTTCCGCAGCGTTCCAGACATGACCGGACGCCATCCGACGGCCGGGTGGTCTCCCTATCCTGGGAAGCCGGGACAGGCGTCAGGGGTGGCCGAGTGGATGTCCAGCAGGGGCTCGCGGAGCTGGCGGCGGACTTGAGAGCGCTTCAGATCCAGCACGGAAGGCCCGCTCTGCGTGAGATCGAACGGCATGCCCCCACCGGGCGCCCGCTGCCTCCGTCGACCCGTGAGCGACGTGCTGCAGGGCAAGCGTCTGCCGCGACTCGATCTGCTGCTCGCGCTCGTGCAGACCCTGCTGGGCTTCACCGACGGTGGCCACCGCCCTGTCCCGCTGAGGGATCCCCGAGTCGAGGTCTGGCGCGGTCGCTGGAGCGCCCTCCAGTTCCTTCAGAGCTCAGCCAAGCAGGTCACCGCCGGCCCGGCGGCTGAGATGCAAGCCGAGACGCAAGCCGACGTGCAAGCCGGGGCCCGGAGATCCGCCGGCAGCTGCTGGAGCCGGTGGCGGTCCTCGTCGGAGAGGCGCTGGGCTGCGAGACGCACCTGGTCATCGAGAAGGAGAAGACGTCCATGGGGTCGGTTCACCGCTCGATGTTCCGCGAAGCCATGGACGCCGACGTCTACATCGACGACCTGAGCGGTGCCAATCCCAACGTCTACCTGGAGCTCGGCGTCCGCTGGGCGCTGCGCGACGCCGTGACCGTGCTGGTCTCCCCGGACATCCAAGACGTGCGGTACAACGCCTCGGCGAGCCGGGTGATCCGCTACGGGCCCGTGCCGGAGGAACTCAAGGAGGCACAGAGGCAGATCACGCAGGCCGTGGTGGAAGGACTGCGCCGGCCGGATCGCGTGGACAGCCCGGTGCGCGAGGGCTCCGATTACATCACTGTGCTGCGCTCGCACTACGAGGCGCTGGCCGCGGAGAACGCCGGCCTGCGGGCGCAGCCGGGCGAGGACCTCCTGGCGTGAGCTGGGCACGCTGAACAGCAGGCGCGGTGCGCTCCAGGACGCCACGGACGCCTTCGCCCGGGCAGTCGACTGCGACGATTCCGACGCGGAGACCTGGTCCACTCTCGGCGGCCTGCACCGGCGCCTGGCCCGCCGTGAAAATCCTGAACGATTCGACACCGCGGAGCTGGAGAGGGCTCTCGGCTGTTACCGCCGGGCGATCGCGCTGAGGGGCAACGACATCTACCCACGGCTCAACGAGGCCCGGGTGGAACTGCTGCTCTCGGCGGCCCGCGGCACGGACCCCGCCCTTGTCTTCGACCGCTTCCGCCGCTTGGAGCACCTGGCGCGCTTCGCGGCGGAGGACGCGGAGGGGACCGACCCGTGGCCCGTCTTCGATCTCGCGGACACCCTGTTGCTGACGGGCCGTGAGGCGGACGGCCTTGCGGAGCTGCGCAAGGCGGTCGCCGAGTGCTTGCGGCACCTGCCGCAGCCGAAGGAGGCGTGACACTTCACGCTCGCCGTCAATCTCGAACGTTCCGGGTGCCCGGCCCTGCGCTGCCATGACTACCTTGCGGATCGTTCCGTCGGCTTGATCGTCTCAAGGAGGAGTCATGGTACGGAAGTTTGGCCGGGCAGGACTGGCGGCCGCCGGGCTCGGCGCGGCGTGCGCGATGCTTGTCGTGCTCCCCTCGGCGGCGCAGGCCGCGCCCGCGGCCGCCGATCCCCATGCCGGCACGCTGGCGGCCCTGAAGACGTTCCAGTCGGCCGCGGGCCCGGGCGCCGGCGTCTACGCGGGTGACGCCACGAACTCCTGGAGCCTCTCCGTCGGCACCGGCACGATCAACACCAACGCCCCGATCCAGCCGAACGAGCACTACCGGATCGGCAGCCAGACCAAGACCTTCACCGCGGCGACGGTCCTGCAGCTCGTCGACGAGGGCAAGGTCTCGCTGGACGCGCCGATCGAGAAGTACCTGCCCGGCGTCGTAGACGGCAACGGCTACGACGGAAACGCCATCACGGTGCGGCACCTGCTCCACCAGACCAGCGGGGTCGCGGCCTACGAGCCGTTCTCCACGCCGCCCGCCCCCGATGCGGACGGCTCGTACTCCCTTCAGGCACTGGTCCGCGAAGGGCTGAAGCGCGCCCCCGCCTCAGCGCCCGGCACCGCGTTCCTGTACTCCAACACCAACTACCTGATCCTCGGCATGCTCGTCGAGAAGACCACGGGGACGGCGGTGCACGAGGCCGTCACGAACCGGATCATCAGGCCGCTCGGCCTGTCCCGGACCGTTTTCCCGGCCCCCGGCGATCACTCCCTGCCCGCCCCGCCCGTACGCGGGTACCACGGCGTGCGGATCGGCGGGTTCTCCTTCTGGTCCCGGGTCCTCGACTACGACCCGTCCGTCTTCAGCAGCGCCGGAGCAATGATCTCGACGGAGGAGGACCTCACGAAGTTCTACCAGGCGCTGATCGGTGGCAAGGTCGTCTCTCCGGCCGCCCTGGCCGAGATGGAGAAGACCGCGGGCGCGGAGTTCGACGGAGGCGGGTACGGGCTCGGGCTGATCAGGCGCGACCTGCCCTGCGGCGGCTCGGCCTGGGGCCACAACGGCATGGTGCCCGGCTACTACACCCAGTCGATGGTCACCGCGGACGGCCGCCACGTGTCCGTGGTGACCAACGCCCATCTCGCGTCCAACATCCCCGCCGCGCAGATGGACAAGGTCGTGACGACGGCCCTGTGCGAGAACCGCTAGGCACTCGGCGAACCGGCCGCCCGTGCGCTCGGCCGGTCCCGCAACCAGCTGACCACGAGGAGCCACCGCACCGTCCCGGGTAGCCGTCGGCCCTGCCGTGGACATCCGTTCACCGGTTCGGCCCACGGGCGGTGGCTGCCGACCGGTGAAGAACACGCAGAAGCGGCCCTCCTGGCCGCCCTCGAGCAGCCTGTGACCGGGCGCGGGTCTTCATCCGGTCCGCTGGGCTTGCGGTACGCGACGCGGATTGCCGCGTACCCCGAACCCCGTCGCCAGTCACTCGTACCTCGTGCCCCGTGCCGTGGAGTCGCTCTGTCGGCGATCGGCCGGGTGTGGTGTCATGGCGTCGGCGACCGCTGCCGCATCTTCCCCTGCCGGAGGACGACCCGCTTGCTGTGGAGGCGCGCGTGCTGATCGACGGAACCGGTGCTGTTCCTCCGGAGTCCGGCCTTCTGGCCGAGGCGCGGGAGCTGCTGCCCGATGTCGTGGCGTTGCGGCGCCGGATCCACCGCGTCCCGGAAGTGGGCTCGTATCTGCCCCGTACCCAGCAGGCGGTCCTGGAGGCCCTCGACGGGCTGGGCCTGACGGTGACGCTCGGCAGGAATCTGAGCTCGGTGGTGGCCGTGCTCGACGGCGGACGGCCCGGGCGGACACTGCTGTTGCGCGCGGACATGGACGCCCTGCCGCAGCAGGAGAACACCGGTCTCGCCTTCGCCTCCCAGGTGCCCGGCGTCATGCACGCGTGCGGGCACGACGCGCACACCGCCATGCTTGTCGGCGCCGCGCGGCTGCTCAGCGCCCGCAGGGACCGGTTGGCGGGGCGGGTGGTCTTCATGTTCCAGCCCGCCGAGGAGACCGGCGGCGGAGCCCTGCCCATGATCGAGGAGGGGCTGCTCACCCTGCCCGACGGCACGGCGGTCGACGCGGCGTTCGCCCTGCACATCAACGCCCGCAACGAGACGTGCACCGTCCACGTCCGGCCGGGCACGCAGTACGCCGCCGCCGACCTGGTGCGGATCACCGTCAGGGGCCGGAGCGGGCACGCGGCCGGCCCGCACCGGGTGCTCGATCCGGTCCCGGTCGCCTGTGAGATCGTCCAGGCCCTCCAGACCATGATCACCCGGACGGTCGGCATCTTCGAGCCCGCGGTCCTTACGATCACCACGATCCGGGCGGGAAGCGCGTTCAACATCATCCCGGAGACCGCGGAGCTGTCCGGCACGTACCGCACGCTCTCCGAGGCGAGCCGCCGCACGGTGCGCGAGGGCATCACGCGCGTGGCCGAAGGGGTGGCCGCCGCCCACGGCATGACCGTCGACGTAGAACTTCCCGAGGGTTACCCCACGGTGCAGAACGACCCGGCCTTCACCGCTCTGGTGCGCCGTGCTGCTGCCGCCGCCCTCGGCCCCTCCCGCGTGCACGAGCTCCCCCACTCCACGATGGGCGGCGAGGACTTCTCGTACGTCCTGCAGCGTGTCCCCGGCGCGATGGTGTTTCTGGGCGCCTGCCCGCCCGGCGGCGTGCCGGGGACGGTTCCGGACAACCACTCCGACCGCGTGCTCTACGACGAGGAGGCGCTGGCCGCCGGAGTCGCCCTGCACTGCGCGGTCGCCGAGGACTTCCTGCACGGCGGCGGAATCGACGGCAGCAAGGGGCATGAGGGGCGCGAGGGATACCAAGGGCGCGACGGGCGCGACGGGAAGGGCGAGCGCGGCGCGGCCGTTGGTGTGGCAAGCGCAGATGGCGGCGACTGAGGACCGGCGGCAGCGTCCGCATCCGGTCGGGCGAGCGACCGACTGCCCATGGGCGCTGCCCGCGTCAAAGCCTCTCCGTCCGGGCGAAACCCTGCACCAGGGAACGCGTTGTGACAGGCATGACCACATCGAGCAACAGGCACGGCGCGCGACGCGTCGGTGCCACCGCATCCGCTCTGGCCGCTGCCCTGTCCGCCGCCATCCTGTTCGGCGCCGTGCCGCTTGTCCATGCGGCCCCCGCCGCGCCGCTGCCGCCCGGACCGGCGGCCGCGCACAGGGGCGTGTCCGGGGCCGCGCGACACGTGTACTACCCGAGCGTGGACCGGATCGTGTGCGAGGTGAACAAGGAACGGGCGAAGCGGCGTCAGGCGGCCCTGCTGATCTCGAACCCCGTCTCCGAAGCGGCGCGCCGTCACGCCCGCGACATGGCCCGGATGGGCCGGCTCACCCAGGTCGGGAGTGACGGACGGGACCTGCGCGCCCGGCTGAGCGACGCGAACGTGTACTCGTCCCACGTCCTCGAGTACCTGTTCCAGGGCTACGACCACGACGGCTACTTCGCGGACATGGCCACGGACCCGGAACCGGGCAACGAGTTCTACAAGTCGCTGATGAGCCCGGACACGGTGGCGATCGGCCTGGGGTACGAGGACCGGTACTGGGACGTGGTCCTCGTCGGCAAGCACCGGAGGCTGGTCACCCGCCCGCCGTCGTGCGGGAGCGCCTGACCACGTGTCCGGACGGCGGTCGCCGCCGGTCCGGGCTGGCGGCGGCCCCCGTCTCGCCGAGAGCACACGTCTGCACCGCTTTCCCGGGGGCGACCCTTCCGGGGTGCGGCGCGGCCCACTGGCAGAGTCATGAATTCCGCCGGTGGGCCTCGCCGGAGAGACGAGAACGCGCCGCCCCACATCACCTGATACCTCGTCACCTCCAGTGTGCTGTGGAGAAAAACTCCGATGCACCGGCACGTTGCCCGGGAGTATCCTCCGCGACCATGACGCTTCCTCGCATTCGCCCTCCCTTCGTCGCGGACGAGCGGACCCAACTGCTCGGCTGGCTCGACACGCAGCGTGCGATCGTCCCGTGGAAGTGCGAGGGGCTGTCCGAGGCCGACGCCCACCGGTCCGTACTGCCTGCCTCGCCCCTGATGACGATGGCGGGGATCGTCTCGCACCTGCGCTGGGTCGAGCACCTGTGGTTCGAGGTGCTCTTCCTCGGCCGTCCCGCCGAGGGCCCGCAGTTCGAGGGGCCCGACGACGCCGACATGATGGTGGACGACATACCGCTCGCCCAGCTCTTGAGCGAGTACGAGCAGCAGTGCGCGGTGTCGAACGAGATCGTGGCGGCCCATTCGCTCGACGAGACCGGTCGGCACCCGGACTACCGCTCGGCCGGCGCGAACCTACGGTGGATGCTGATCCACATGGTGGAGGAGACCGCCCGGCACGCCGGCCACATGGATGCCGTCCGCGAGCTGCTCGACGGCCGCAAGGGCTACTACTGACAGTGCAGAGCGCTGCACCGCTGCGGCTGCATCCGGCCTGATCAGGGGGCCCGTCGGGTGCCCAGGGGACAGCTCGCCACGGTCTCGTAGCGAGGACGTTCGCCGACGTCCCCGGCCCCGGGCAGGTGGCTGCACATCAGCTCCAGGCGCTCGACGCGCCACCGGCGGCCCCGGAACTCGGCCAGCTCCTCCGCGTACGGCCTGAGGTTCACGTGCCCGGTGACGCGGGCGAGGGTGAGGTGGGGACGGAAGGGCCGGGCGTCGTCCACGTGCACCCCGGCCTGCCGGGCCGCGGTGGCCGTGGAGCGTGCCAGACAGGCCAGGGTCTCCAGCGCCCCGGTCGCCCCGACCCATAGGATCCGGCCGCCGAACCGGCCGCCGCCCGCGAACCGCAGCTCGTGCGCCGGATGCCGGTGGGCGGCCCGGGCGAGGCTCTCGCTCAGCTCGGGGACCAGGGCCTCGTCGACCTCACCGAGGAAGGCGAGGGTGAAGTGCCACATGGACGGATGGGTCCAGCGCAGCCGACCGTGCCGTTCGGGGAGGGCGGCGCGCAGCTGTGCCACTTCGGCCGCCAGCTCGTCGACGGCGGCCTGAGGAGGGATCACGGCGGCGAACAAACGCATGAGGCCAGTGTGACGCGGCCCGGGGGTATTTCCCGGTACGGTCACCCCCTGTCGGGCGGCCGCTGCCGGCGCTGCCAGAACGTGCTGTCCTCCCAGCGGCGTTCCTGGCCGTAGGAGTCCGCGTGATGACGGTGGTAGGCGTTCGCGATGCCGTCCAGGAACGCCGTATAGGCGGCCAGGGCCCCGCTTCGGCCGCGCAGGAGCCGGTCGAGGGCGCACGCGCCCCGGTATCCGGTGTGCAGTGCGGTGAGGATGCCCTGGGAGGAGAGGGGGTCGAAGGCGAGCGCCGCGTCGCCGACGGCCAGCCATCCCGGTCCGGCGGCCGGAGTCAGCCGCAGGCCGTGGGCGGGGGTCCAGCTCGGCGCGGGGAGTCCGGCGAGGTCGTAGCCGCTCAGCCGGGACGCGACGTGCCGCGTACGGGCCACGTGCTCCAGGAAGCCCGCGGGGGTGCGCAGCTCGGCGGCGGCCAGGTCCGGGTCGGTGAGGTGCGCGACCAGTCGCCCGGCCGGGACCTGCGCGGTGTACCACCAGCCGTCGGGCACCGCCTCGACGAGGGTACGCAGCTCCCTGTCTCGTACGTTCCGGGTGCTCTGGATGCCCTGGGTGCTCTGGGCGTCCTGGGTGCCCTGGGTGTTCTGGGCATCGGCCCGGCGGTGGGCGAACAGCACCGACACGGCCACGAGACGGTCCTGCTTGCGCCGGACGGCCCGGTGTCTGCCGATGACGGCGCGGCGGCCGCTGGCGTCCACGACCCATGAGCACCTGAGCTCCGTCATGGTGCCCTCTCGGCGGATCAGCAGCTTCCGGGGGTCGGCGCCGGCGCCGTCGAGGTACCGCACCGCGCTGCCCCGGCACAGGCGGGCTCCGGCGGCGACGGCCGCGTCCAGGAGCCAGGCGTCGAACCCGGCGCGATCGAGGTGCCAGCCGTGACCATGCGGGTCGAAGAGGTGACTGTGGTCATGGAGTTCCTCGGCGCCCCAGGCCGCGTAGGTGCCGGTACACCGCAGATGCGCGCCGTCCCGGAAGCCGGGCCAGAGGCCGAGGTCGTGCAGCAGGGGACGGGCGGCCGGCGGCAAGGTCTCGCCGATCTTGTAGGCCGTCGGCTGTGAAGGGACCTTCTGTGAATGGACCTCCTGTGCAGGGGCCGGCCGTGAAGGGACCGGCTGTGAAGACGTCGGCCGTGAGGAGGCCGAGCCGATCGAGGGAACTCCCGCGGCCGGGGCACGGTCGTCGACGACGAGGACACGCCGGCCGGCGCGGGCCAGAGTCAGTGCCGCGACGGCGCCGGCCGGACCGCCACCGACGACGGCCACTTCGCACTCCGGACCGCCCCCGTGTCCGGCCGGTTCGCCCTCCTGTCCGGCCGGGCCGCCGCCATTGCGTCCCGACGGTGGCCGCCGCCACGACGGGTCGGCCGGCGGCTGGGGCGGCCGAGGCCCCGTCACCGCGTGCCGGGGAATCGCTTGACCTTCGCCACGAACCCGGCAGCCACCTCTTCGTCGGGCGGTTCGGCGCGGGCGACGGCCCCGGCCACGGCCTCGTCCCGCGCCGCGGCCTCCTCGGCCGAGGGGACGTGCAGGGTCAGCAGGTTGCGGTTGGCGGGCGGTGCAGGTTCGGCGGGGAAGGTGACCTCGGACTCCACGAGCATCGTCGCGGGCAGGCTCGGGTCGTCGTCGGCTCCCGGCCGGCGTTCGACGATGCCGAGTTTGCCGAAGTCGGTGACCATGGCGTTCATCTGGTCGTGGTAGCTGCCGGGCAGCCACCTCAGCCACGCGGCGCGGCGTTCGAAGGCGGCTGTGCGCTCCGAGGCGGGGCGCGCGGCATCGACGGCGATCGCGTAGTCCTCCGCGGAGAGGACGTGGTTGGGCACCCGGGCCGGCCAGAAGGTGGGCAGGTACGGGTCGTAGCGCGGCCCGTAGCCCAGGTAGTAGCCGGAACGGCAGCTGGCCGTGTCCGTCTGCCAGGGGAGGGCCATCCACCGGGTGAGGCCGCCCGGGCCCTGTGCGTAGAGCGGTCCGTCCACGGCGAGGGCGGCCTGCGGGGTGAGCACTTCTCCGTACGAGTCGTCGGACGGGCTCCCGGCCGAGGGGGGCGGGCGGTGGCGCACCCTGAACGGGGAGGAGTACAGGGTGAGGTGGCGCATCGGCCAGGTGAATTCGCAGCCGGGGTGGAAGGCGTCGGCGAGGCAGAAGGTCAGCGCCGCCCGGTCGAGGGCCTGGGGGCGTTCGGCGAGCGGCAGCGCGTCCAGGGACGTGGGCGCCTGGGCGTACGGGTCGTAGTCGGCCTCGAAGTACCCGTCGGCCCAGCGGGTCAGCAGCCGGTACTGCAGGGGGCTGAGGGCCAGGTGCTGGCGTGCGGAGACGGGTGGCAGGTTCATGGCGTCGCCGTAGACGGCGGGCCAGGGCACGGGCGACGGGCCGTCGCGGTCGAGGTCCCTCAGGCACGACCAGACCTGACGGCGGGCCTCTCGGTGCACCCCGGCGGCATTCGCGAGCCGGGCGAGCCGGTCGGGGTCCAGCAGGTGCTCGTGCGCCCCGTGACCGAACTGGAAGGCGAACCCCCTGTTGACCCACTGCAGACCGCACAGGCGACGCAGCACCGGCAGTACGTCGCGGGTGAACGAGACCTTCTCCGGCGGTGTGAGCACACCGGCCGTCACGTACATGTCCTGCAGCAGGTCGTACATGGTGCGGACCGAGATCAGCTCGGGCGCGTAGTTGGGCGGTGCCACCACCACCCAGGCGGGTTCCACGGGGACGGCCCGTCCCTCGATGGTGACCTCGGCGGTCACCGGCCCGTCGGAGATGTCGTCGTACCAGCCGTCGTTGTTGGCGAAGTCCTCGGCGGGCTTGTGATCGAGGGAGGCGGCCGCGCCACGGCCGCCCAGGAAGACCAGCCGGCCGGCTTGGTCGGTGCGCAGCTCGCCCAGGTAGACGGGGGTGCCCATGAACGTGCCGGTATCGAAGCGGAACTCCGGCTTTCCGGAGCGGTCACGTCCGCGGATGGAGCGGGCGCCGGGGTCGATGATGAGCTTCTTGCGTTCGCGGACGCTTGCGTTGCGCAGTGTGCTCGGCTTCGCGTCGGCCGCCTCGGGGATGTCCAAGGCGAGCTGGAACTGGTACCAGGCGGCCTTCTTGTTGGCCACGTGCACGGTCCAGCGCAGGTCGGCGTTGTCCGCCGTCAGCTCGGCGACCGGCTCGCCCGCGGCGTTGTAACCGTAGACGCGGAAGCGCACCGCCTGCCGCTTCAGTGCACCCGTGGCGTCCTTGTAGCCTTCCGTCGGCGTGGGCGGCGGGGCGTCGATCTCGGGAGCGAGGAAGAACTCCTCGGCGCTGTCGCCGACCCGTGCCACCCCGATCGCGGGGTGGATCGCGGCCCGTACGATGCGCGTGTCGCGGGCGGGCAGGGGTTCGGTGGACGGCGGCCGGGCCGGTCCGGGTTCCGCCACGGGGATGCCGTTGGCGTCCCTGCGGCGTGCGGCGGAGGCCTGGTAGACGGTCCTGCGGGCTTCGCCGATGCTGCCGACCGGCCGGTGCTCCGGAAGGCTGTGCCAGGGGTTGAAGGAGAGGTTCTCGCCGTAGGCGGCCTGACCGCGTCCCGTGGTGTCCTGCCGGCTCAGGGTCAGCCGGGCCACGCGCACCGGTGCGCTGACCGCCTCCTCCCAGCGCACGGTGGCCCGGTCCAGCGGGGTGTGCTCGTCGTCCGTGGCGAATTGGAGCATCAGGTCGAAGGACGCTTCAGCGGCGGCCAGGCGGTGCCGCAGATCGCCGCGGAGGAAGGAGGGGTCCTCGTCGTGCGGGGTCGCCTGCGGGTTGCCGGAGGCGCAACCGGTGGGCACCAGTTTGTACTTGACGTGCCGACCAGCGCCGAAGGCGTACGGCAGCACGCTCCAGTAGGCGGCCGTCAGCACGCTGTCCTCGGGCTTGGCCATGGCGTCGAGAACGGCGCGGGTCACGGGGTGGTCCCGCAGGTAGGACTCGTAGTCGTGCTCGATGACGCCGGCCCGGGTGAACTCGCACATGTCGCGGGCCGTGTCGACGAAGAAGACGTCGTGGTTCTGGAGCAGCAGGTCCTGTGTGTCCGCCTCGCTCTCCGCCTCCAGCACCTTGGGACCGGGGACGCCGAAGAGCTTGATGCCGATCCCCAGGGTGGTGCGCAGGTCGGGCCGGTTGGGCAGCGTGTCACTGGAGAAGCGCACCCAGGCGGGCAGGCCCGTGCCCTCCGCGGCGGCCTTCAGGAACCCGATCCGCAGGTCGTCCGGGAGGGCGGGGTCTACGGTCAGCAGGCCGTGGGCGGTTCCGTGCGCCTTGAGGAACACCGGGCGCAGCACCGTGTCCTGGCGCGCGATCCGGTCGCCCTGGACGACGTCGACGAACATGGACCGCAGTGCCGAGACGGGGTCGGCGGCGCAGCCGGGCAGCATCGCGGGGAGGTCTTCGGGACCTTCCAGGCTGTCGCTCATGGCGTGCCGCCGGTGGGCCGGTAGACGACGAGCGGGCAGACGCCGCAGGCGCGCGGCCCGTCCTGGGCGAACCAGCGGCATGCGGCGCGGATTCCGCAGCGCGGTGGGGTCTTGTCGGCGTTCACGCTGTCGCTGATGAGCACGGCTCCCTCGTGACAGGTGGAGCTGGGGCACAGCGTGCCGCGTTCTACGGTTGCCTGGCGCGGTGGCGAGTCGGTGCCGGGGCTCGCGGGCGCCATCTAGGCCTCGACCGGCCGCACGCGGATGCCCTGGGTGCGGCCTCCTTCGATGCGGCCGATCATCGGGTTGTCGGCCGGGTGGCCGATGGTCCGGGCTTGGACGTCGACAGTGGCTGACCCGGTGAGGACGGCTTTGCGGATGGCTGTGTCGATCTGCTGTTGCTGCCCCTTGTCAGACATGAGGGCGCACCCTTCTCCCCTCGTCTTCGGCCTTGAGGCCGGGGACGAGGAAGGACAGACGACTCGAACACGCGGAGGCCGCCCGGGCAGCCGCGGTCCTCTCAGCCAAACACCGGGGTACGTCCCGCGCGACCGTACGCCTTCAGCCGGGTGACGGACCGGCGACCAAGACCGATTCGTTCGTATGTTCGATATCTGGCAGGATGGAGGGATGGCGATGGAACGTGAGGTCCCTTCGGGTGGGTTCGGCGGCCGTGAAGATGAGCTGTGGGGGCCCGGGCTCCCCGACGATCTACTGCGGGCGAAGGCGCTGGTGTACGGCCCGGGTGGGTTCACGTGCTCACGGCCGGTGCTCGAAGCGGAGAGTGCCGAATACGGGGCATGCGGGTTCGCGCTGGACGGCTTCTCGGTGAGGTTCCGGGTGGCCAAGACGACCCCGACGAAGGTCGGCCAGTTCGTCACGGTCTGGAAGAGGTCTGCGAGCGGACCCATTCAGCCCTTCGATGCCGAAGATCCCGTCGATCTTTTCGTCATCAGTACCCGTGAGGGCGAGCGGTTCGGGCAGTTCGTGTTCTCGCGGGACGTACTCCGGGAACGAGGCATCTTGTCGACGAACGGTTCCGGCGGGAAACGGGCTTTCCGCGTCTACCCGCCGTGGGTGACCACTACGAACCGCCAGGCTCGCAGCACACAGACCTGGCAGGTGGAACACTTCCTCCAACTGCCTGAAGGCGAGCCCGTCGACCTTCCCCGCGCTCACGCGCTCTATCACCCCCGGCCGGCGGAGTCCGTGAGAAGACGTACCGCCCAGGGCTCCCTCCTTGATCACAAGATGGGCAGGTGCGAATAGGTGAACGCTCGACCCCCGATTGCAAGCGCTGTCAACAGCGTTAAGGCTGGTGACGTGTAAGACCCGAGATAAGGAGAGGACATGTCCAAGCCCGCGGAGAACGAGAAGTTCGACTGCGAAGCAGGCCCCCAGGGCTTCACCGCCACAGCGCACCGAGACAGCAATGGGAGACGCCGAGTCACCGTAAAAGGTACGTGTTCGTGTCGAACCCCGGGCTACGTGCTGATTTTGGAAATCGCCTCTCCCGGAGTCGTCGACACTCCCTACGAGCTGCACCTGAATCTGGGCGAGAAAGAGCCCGGCGGGACCGTGGCTCAAGTCATCACGCCAACAGATGTCGAAGGCACCTTCGACATCACCGATGAGGTGGAGCGAGTGGTGATCCGTAACAGGGGGTTCGA
Organism: Streptomyces telluris; assembly: GCF_024519335.1. Classification (NCBI taxonomy): domain Bacteria; kingdom Bacillati; phylum Actinomycetota; class Actinomycetes; order Kitasatosporales; family Streptomycetaceae; genus Streptomyces; species Streptomyces telluris. The sequence continues at coordinate 54,377 of NZ_JANIID010000041.1, forward strand.
GGTGCCGGTCAAAGACGAATAGGTCTCGGCCGGGGAAGTTTCGATCCGCCGTTGCGAGTGGTTGGGGGTGGAGTGGGGTGACGGTGGGTCGCGGGGCCGGCCGCCCGATGGGTAGTGAGTGTCTCCCTGTCGTGCGGGAGTTGCCGCGCATCGCAGTCTTTTGGGCCGGTTTGGTGCGGCATTGCCCGCTCTCTTCTCGGGCTCGGGGTGGGGCTGGTGATCGGGTGTGGCAAGGTATGCCGACGACTCGCGTCGGCCGGGCTTCGGAGGAAGGCCGGCCGCATGCGTGTTTTCAGGCGCCGGAATCTTGCGGCGGTGCCTGAGGGGGGCGGTCTACTGCGTGCCGGACGGACTGTGCCGTCCGGCACTTACCCAACCCACCTTCAGGAGCACCACCCGTGAACAGAAAGCGTCGCCGACTGCTGCTGGCTGCCGTCGACCCCATGCTGGAGCCCGGCGAGCAGGTCGAGGTGACGACCATCGTGAACCTGAGCTCCGTCTCCGTGCGCCGGACCGCTGCTTTTGCGGCTGCATCAGCGATCATGAGCGGTGGCGCCATGTCGGTGATCCCGGCGCGGATCCCCATGTACCTGGCCATGACGGACCGGCGCATCTTCATCTTCCGGGCGGACCCGATATTTCCTCATCCGGAGGAGCACCTGATGACGATTCCCCGTGCCGGTCTCGTCCGGTCGGAGATCAAGGAGCGCGTGCTCAACTCCTCCTTCGTCGTGTCCTCGTCGGCCGAAGACCATGGCTTGAAAATCACGTTCCCGCTCCTCGGTCGCAAGGAGCGCGATGCCATAGCAGCGGTCCTGCCTCTGGCAGCCGGCTGAGTGCGCAGATCCCGATCTCGATCTCGCCACCCTCACCTCGCGTAAGCAGTCGTCACGCGTTGAGGTCATCATCGAGCTCGACCACGGGCTCATCAGGCACGATGTGCATTGCCGCCTCCTCCGCGGAGGCCGCCCCGCCGTCGACTCCCACGTCCCGGGCGTAGACGTCGTTGCGCCGAGGGGGCATGGCGTCGATGGTGGCGGCGAGGCGCCCGGCGCGCTCGCCGCCGACCTCCTCGTCGATGGGCTCGCCCTCCCCACCGGCCAGATCGCCGATGTCGTCCCCGCCCGTCACCGTGAGGTCGGGGACCTCCTCGGCGAGCCTCTGGTCGAGGCTTTCACGCTCGCGCTGCTCGCGCGCCGTCGTGCCGTGGTGCCCCACGCCGAGAGGCTTCTCCGGGGGCGAGTAGCCCTCGTCGAGCACCCGGTCGTAGAGGTCGCCGTCGAGTGCGTTCTCCAGGTCCAGGTCACCAGGGTTGTCCCGGCGGTCGGACCGGGCAGGCTGGTAGACCTCGTCACCCATCAGGTCATCGGACATAGTGAGCCAGCCTCCTCCCGCACGGTTCCGCGGCGATGGCCTACTTCCACTCTCCCCTGTCCGGCTGCCTCGCGCTCTCCGGAGGGCGGCAAATGCCGGATCACCGGCTGCCCGGTGCCCTCGGGCCGATCTCGAACCGGGGCGGCTCGAGGCCGGCGAGGCATCCGGTGTCCGGGGCGGTCGGACGGTCGAAGAAGGAGACGGCGATCTCCTGGGCGCACCGTGACGTGGCGAACACGACGTGGGGCTCGTAGGGCACCGTGACGACGGTGGCGCGGCTCAGCGTACGGGCGACGTAGGGGCCGTTGTCCGCCCCGGTCTGGGCGTCGAAGCCGCCCGACAGGGCGAGGGTGGGGATGTCGCTCCGCGTGACGTCCCGGATCGAGGGCGGCGCCGCGGGGACGTTCCAGACGGCGCAGTCGGGACGGAGGAAGGTGAGCTGCGGAGCCTGGGCCAGTACCGAACGGGGGAACGACGGGAACGCCTTTCGCCCGCCCCGGATCCCCTCGGCCCGGCTCTCGTACGGCACCCACTCGCTGCAGAAGATGCCGTAGGCGAGGCCGTGGGAGCTCGTGCCGAAGGCCTGGGGGCTGAGCTTGCCGCCCGCCCACTGCTCGGCGACCCGCTGCGGTTTGCCGTGGGCCAGCTCGTCGAGGGAGCGGGGTACGCCTTCCGCCACATGGGTGGCGGAGGTCAGCCAGTTCACCAGGGCTCCGCCGTCCAGCACGACTTTCACCGGCTTCGGCCGGCCGGGGACCTTGACGGTGGTGGTGACCGGGTGGGCTTCGAGCTTACGGACGAGGCGCTCGAAGGTGGCGGACGGGTTCGGATAGCGCCGGTGGCACGCGGGATCCTCCGCGCAGGCCTTGAACAGGCCGTCGAATCCCTGCCGGGCGCTGCTCCACGTCAGTGCCGACCCCGCCTTGGACGGCGGCAGGATGCCGTCGATGCCGACCGACCGGATTCCCTGGGGGTGCTGGCGCATGTAGATGAGCGCCAGGTGGGTGCCGTAGGAGATGCCGAACACGTTCCACTGGTCGATGCCCAGCGCGACGCGCAGGTCCGCGTAGTCGGCGGCACTCTCGGTGTCGTTGTAGGCGCTGAGGTCGGCGCCGCGGCCGACCAGCTGGTCGCGGCAGGCGCGCGTCGCCTTGACGTGCAGGCGCTCGGTGGACGGCGCGCCGTAGACGAGGCCGACGGCGCGTGCGTTGAACTCGTCGATGTTGCGGCAGGTCAGCGCCGGGTCGGCCGAGTAGGTGCCCCGCTGGGACATGAAGATCACGTCCCGGTCGCGGTTCAGGCCGCCGTCGATCGCCATCTTCGCCTCCCCGACGGCGTCGTCGCCGGGGCCGCCGGCGAGCCACACGATCGGGTCGGGCTTCGGGTTGGCGGCCGCCGCCGGCACGATCGCGACACCGAGGGTGATCTGCCGACCGCCGGGCTCGGCGCGGTTCTCGGGCACGGTGAGCGTTCCGCAGCGAGCCGTGTCGAGCGCGTCGACCGGCTCCGGCGTCTGCGGGCAGGGGCCGGGCTCGAAGCGGGCATCGCCCACCGACCGGGCGACCGCGCCGATCGACGCTCCGGCGAAGGGGCCGGTTCCGGTGCGGTGTTCCGCGCCGGCCGGTGTCGCGAGCAGGCCGGTGACGAGCATGGCGGTCGTCGCCATCGCGGTCGTCGTCACCGCGGCCGGCGTGGCGTGGAGCCGGCGCGGGGTGCGGCGACGGCGGGATATGCGGCTGAGTCTCATCTGCTCTCCCGGTCACTCGGGGATGATCGTGAACGGCTTCGGGGTGAGACCGGCCACGCAAGCGGTGTCGGGCCCGGTCGGACGGGCGAGGAACGAGGCCAGCACCCGCTGCGCGCAGGGCGACTGCGGGACCACCCAGTGCCCGATCCCGGGGATCCGCACAGAGGTCGAGCGGGACAGCGTACGGGCCGTGTCACGCGCCCAGCTCGCCCCGGTCTTCGTATCGAACGTCCCGGAGATGAGGAGCGTCGGCACCGCGCTGACGGTGGCCACCCGCTGGGCGGAGGTGCGGTCCGGCACGTCCCAGATGCGGCACACCTGGTGCTGGAACGGAAGCTGCGGTGCCTGGGCCAGGACCGTGTCCGGCCACCCGGGGAAGGCCCGGCGCCCCGCCTTCAGCACGTCGGACGGCGTAGAGCCCGGCACCCACTCGCCGCACGCCACCGACTCCGTCAGACCGTGGGCGGTCTGGCCGACGACCTGGACCGAGTCGGCCGCGCGGGCCTGCGCGAAGCGCTCCGGACGTCCGTGGGCGAGCTCCTCGATCGCCGCGGGGACGTCGGGCGGCTTGACGGCGTTGGCGACCAGCAGGTTCAGCAGTGCGCCCCCGTCGAGGACGACCTTCACCGGGTCTCCTCCGCGCGGCGGCCGGGCGTTCAGCGTCAAGGGGTGCGCTTCCAGCCGACGCACCTGCTGGGTGAGGGTTCGACGGAGGTCCGGGTAGCGGCTCTTGCAGCGGAGCTCGGCTGCGCATGCCTTGAGGAGGTTGTCGATGCCTTCGCGGGCGCTGCTCCAGGTCCACGGCAGGGTTACCGTCTGCGGTGGCGTGACCGAGTCGATGGCCACCGCGCGAATCCCCTGGGGGTGCTTGCGCAGGTAGGTGAGGGCCAGGTTGCTGCCGTAGGAGTAGCCGTAGACGTTCCACCGGGGGATGCCGAGCGCCCTGCGCAGGTCGGCGAAGTCGGCGGCGTTCTCAGTGGTGTTGTAGGCGCCCAGGTCGACTCCGTCGGCCGCCAGGCGGTTCCGGCACTTCTTCACCGAGTCCAGCAGGAGCCGTTTCGCCTGCGGCGAGTCGTAGCCGAGCCCCACGTACCGCGCGTAGAACCGGTCCATCTCGGGGCAGGCGAGGTTCGGCCGATCGTAGAGATTTCCCCGCTGGGCCATGATGATCAGCGGGCGATCCCGGTTCAGACCGGAGTCGATGAGGAAGGGAATGTCGTCGAACGTCTCGCCGCCGGGGCCGCCCGCCATGAACACCACCGGGTCCTCGCCGGGCTTTGCCGACACGGCCGGAATGACCGCAGTGGCCAGCCGGATCGTCCGGCTGCCGGGACGGGCGCGGTTCTCGGGGACTTCCAGGAAACCGCACCGTGCGGTGCTCAGTGCGGCGATCGGCTCGGGCGTGCTGGGGCAGGGACCGGGCACGAACCGCGACGGGGCGGGCGGGCCGCCGGGCCCGGAGGTGTGGCTGTGAGCCGACGCGGCACTGCTCGGTATCGAGCCGAACGTCGCCAAGGCCAGGGCGGCCGTGGCAGCCACCACCTTGATGCCGTGCTTGGGCATGTGATCCCGTTCCTCTGCCGACGTCCACGGCTGTTTGTTGTCCGCTGTCCAGCCGGACAACTCCGCAGCGGTTTGGGCGGATCATGACTTTACGGACGATACCGGGCAGGCCGAACAGGCGCATACGGACAGCCGACGCCGGATGCATCCCGAGCTCAACCGCATGGATCTCAGGCTCAACCGCATGGACCCGGAGCCCCACCGGATGGACCCCGAGCCCAACCGGATGGATCCCGAGCTCAAGCACGGGCACGATCGCCCCGATCGGAGGCTTCCTCGGCGACACCGCGCCCGGCGCGGCGTACGCTCGTCGGCAGGCGACTCGTGGTCGACATCTTCGAGGCGGGCGGCAAGGGTTGCCGGAGACGGTCCCCGGACGAGACCGCGGGAGGATCCATGACCGCGCTCGGTGACCTGATCGAGATCGATGACAGGACGGTGCTGGTTCTCGGGCAAGGACTGGATGTCGAGCACGGTCAGCCGGACGTCGCCAACGCCCTCGTACACCGGGTCGACGACACCCTGGTACTTGTCGACACAGGCGTCACGGCCGCCTTCCGCGCGGCATTGCGAGAGGCGGCCGGTAGGGTCGGGCACTGGTCCCGCGCCCTGGTGCTGACCACGCACGGCCATCTTGACCACGTCGGCAACAACGACCTGGCCGACGAACTCGGTGTGCCGGTCGAGCACTACGTCCCCGCCCTTGACCTCGACCAGATGCGGGACCCGGTGGCGTACTGGGTGCGGTCCTTCGAGCGCATCACCGGGTTGGTGCCGCTGCCCGCGCCGCCCGCTCCGGCCGGCAAGATGGTCTCGCTCTTCCAGCCGATGCGGCCCTTCGGCGCCACGACCCGGACCTACGAGGAGCGACCGCTGGAGCTGATCCGGATCGGCTCGCTGCGATTCACCGGCTGGACCTTCGCCGACGGCGCGGTCCGCGTGCTGCGCAGCCAGGGGCACTGCGCCGGGCATGTGGTCGTGCACTTGAGGGATTGCGGCGTCCTTCACCTCTCCGACGAGGGCAACGGCCCCTGCGGCGCGATGGCCGACGCCGACCAGCTCAAGATCCAGACCGTGCTCGGCGCCGTCGCTCACCTATTCGAGGAGGGAGAAGCCGCCCTCCTCACCGACGGGCACACTTTCGCCGTGCGGCGTGGTGCTGAGGCGGTGTCCCACCTGGACGGGCTGTTGGACCAGGTCGTCGCCCTGCAGGAGTCGGCACTCAGGCTGACCAGGGGGAGCGGGCGGGTTCGGCCGGACGTGTTCACCACCCGGTACGCGGAAACGGTCGCTGAACTGGGGATCGGCGGAGCCAACCCGAACGCGATGTTCGTCGCCATGATGGCGGTCAATCAGCTTCGCGAGGTCGGGCTACGGCCGGGGGGCGAGGGCGTCGATGCGCCTTGGTCCCGGCCCGCGCTCCGCAACCCTGCGCCGGTTTCCCCGGGGCCCGGCTCCGGTACCGGCGGCAGTCCGATGACCGTGCCTTCGCCGCCCTGAGCCTGAGCCGCTTCCCGTCCGTCGGCTCGACGCGGCTCGACTGGGACGGCGCCGAGGTCATCGAGCGGCGCGACGGCTTCGACGCCGGGGAACTGCGGAGGACGATGCGTGCGCACGCCACCGGGGACGAGCTGGCCATCGTGTACTGGGACAACTTCGTCGTGCCGTCGGTCGCCTTGGACGCTGCGCTGGTGGCCGAGCACGCGGAGGCGGTACTGGAGTGGGTCGCCCGGTGCTGGATCTTCCTTGCCGACAGCGGGTTGCTGATCGAGTTCCAGGACGGCGAGGGGCTGACAGTGGCGCGGGTGCCCGAGCCGCGTGTCACACCACCTCTCCGGACCGCCGGGGTCGGGGCGGGGCCTGACATCGGCGCCTGACATCGGCGTCGGGAAGGCTACGACCGGGGTACAAGGTCGGGTATGAGTTTCGAATGGTGGGTTCTGATCTGCGGGGTGGCCGTCGTACTGGCGGCGGTGGCCGGGGCCGCCGTGTTCCTGGCGGTCCGGCTCTTCCGGGCTCGCCGGCTGCTGCAGCAGGCCGGGGCGCCCGAGGGCAGCAAGATGGTCTTCTGGGGAGCCCTGCTCTATCTCGTCTCTCCCATCGACCTCATCCCCGACCCCGTCTATCTGGACGACATCGGCGTCCTGCTCCTGGCCCTGCGCTCGCTGCACAAGGCATCCTCCCGACTGCCGCTCTCCACGAGGGGGTCGGTGCCGCCGTCGTGAGGAGGGCGGCAGGCGGGGGCCGGCCCGGGGAGGATCGCCTTACGGCTCTCACAGCCTTAAAGCTCTTACGGCCCCACGCACCGCCGCCCCACGCCCTGGTCAGTGCCGCAGAGCGTTCCTCGCATGCTCTCCGGCCAGCTTTGCGTCCGCCTTGGCCTGCTCCGCCTTGCCCCGGGCCCGCTTGGCGTCATTGCCCGTGGCGGAGCCGGCGGTCTCCTCGGCCTTGCCCTTGATCTTCTCGGCTGCGTGCTTTGCCTTCTTCTCGGCACTCATCGATGCCTCCAAGATGTGCTCGGCATTCGGACATCCTCGCGCCTTCCTCGTACGGGCGCCGGCAAACGCGCCCTCGGGAATCAGGGCGCCGGAAAACGAGCACAACGAGCACAACGAGTACAAGAGCACTCTGCTCCGGATGGCCCAGTGGTGCGGGCGGGAGGGGTGATCCCGCCGTCGGCGCGTATGCCTGGGGATTTTACGGGCATGAGGTGCGGTCATGAAGAAAAGGAACGGAACGCAGGCGGTTCGCCGCGGTCGGACGGTGCGTGTGGTGTGCGCGGTGGCGGTCACGGCGGCGATGGTGAGCGCGTGCGGTGACGACGGCGACGGGGGAAGGGGCGACGGCGCGGCGACCACCGTGTCGGCGGCGCCTCCGTCCTCACCGACGGCCTCCCCCTCCGGTGCGCCGGCCTCGCCCTCCCCGGGCGGTACCGCGGGGATGACGGACGACCAGGCTGAGCGCAAGGCGCTCGTACCCGCGGCGAAGGTCGGGTACGACCAGGCGGCCAAGTCGGCGACCGACAAGGTGCCCGGCAGCAAGCTGGTGGACATCGACCTCAAACGCTCGGCCGCGGGCGCCCCCGAATGGCACGTGAAAGTCGCCGTTGCCGACGGCACGGAGAGCGACGTCGTCGTCGACGCGGTCTCGGGCGGGGTGACCTCGTCCAGTCCCGAGGCGGACCAGGATGCCGAGGACAAGCGGGAGACGGCCGACCGGCTGAGCAAGGCCAAGGTCTCCTGGCAGGACGCCGCCTCGACCGCGCTGGGCCGGACGAAGGGCACGATCACGTCCCTCGGCTTGGACGACATGGACAACGGCAGCCTCGTCTGGTCGGTGGACGTCGTGACGACGAACGACTGGAACAAGACGACGTACGACGTGGACGCGGTCGACGGCAGCATCAAGCGCGAACACGTCGACCGCGACTGAGCGCGTACCGGCGACCGGCCACCGGCAACTCGGTGGCCGGCAACCGGCCACCGGCAATCAGCTACCGGCATCGGCAACCGTTCACCGGTTGCCGGACCGCTGCACCATCGGTCGGTGGCCGGTGGTCGGTGGCCGGTGGCCGGTGGCCGGTGGCCGGTGGCCGGTGGCCGGTGGCCGGTGGTCGGCGGCGAAGCCCATCCGCTCCGGCAAGCCGTGCCGCCGACCCGCCCACCCGTCGCCCAGCCGACCCGTCAGCTGCCCGCGTAGACGTCCTCGACGTAGCGGCCCTCGGCGACCGCGGCGCGCCACCATTCCTCTGCAGCAGCGGCATCGCCGCCCGTGTGCCGTACGTGGAGTTCCTGGAAGGCGTCCCGTACGCCAGGGGCCATCCGGCTGCCGTCGCCGCAGACGTACACCTTCGCGCCGGCCTGCAGCAGCCGCCACACCTCCGCGCCCTCGGCTGCGATCCGGTGCTGGACGAACCGCCGTCCCGCCTCGGGCGCCTTGGAGAAGACGGGGCGCATGGAGACCACTCCGGCCTCTTCGGCGGCCTCCAGCTCGGCGCGGTGGAGGTAGTCCACGTCCGGGTGGTCGCAGCCGAAGTAACACAGTGCGGGGGTGAGCGGCGTGCCCTGGAGGGCCAGTGACAAGCGGTCGGCGACGGCACCGCGGAAGGGGGCCAGGCCCGTACCGGCGGCGACCATGATGACGGGGGTCTGCGCGTCGTGGCGGATGCGGAAGGCGTCCCGGCACGGCTGGATGCGTGCGTACACCGTGTCGCCGCTCCGCATCCGGTGCAGGTATGACGAGCCCGTGCCTTCGAAGACGCCGCTGCCGGAGCGTGCGGGGGCGCGCAGCTGCGAGACCATCAGATCCGCGTGACCCGGGTCGGTGGCGGGGGAGGAGGAGATGGAGTAGTGGCGGGTGCGCATCGGGGGCAGCAGGTCGAGCAGCAGCGGCCAGCCCATGCGGCCGCGCAGTGCCGGGTATTGCTCGGCGAGGTCGATCAGCCCGTGGTGGAGGGCTCGGGGGGCTTGCGAGCCTCCGGGGACTGACGGCTGCTCGGCGGTGGCGGCCAGCTGCCGCAGGGCCGCCTGCTCGGGCGGGCAGGGGTTGAGGTCGGCGAGCCGGGCGACCTGCTCGGTGGTGAGCGGGTGCTGCAGTTCCACGTGGTGGGTGAGCAGCTCGCGGACGGTGACCGGGCGGTCCAGGTGCAGGCCGGAGCGACCGGAACGGCCGGAGCCGGCACTGCCGGAACGGCCGGTGCGCCGGGCGCGGATGCTGAGCACCGCGTCGCAGGCGAGGCCGAGAGCGGTGATGGCGCGTTCGACCAGGGCAGGGTCGTTTGCGGGCATGACGGCCAGGTGGTCGGCGGTGCGGTAGGTGACGCCCTCGGGCAGCGCGAGGCGCACGAATTTCTTGGAGCGGCCGAGGGGGTGGGCCAGGTCGGCGAGGTCCCCCGTCGCGGTCACGGTCATCGGGACCAGGCCGTGGCGGGAGGCCGTCGCGTCGAGGGGGCCGCCGGTGATCTCGGTGACGTCGTAGGCGTGCCCGGGCGGCTCCTCGCGGGAGTCCTCGGGTCCTGCGACGGCGTCCGGGTCTCCGTACGCCGTGAGCAGGGTGCTGCGCAGTGCGGCGGTGAAGCGCGCGAACGATCCGGCGAGGTCGCCCGAGGCGTCGGCCGCGTGCCGTTCCAGGAGCCTGGTCGCACCCAGTCCGGCCAGACGGTCGTCGATGGCGGTGGGCACGTGCTGGTAGGTGGCCGCCCAGTTGCGGTCGCCGACGCCCAGAACGGCGTAGGGCAGGTCCTCTGCGGCTCCGGGTTCCGCGTCGGCCAGCCAGGAGGTGAAGGCTCTGGCGTCGTCGGTCGGCTGCCCGTTGTAGGAGGCGGCCACGATGACGAGGGGAGCACCTGCGGGCAGGGCCCCCGCGATCTTGTCGAGGGGTACGGCCCCGGCCGTGAAGCCGAGGTCGCCGAATGTGCCGGCGAGGTCTTCGGCGAACTCGCGGCAGGTGCCGAAGTTGGAGCCGTACGCGACGGTCAGCGCGGTGCCGGCCGCGGCCCTGGCGGGCAGGACGCCGTCCTCCGGCCGCTCCTCGGCCCGGTCCGCACGCGCGGTGACGCTGCCGGCGAGGCCGCCGAGGCCGCCGAGGGCGTCGCGGACCCGGTCGCGGTCTTCGGCGGTGCGGTGCGCCAGGGCCAGGGTGAAGCCGTCGGGCTTGAGGGTGAGGGTCTCCTTGACGTCGAGGGTGTAGCCGGTGTGGTCGAGGAAGCGGTAGCGGTGGACGAGCAGGGCCAGCAGCATGGTCGCTTCGTGCATGGCGAACTGCCGCCCGATGCAGGCGCGTTCCCCGGTGCCGAAGGGCTTGTACGCGTTCGCGGGACGGGCGGCCTCGGCGGCGGGCGCGAAGCGGTCCGGGTCGAACTCCTCGACGTTGTCGCCCCACACCGGATCGCGGTGCAGCATCGGGGTGAGCACGGTCAGCCGCCGGCCGGCCGGGACCGGGTACCTGCCGCCGATGACGGTGTCGGCCACGGGCGCGCGCTCGAAGACCGCGGCGGTCGGCCACAGCCGCAGCGTCTCACTGAGGACCTGCCGTACGTAGCGCAGCCGGCCGATGTCCTCGAACGCGGGCTGCGGATCCGCGTCGTCGCCCCACAGGGCGTCGACCTCGGCCTGCGCCAGACGCAGGGAGACCGGGTTCTTCATCAAGTGGTAGAGGGCGAACGAGAGGGTGCCCGACGTGGTCTCGTGGCCCGCGATCAGGAAGGTGATGACCTGGTTGCGGACGTTGGCCTCGTCGAGGGGTTCGCCGTCGCCGGGGTGACGCGAGTTCAGCATCAGCCCCAGCAGGTCGTCGGCGCCGCCGCTCTCCCCGGCGGTCCGCCGTCCGGCTATCACTTCGTCGACGACCTGCGCGAGATACGCGGTGTCCGCACGGAAGGCCCGGTCCTCCTCCGTGGTGTCCTGGCCCGGCGTCCTCCCCAGAGCGGCCTGGCTGTGGCTCAGTGCCCGTACGAGCGCCTGGACGAAGGGGTGGGGCTCGGCGCGGGCGAAGGACCGGAAGTCGTAGCCGAAGCCCGCGAGGCCGATGGTGTCGAGCGTCATCCGGGTCATGTCCGCCGACACGTCCACGGGTTCGTCCCGGGTGAGGTACGCGTCCCAGGCGGTGATCATCCGCCGCGCCGCCTTCAGCATGACCGGGTGGTACGTGCGCATCGAGCCCATGGCGAAGGCGGGCAGCAGGATGTCGTGGGCCTTGGCCCAGTTGGGCTCGTCGTTGTAGGCGGTGAACAGGCCGTCGGCGGCGACCTCGCGGACGTTCTCCAGCGCGGGGCCGATCACCTTGGCGAACCGCGTCTCGTCCGAGAGCTCGTCGACGAGTTCGTACGAGGAGATCAGCACCGTCTCGCGGCTGTGGAAACGGCGCCGGAAGGCGGGCCCGAACTCGCGGGCGAAGGCCATGGCTTGTTGGACGGGCCTGTCGGTCAGACCCGTATCCGACACGTCGACGACGGGCAGGTCACGCAGGGGCTCCATGGGCTCTCTCCTCCGGCGGGTGATGGTCCGGCCTCCGGTGGGCGATGGTCCCGACCGGTGCGTCCACGATTCCGCCGCGCGCGGGCCCGCCGACCGCCGGAACTACGATTTCTTGTAGCGTCTTGGCCGTGCCGCGGCGTGCGCGCTGCGGCACGACTGTGCTAGGCGGCTAGGCCTTCCGGTGGCTCGGGTGGCTCGGACGGCTCGGACGGCTCGGATGGCTCGGACGGTGAAGGCCTGCAGGAAGCCGACAACAGAGGAGCGCGTGACCGTGACCGTGTACGACCCGGAGTCGGACCCGGCGGTGTGGCGCACCCGTTTCCTCAACCTGTTCGACCGCACGCCGGTCCCGACCGCGGTCAGCACCGCCGAAGGCGTGATCACCGGCGCGAACCCGGCCCTGGCGGCACTGTGGAACCTCACCCCGGGCCGCCTGACGGGCCGCCACCTGCTCGACCTGTTCACCCCCGCCGACCCCCGCAAGCTGAGCAAGTTCGAGAGCGCCATGCGCGGGGGACGGCGCTCGCGCTACCCCTTCCGCGTCCGCTGGACCGCTGCCGGATCGTCCTATGAGGGGGAGCTGACCGTCGAGCCGGTGAGCGACCCGGCGGGCGAGCTCCCGCCGCTGCTGGCCATCCTTCGTGCGGACGAGCCGCGCCCTGCCGTGGACGGCAGGGAAGAGGCCGTCGGCCCGGTCGCGCTCACCGCACTGGAGTCCCGCATCCTCGCCCTGGTCGCCGAGGGCCGCACCACGGCCGTGGTGGCCCGCACCGTCGGGCTCAGCGGCGACGGAGTCAATTACCACCTCGCCCGTCTGTGCCGCCGCCTGGACGCCTCGAACCGCACCGCTCTGGTGGCCCGCGCCTACGTGCTCGGCCTGCTCTCCCCGGCCGCCTGGCCGCCCGCGGCGGACTGAGCGGTACGTCGGCCCGCGAAACCGGACGACACCCCCGTATGCGTATCCGCGCGCTTGCGTCGGGTGACATTCGGGGGCGGTGCGTGTGAGGCCGCCCATGAGGCCCGGATCACTTACGAATCCCGATAGTGAACAGCCGCGGATGAATACGGGGACAGGGCCGATAATCGCGCGTCGGCAATGAAGGAGCGTAGTAGGTCACAGTCCTTGTCAGGC
>NZ_JANIID010000042.1:0-51732 GCF_024519335.1 Streptomyces telluris
CATGCCGCGCCGTTACGCGGACTACCTCGCCGCCGACGGCTTCACCACGCTGAACACCATCTCGACCATCAGCTCCTTCCTGCTGGGCCTGTCGATCCTGCCGTTCATGTACAACGTCTGGAAGACCGCCAAGTACGGCAAGAAGGTCGAGGTCGACGACCCGTGGGGCTACGGCCGCTCGCTGGAGTGGGCGACCTCCTGCCCGCCGCCGCGGCACAACTTCCTCACGCTGCCGCGCATCCGCTCCGAATCCCCGGCGTTCGACCTGCACCACCCGGAGATCGCGGCCCTGGAGCTCGAAGAGAACCTCGCGGCTGAGAAGGCCCTCGCGGGTGGCAAGGAGGCCGGCAAGTGAAGATCCAGGGCAAGATGTTCATCTGGCTCTCCGTCTTCATCCTCGCCATGGCGTGCGTCTATGGCGTGTGGTCGAAGGAGCCGGCCGGTACGACGGCGCTCTTCCTGGCCTTCGGCCTGTGCATCATGGTCGGCTACTACCTGGCGTTCACCGCGCGCCGGGTGGACACCGGCGCCGGTGACAACAAGGAGGCGGACGTCGCCGACGACGCCGGCGAGCTGGGCTTCTTCGCCCCGCACAGCTGGCAGCCGCTCTCCCTGGCGATCGGTGGCGCCCTGGCCTTCATGAGCATCTGCTTCGGCTGGTGGCTGATGTACTTCTCGGCCCCGGTCATCGCGGTCGGCCTCTTCGGCTGGGTGTTCGAGTTCTACCGAGGCGAGAACCAGAACCAGTAGCGAACGGCCGTTGCCGTCCAGGGCCCCCCGCACCGTCAGGTGCGGGGGGCCCGGTGCGTTTCCACCCGTTTGCAGTCACCCGGCAGGCCGGAGGTCCCGATCCTTCCTACGGTGTGACCATGACCCAGTCACGTCGACACCGTCTGGCGCTCACCGGGGCGGTGCTGCTGACCGCGCTGGTGGTGGGGGTCACCGCCTGCGGCGGCTCGTCCAACCCGCTGGCCGACAAGCCCTACGACGCCAGCGGCCAGGTCGAGCTCACCAGTGCCCACGACGGGCAGAAGGCGGACCCCAGCAAGCCCCTGGAGGTGGTGGCCAGGGGCGAGGACCGGATCACGGACGTCACGGCGACGGACGCGGCGGGTCGCTACGTCAAGGGCGAACTCAGCCCCGACGGCTCCCGCTGGCACAGCACCGGCGCCCTCGCCGCCGGCGCCCACTACACCGTGCGCGTCACCACGGAGGACGAGAACGGCTCCCAGGGGCGCCGCACGATCGGCTTCGACACCAACCCGGCCGACCGCCTCCTGCGCGTCAGTTTCGGCCCGCAGAGCGGCACCTACGGCGTGGGGCAGCCCATCACCGCCGAGCTGAGCACCCCCGTCCAGGACCCGGCAGCCCGCGCGATCGTCGAGCGCACCTTCCGGGTCGAGTCCAAGCCCGCCGTGGAGGGCGCCTGGCACTGGGTGGACAACCGCACCCTGCACTACCGCCCGAAGGAGTACTGGCCCGCCCACACCACCGTCGACGTGCACGCCAACCTCGACGGCATCAAGGTCGGCGGCGGCCTCTACGGAGGCCCCTCCAGGGCCGTGCGGATGACGACGGGCGACCGCATCGAGGCCGTCACCGACGCGAGCGCGCACAGCATGACCGTGTTCGTGAGCGGCAAGGAGGTCCGGTCCATCCCGGTGACCACCGGCAAGCCCGGCTACGCCACCCGCAACGGGGTCAAGGTGATCCTGGGCCGGGAATCCTTCGTACGCATGCGCGGCACCAGCATCGGCATCGCCGAGGGCAGCGCGGACTCCTACGACCTGCCCGTCCACTGGGCCACCCGGGTCACCTGGAGCGGCGAGTACGTACACGCCGCGCCCTGGTCCGAGGGGTCCCAGGGCGCCGAGAACGTCAGCCACGGCTGCACCGGCATGAGCACCGCCAACGCCAAGTGGTTCTTCGACACCGTGCACGTCGGCGACATCGTCAAGGTCGTGGGCAGCGCCGGCGCGACCATGACCCCGTTCGACAACGGCTTCGGCGACTGGAACATGTCCTGGGACGAATGGCGCAAGGGCAGTGCCCTCGTCGGAGGGAAGACCGGGAAGGCCGAGGGGAGCAGCCCCGCCGACGCGGCCCGCCTGCGCCCCGAGCTCTAGCCGCCCCCGGGCGCCCCCTCAGGCGTCCACGGCCTTCCGGGCGCGCAGCAGGCCCGCCAGGGCGTCGGCGAAGACCCCCGGGTCCAGCGGGTGCGTCACGGCCGCGTCGGCGCGGCTCCAGGTGGCCAGCCAGGCGTCCTGCGGGCGGCCCATGAGCAGCAGCACGGGCGGGCAGCGGAACACCTCGTCCTTCAGCTGCCGGCAGACCCCCATGCCGCCCGCGGGCGCCGTCTCGCCGTCCAGGACGCACACGTCCACGTGGTGCTCCTCCAGGGCCGTGAGCACGCCCGGGAGCGTCGCGCACTCCACGTACACGACCGGCGGCACGTCGGGGGCGGGCCGGCGCCCGGCGGCCAGCCGGACCTGCTCGCGGGTGTCCGCGTTGTCGCTGTAGACCAGCACGGTGGCCGTCGGCTGCATCGTTCCTCCAGGCTTGTGTTCGGCACAGCTGTGGATCTGACGTGGAGCTGATCGATGGCCGGACTCTACTCCGCGAACACCCTTCCGGAGGAGGGTCCGTCAGGCCCCCGAGGTGCCCCGGAACGTCCGGTTCCCCCCTTTGGGGGACCCCGGCACTGGGCCGTACGAGCAGCGCACATGCTCTTGACACACCGAACGGCACCCCCCGGAGTGAGCACGAGATAAGCGACCGACATAATGTCGGTCGTGGCGACTGCAACAGCAACAGATACCGGGCACGCACACCCGTCGGTCAATCGACCGAACCTCACCAGCGTCGGAACCATCATCTGGTTGAGTTCCGAGCTGATGTTCTTCGCGGCCCTCTTCGCGATGTACTTCACCCTGCGATCGGTGACGGGCACCGAGTTCTGGTCGGAAAAGGCGTCCGCGCTGAACCTGCCGTTCTCGGCGACCAACACCACGATCCTGGTGCTCTCCTCCCTCACCTGCCAGCTCGGCGTCTTCGCCGCCGAGCGCGGCGACGTGAAGAAGCTGCGCACCTGGTTCGTGATCACCTTCGTGATGGGTGCCATCTTCATCGGCGGCCAGGTCTTCGAGTACACCGACCTCGTGAAGAAGGACGGGCTCTCGCTCTCCTCCGACCCGTACGGCTCGGTGTTCTACCTGACGACCGGCTTCCACGGCCTGCACGTGACGGGCGGTCTGATCGCCTTCCTGCTGGTCCTGGGCAGGACGTACGCGGCCAAGAGGTTCACCCACCACCAGGCGACGGCGGCCATCGTCGTGTCCTACTACTGGCACTTCGTCGACGTGGTGTGGATCGGCCTCTTCGCCACGATCTACTTGATCAAGTAATCGGTCCCGTCCCGCACCGGACCAACAGTCCAGATCGACGCAGAAGATCCTGACACCGGGGTAATCCGTGAAAAAGCTCTCCGCACGACGACGCCATCCGCTGGCGGCGGTCGTCGTCCTACTCTTCGCGCTGGCGGTAACTGGGGGGCTGTACGCCGCGTTCGCGCCGGCGGACACGGCCAAGGCCGATGAAACCGCCCAGTCCCTCGCCATCGAGGAGGGCAAGAAGCTCTATTCCGTGGGCTGCGCAAGCTGCCACGGCACCGGCGGTCAGGGCACCACCGACGGCCCGAGCCTCGTCGGCGTGGGCGCTGCGGCCGTCGACTTCCAGGTCGCCACCGGCCGCATGCCGCTCCAGCAGCAGGGTGCCCAGGCCCCCCGCAAGAAGGCGATCTACTCGCAGGCCGAGATCGACCAGCTCGCCGCGTACATCGCCTCGCTGGGTGCCGGCCCCGCGATCCCGACCAAGGATCAGTACAGCCCGGACGGCGCGGACATCGCGAAGGGCGGGGAGCTCTTCCGCACCAACTGCGCCCAGTGCCACAACTTCACCGGTAAGGGCGGCGCGCTTTCCAACGGCAAGTACGCCCCCACGCTTGAGGACGTCAACCCCAAGCACATCTACGAGGCCATGCAGACCGGCCCGCAGAACATGCCTTCCTTCCCCGACACGACGATGACGGAGAAGAACAAGAAGGACATCATCGCGTACCTCGACACGGTCAACAGCAGCAAGTCGGAGAGCCCGGGCGGCCTCGAGCTGGGCGGGCTCGGCCCCGTCAGCGAGGGTCTGTTCGCGTGGATCTTCGGACTGGGCGCGCTGATCGCAGTAGCCATCTGGGTCGCGGCCCACACCGCTAAGGCCAAGAAGTCATGAGTAGCCAAGACATTCCAGAAGAGAACCTGCCGAGCACGCAGGACGCGCACGGCGGTGCCGTGACGAAGACGGCCGGCGACCCGTTCGCCGACCCCGGCCTCCCGCCGCACGAGCCCCGCATCCAGGACGTCGACGAGCGGGCCGCCCAGCGCTCCGAGCGCGTGGTCGCCTTCCTGTTCCTGCTCTCGATGCTGGCCACGGTCGGCTTCATCGCCTCCTACGTGACCCTCCCGGTCGACAAGAGCATCTACGTCTTCCCGATCGGTCACATCAGCGCCCTGAACTTCGCGCTGGGCATGACCCTCGCGGTGGCGCTGTTCTGCATCGGCGCGGGCGCGGTCCACTGGGCCCGCACCCTGATGTCGGACGTGGAGGTCGCCGACGAGCGGCACGCCATCGCCGCCGAGCCCGATGTCAAGGCCAAGGTCATGGCCGACTTCAAGCAGGGCGCGGAGGAGTCGGCCTTCGGCCGCCGCAAGCTGATCCGCAACACCATGTTCGGCGCGCTGGCCCTGGTGCCGCTCTCCGGCGTGGTGCTGCTGCGCGACCTCGGACCGCTTCCGGGCACCAAGCTCCGGAAGACCGCCTGGTCCGAGGGCAAGATGCTGATCAACCAGAACACGCTGCAGCCGCTGCGTCCCGAGGACATCCAGGTCGGCTCCCTCACCTTCGCCATGCCCGAGGGCATGAAGGAGGAGGACCACGACTTCCAGAAGGAGATCGCCAAGGCCGCCCTGATGATCGTCCGGCTCCGCCCGGAGAACATCAAGGACAAGCGCGAGCTCGACTGGTCCGCCGACGGCATCGTCGCGTTCTCCAAGATCTGCACCCACGTCGGCTGCCCGATCAGCCTCTACGAGCAGCAGACGCACCACGTGCTGTGCCCGTGCCACCAGTCCACCTTCGACCTGTCCGACGGCGGACGCGTGATCTTCGGCCCGGCCGGCCACGCCCTTCCGCAGCTGCGGATCAAGGTCAACGACAAGGGCTACCTTGAGGCCATGGGCGACTTCGCCGAGCCCGTCGGTCCTGCCTACTGGGAGCGCGGATGAGCACTACGACTGACAACCGCCGCAAGGCGCCCGCAGGCGAGCGGGTCGCCGACTGGGCCGACGGCCGTCTGGGTATCTACACCCTGGCCAAGGCCAACATGCGGAAGATCTTCCCGGACCACTGGTCCTTCATGCTGGGCGAGGTCTGCCTCTACAGCTTCGTGATCATCATCCTCACGGGTGTGTATCTGACGCTGTTCTTCCACCCGAGCATGAACGAGGTCGTCTACCACGGCTCGTACGTGCCCATGCAGGGCATGCACATGTCCGAGGCGTTCAAGTCGACCCTCGACATCAGCTTCGACGTCCGTGGCGGTCTGCTCATCCGGCAGATCCACCACTGGGCCGCGCTGATCTTCCTCGCGGGCATGTTCGTGCACATGATGCGCGTGTTCTTCACCGGTGCGTTCCGCAAGCCGCGTGAGGTCAACTGGCTGTTCGGCTTCCTGCTGTTCGTCCTCGGCATGTTCACCGGCTTCACCGGTTACTCGCTCCCGGACGACCTGCTCTCCGGCACCGGTGTCCGCTTCATGGAGGGCGCGATCCTGTCCGTGCCGATCGTCGGCACGTACATCTCGATGTTCCTCTTCGGCGGCGAGTTCCCCGGCTCGGACTTCGTGCCGCGGTTCTTCTCCATCCACGTCCTGCTGCTGCCGGGCATCATGCTCGGTCTGCTGGTGGCCCACCTGATCCTGGTGATCTACCACAAGCACACGCAGTTCCCCGGCCCGGGCCGGACCAACAAGAACGTCGTCGGCCTCCCGCTGATGCCGGTCTACATGGCCAAGGCCGGTGGCTTCTTCTTCCTGGTCTTCGGCATCATCGCGGCCATCGCGGCGATCGCCTCGATCAACCCGATCTGGGCCATCGGCCCGTACCGCCCGGACCAGGTGTCCACCGGCGCCCAGCCCGACTGGTACATGGGCTTCGCCGAGGGTCTGATCCGTGTCATGCCGGGCTGGGAGATCAACCTGTGGGGCCACACGCTCGTCCTGGGCGTGTTCATTCCGCTGGTCATCTTCCCGCTGGTGCTCGGTGCGATCGCGGTCTGGCCGTTCATCGAGTCCTGGGTCACCGGTGACAAGCGCGAGCACCACCTGCTGGACCGCCCGCGCAACGCCCCGACGCGCACCGCCTTCGGTGCCGCCTGGATCGCCGCGTACTTCGTGATGCTGGTCGGTGGTGGAAACGACCTGTGGGCCACCCACTTCCACCTGTCGATCAACGCCATCACCTGGTTCGTCCGCATCGGCTTCTTCGTGATCCCGGTCCTGGTGTTCATCGCCACCCGCCGGATCTGCATGGGCCTGCAGCGCCGCGACAAGGACAAGGTGCTGCACGGACGCGAGTCCGGCATCATCAAGCGCCTGCCGCACGGTGAGTTCGTCGAGGTCCACGAGCCCCTCTCGCAGGAGCAGATGCACACCCTCACGGCGCACCACCAGCCCCAGCCGCTCGAGCTGGAGCCGGAGTACGACGAGAACGGCGTGGCCCGCAAGGCCGGCGCCGGCCAGCGCCTCCGGGTGAAGCTCTCGAAGGGCTTCTACGGCGAGGGGACCCAGATCCCCAAGGCCACCGTGGAGGAGTACGAGGAGATCACGAGCGGCCACGGCCACCACTGATCCCCCGGATCGCCTCTGATCCACCCTGATCGCTGATCGCCACAGCGAGAGCCCCGTCCGACGCATGGACGGGGCTCTTCGCTGTCTGCGGGGGTGGATAGGCTGGGCTGGCAGACCCCGGGACGAACCCGGCTCTCCGGACCGACCACCAGGAGCGTGGACCATGAACGTTGTGACCCCGGCAGGCGGCGACAGCGCGGTGGCCCCCTCCTGGCCGGGCCTCCTGGACGCCCTGCTCGCCGGCCGTGACCTCACCGTCGTCGACGCCGCCTGGGCCATGGACCGGATCATGAGCGGCGAGGCCACCGGCGCGCAGATCGCGGGCTTCCTGGTCGCCCTGCGCGCCAAGGGCGAGACGGTCGCCGAGATCTCCGGCCTGGTGCGCACGATGTACGAGCACGCCCGGCTGATCGAGGTCCCCGGCCCCAGCGTGGACATCGTCGGCACCGGCGGCGACGGCGCCAAGACCGTCAACATCTCCACCATGTCCTCGATCGTCGTCGCCGGCACCGGCGTGAAGGTCGTCAAGCACGGCAACCGGGCGGCGTCCTCGGCCAGCGGCGCCTCCGACGTGCTGGAGAAGCTGGGCGTGAACCTCGACCTCAGCCCGCAGCGGGTGGTGGAGGTGGCCGAGGAGGCCGGCATCACCCTCTGCTTCGCGGTGAAGTTCCACCCGGCGCTGCGGCACGTGGCCGCGGCCCGGCGCGAGCTCGGCATCCGCACCGTCTTCAACGTGCTCGGCCCGCTGACCAACCCCGCGAAGGTACGGGCCCAGGCCACGGGCGTCGCGGACGCCCGGATGGCCCCGATCCTCGCCGGGGTGCTCGCCGAGCGCGGCTCCTCGGCGCTGGTCTTCCGCGGCGACGACGGCCTCGACGAGCTGACCTCGACCGCCACGTCGAAGGTGTGGGTGGTCTCCGGGGGACGGGTCCGCGAGGAGTCCTTCGACCCGCGGGACGTGGGGATCGACCTGGTGCCCGTGGAGGCGCTGCGGGGGGGCGACGCGTCCTACAACGCCGATGTCGCGCGGCGTCTGCTCGCGGGCGAGGCGGGGCCGGTGCGGGACGCCGTGCTCCTCAACTCCGCCGCGGCGCTGGTGGCGTTGGCGCCGACGGAGGAGCCGCTGGCGGAGCAGATCAGGGGTGGGCTGGTGCGGGCCGGGGAGTCCATCGACTCCGGGGCGGCCCGGCGGGTGCTAGAGCGGTGGGCGCTGGCGAGCAACGCGTAGCGCCGTGAAGGAGTAGTGCGGTGCAGGGGCGTCCGTGATCCGGACGCCCCTTCCCGGCCGGCGATCAGTTGTGCCATACTCTCCGCCAAGGTCACGAGTGACAGCGACACGGCCCCGGCCCGCTGTCCGGCAACCCTCCTTCCGTGGCGGGGTGCCCCGGGTGATGACCAGGTCGCAGGCAGCGAGGTCTGCGGCAAGCGCGGGTCCCTCGCCAGGGATCCTGGTTGTCGAGGGAGTTCCTTCCGTGGTTCAGCGAATGCGTTAGGGCTCGAAGAGCCCCTTTTCCCGCACCCTCTTTCCCTTTCCCGCGCCCGTCGCGCGGTGGAATTCGCCTGCCTTTTTACGGGAGTTCGCCATGTCTGTCCCCACCCTTGCCTCCGACCGGTCCGTTTGCACCCCTCTGCCCGTTCTCGGGTGCGATGTCCGGGTCCCGCTGGTGACCGGCGGAGAGGTGACCTACGCCGCGCTGGACTACGCGGCCAGCGCCCCCGCCCTGCAGCGGGTGTGGGACGACGTGGCGGCGTACGCGCCCTACTACGGCAGCGTGCACCGCGGCGCGGGCTACCTCTCGCAGCTGTCGACGGAGCTCTTCGAGAACAGCCGGGCGGACGTCGCCGCGTTCCTCGGCTGCCGGGACGGCGACCAGGTCCTCTTCACCCGCTCGACCACCGACTCGCTCAACCTGCTCGCGGCCGTACTCCCCGCCGGGACGCGGGTGTTCGTCTTCGAGACCGAGCACCACGCGGCGCTGCTGCCCTGGGAGCGGCGCGCGGACGCCGAGGTGACCTACCTCGACGCGCCCCGCACCCCCGGGCAGGCGGTCGAGACGCTGGAGCAGGCGCTCGCGGCCCGCGAGCCCTACGGGCCCGCGCTGGTGTGCGTGACCGGTGCGTCCAACGTGACCGGCGAGCTGTGGCCCGTACGGGAGCTGGCCGCCGCCGCGCACGCCCACGGCGCGCGGATCGTCGTGGACGCGGCCCAGCTCGTCCCCCACCAGCGCGTGGACATCGCGGAACTGGACGCCGACTGGGTCGCCTTCTCCGGGCACAAGCTGTACGCGCCCTTCGGCGCCGGCGTGCTGGCCGGCCGGGCGGACTGGCTCCGCGACGCCGAGCCCTACCTGGCCGGCGGGGGCGCGAGCCGGCGCGTCGCGCGGGGCGCCTCCGGCGAGGTGGAGGTCGACTGGCACGACGGGGTCGCCCGGCACGAGGCCGGCTCGCCCAACGTCATCGGGGCCTACGCCATCGCCTCCGCGTGCAAGGCGCTCACCGAGGCCGGCTTCGACCGGCTCGCGGAGCGGGAGCGGCAGCTGATCACCGCCGTGCGGGAGGGGCTGGCGGCGGTGCCGGGGGTGCGGGTGCTCTCGCTCTTCGGGCCCGGCGCCCCGAGCGTGGGCGTCCTGTCCTTCACCGTCGACGGCTGGAACAGCTCGCACTTCGCGGCGGCGCTCTCCGCGGAGTACGGGATCGGCGTCCGCGACGGCCTCTTCTGCGCGCACCCGCTGGTGCGGACGCTGGTCGGCGGCGCGTCCTCGGCGGACGGCGGGTGCGGCTCCGACGAGGGGGCGCCCCTCAACGCGATCCGTGTGAGCTTCGGTGCCGGCACGCCCGATGAGCATGTCGAACGCTTCGTGACGGCGGTCGGTGAGCTCGTCCGCGACGGGGCGAGGTGGTCCTACCGGACGGAGAACGGGCGCTGCGTGCCGGTCGCCTGACGGCGGAGGCTTGATCGCGGGCTGCGCCGGTACCGGCACCGCCGGTCACGATCGTCGTGGCTGATCGCCGCCGCGGCGGGTCACCACGATGGTGGTGACCGGCGGTGCCGGGCGGGCGCAACCCGTGGTTTCTGCGACGTGCCGTCAGGCGTCCAGGCCGATGGCGAACGCCGCCTCCAGGTCGTGCTGGGAGTACGTGCGGAACGCGATATGCGTCTCCGTCGAGGCGACGCCCGGGACCTTGCTGATCCTGCCCGGGATGACGTCCGCGAGGTCGTCGTGCCGGGCCACCCGCACCATGGCGATCAGATCGTGCGCACCCGTCACCGAGTACACCTCGCTCACGCCCTCGATCGCGGCGATCTGCTCGGCGATCTCGGGGATCCGGTCGACGTCGGTCTTGATCAGCACGATCGAAGTGATCACTGCGGGCTCCTATCGGGGGTCGGGGGGCAGCCCCGCCTTCACTCTAGTCGTACGGCCGTACCTCGCCCACGCGTACAGGAAGCCCAGCGCGAAGCCCACGACGTGGGCGAGGTAGGCGACGCCGGGGCGGTCGCCGGCCGCGCGGGCGGCCACCCACTGCAGGGCGAACCAGAAGAGCAGCACGGCCCAGGCGGGGAACCGCAGCGGCAGGAAGAAGAGGAACGGGAAGAGACTGGTGACGCGGGCCCGGGGGAAGAGGTAGAGGAAGGCCCCGAGGACCCCGGAGATCGCACCGGAGGCGCCGACGAGCGTGCGGTCGGAGGCGGCGTGCGCGGCCGCGTAGCCGAGCAGGGCGAGCACTCCGGCGGCGAGGTAGAAGAGGACGAAGGGTCCGCGTCCCATCCGGTTTTCGGCCATGGCGCCGAAGACGTAGAGGAAGAGCATGTTCCCGAGCAGATGCAGCCAGTTGCCGTGCACGAAGAGCGCGGTGAGCGGGGTGATCAGCTCCGCCGGCGGCCCGTGCCAGAGCTTCTCGGGCACCACGCCCCAGCGCTCGAAGTAGGCGCTCTGGGCGGCGAGGAGGTTGCTGCCGCTGCCGTGGCCGGCCAGGGGGGCGGTGAGCTCCGCCGCGGGGCCCAGGAGGAACACCGCGCAGCAGGCGCCGATGAGGGCGTAGGTGACCAGGGGGACCGGCGGGGGGATCCCGTCGTGACCCCCGTGCGCCGCCGTCCCGGCTGCCTTTCCGGCCTTTCCCAACATGAGCAGATCATGACGTACCGGCAGCAAAGCGCACAGAGTGCCTCGCCGGGCCGGTGAAGCGGGCCCGCACTCCGCGCCGCATGACCATCAGGCCGTAGGGTTACGGGAAGCACACCCGCAGTTCGATGGACTTGATGAGGACGGACGACACGATGGGCGTTCCCCAGCCGACAGCCGGGACCCGGTGGCGCTGCGCTCTGTGCGGCAATCTCACCCGGTTCGACGTGACGCGTACGACCAAAGCCGTGGAATTCATCCATCTCGACCTCTCCGGCGAGCCGAGCGTGGAGGAGCGCGAGGTGGTCAGTGAGACGATCGAGTCCGTGCGTTGCCGCTGGTGCAACGCGGTCGACCAGGTCGAGCTGGTGGACCGGCCGGGCGCGAAGGCCTGAAGAACGGGAGCGATGAGCGGTGGTGGAGCACACGGGTGGCGCGGAGGCGGCCGGTGGACCTGGTGACACCGGTGGGACCGACGGCGCTGCCGAGGTGCTCGACCGTCCGTTGCCGGAAGGCGTGCGGCGCCGGGTCATCGGCTTGGTCGCGGAGGCGTTCGGCGGTCTGACCGTCGCCGAACTCCCGGCGGCGCTGCGGCAGTACGCCCGGTTCACGCCGAGCCGGCGGGCCAAGTTCGCGGGCAATGCGATGGCGGCGGCGGTGGAGAACGACCCCGCGTTCCGCCAGCGCATCTCGGCCCGGCTGCGCGAGACGGGCTCCGAGCTCGCCGAGGCGCTGGACGCGGGTTCGCCGCCGGCGGCCGCCGATCCGGAGGACGTGGCCGCCATGGCCTACGTGCTGCGGCCCACGGGCTGGGTCAAGCTCGTGACGGCGGCCGGCGAGGAGGCCCTGCGGGCGACCGCGGAGCGCGCGGGCGAGGAGGCCCAGCGCGAACTGCGGCGGCTGCGCGAGGAGCTGGCGGAGGCCCGGGTCGCGGCGCGGGCCGAGGCCGAGCGGGTCCGCGCCGAGCTGGAGGCGTCCCGCAGGGAAACCGACTCGCTGCAGCGCAAGCTGCGCAGCGCGGTCGCCGATGTGCGGCGCGGGGAGGCCGCCCTGCGCAAGGCGGAGGCCGAGCTGGAGTCCGTGCGGGCGGCCGGTGCGGCCGAGAAGGCCGCCGCGCTGGGGGAGACCCGCCGGCTCAAGACGCGGCTGTCGGAGGCCGAGGCCGCGCTGGAGGCGAGCCGCCGGGCGGTGCGCGAGGGGCGCAGCGTGGAGGACATGCGCCTGCGGCTGCTGCTGGACACCGTCCTGGACGCGGCGCAGGGGCTGCGCCGCGAACTGGCCCTGCCGCCCGTCTCCGTGCACCCCGCGGACACGGTGGACGCCGTGGAGCCGGGCCGGATGACCCCGAAGGACATCGCCACGCGCGCCCTGTCCGAGACCGATCCTGCGCTGCTGGACCAGCTGCTGGCGCTGCCTCAGGCGCACCTCGTGGTCGACGGCTACAACGTCACCAAGACCGGCTATCCGACGATGCCGCTGGACAAGCAGCGGCTGCGGCTGCTGGGCGGGCTCGCGATGCTGGCCGCGCAGACGGGCGCCGAGGTGACCTGCGTCTTCGACGGGGCCGAGCTGGCCGCGCCCGTGCTGCTCGCGCCGCCGCGCGGCGTGCGGGTGCTCTTCAGCAAGCCCGGGGTGACCGCGGACGAGCTCATCCGCCAGCTGGTGCGGGCCGAGCCGCCGGGCCGTCCGGTCGTGGTGGTCTCCACCGACCGCGAGGTCGCCGACGGCGTCGCGAAGGCGGGCGCCCGGCCGGTGGCATCGGCCCTGCTCCTCAAGCGACTTGCCCGTACCTGACCGTCAAGCCGTCATCACCGGCTGTGTCACGTTGGTAAAGCTTCTGTTGAGGCAAGAGATTTTTCTGATGAGGATTTGAACGGATCAGTCGGGGGTCACTAAGGTCGGACCTCGAACCTTCGCCCGGTCGATCATCCATTCGGGGTGACGGTGAAGGTCCCGCCCGAACCGTGCCCTCCGGCGTGCGGTGGCGGCCGAGGAAGAAGGAGCCCGTCTCCGTGGCGTCCCACCGTCGACCCAAGCAGCCGGGCCGCGCCCGGGTGACCGTGCTGACCGCGACCGCGGCCGCGGCCGTCGCCCTCACCTCGCAGGCCGCGCACGCCGATCCGAAGGCCTCCAAGGCGGAGGTCAAGGAGAAGGTCGACAAGTACTACGAAGAGGCCGAGCAGGCCACGGAGAAGTACAACGGGGCCAAGGAGAAGCAGGACAAGCTCGACAAGCAGGTCACCGATCTCCAGGACAAGGTCGCCCGCGGCCAGGAGGAGATCAACAAGCTGCGCAACAGCCTCGGTTCGCTGGCCACCGCGCAGTACCGCAGCGGCGCCGTCGACCCCTCGCTGCAGCTGCTGCTCTCCTCCGACCCGGAGAGCTACCTGGAGAAGGCCTCCACGCTCAACCAGGTGAGCGCCAAGCAGGCCGACACCCTCAAGCAGATCTCCGAGAAGCAGCGCGCGCTCAAGCAGCAGCGCCAGGAGGCGACCGGAAAGCTCAAGGACCTCGCGGAGACCCGCACGGTGCTGGGCGAGCAGAAGGAAGCCGTCCAGGAGAAGCTCGCCGCCGCCAAGGAGCAGCTCAACACCCTCACCGCCGCGGAGCGCGCCGAGGTCCTCGGCGAGAAGGAGAAGGCCGACGGCGCCAAGGGCGGCGAGGAGCGCGCCGGCCGCGCCGGCGGCAGCAGCCGCCCCGACCTCGGCAAGGACGTGCCCACCTCCGGCCGCGCCGCCGCCGCGCTCGCCGCCGCCCAGGGCAAGATCGGCTCCCCGTACGTCTGGGGCGCGACCGGCCCCGGCTCCTTCGACTGCTCCGGGCTGACCGGCTGGGCGTACGCACAGGCCGGCGTCACCCTGCCGCGCATCTCCCAGGACCAGGCCAACGCGGGCACCCGCATCTACGACCAGAGCCAGCTCAAGCCCGGTGACCTGGTGCTCTTCTACGGCGACCTGCACCACATCGGCCTCTACGCGGGCAACGGCCAGACCCTGCACGCCCCCAAGCCGGGCGCCAACGTGCGCTACGAGTCGATGGGCAACATGCCCTTCCAGTTCGGCGTCCGCATAGGCTGACGACTGGGCCGAATGGCTGACCCGCCGCCCGTTCGGGCGAATCGCGGTGGCCCTCGCTGACATCACGCCCCGCCGGTGACCTGCGTCTCCGGCGGGGCGTCCGCATTCCCGTCCCATTCCCACCCCGCGAGGTCTTTGAACACGGGGTGAGCGCGCCGCTACTGTCTGGCGCTGCGGTACCGGCGCGCCGGGCAGACCGCGCCCACAGTGCAGCAAGGAAGGGAGTGCGGCAGCCCGTGGCGTCCCATCGCCGTTCTTCGCAGTCCGGTCTCACCCAGACCGTCCGGGTCACCGTCCTGTCCGCCGCCGTGGCCACGGCCGCGGCCGCGATGGCGCCCCCGGCCGGAGCGCGGCCCAGCGACACCGCCCGCGACGACCGGTCCCGCGGGACCGTCAAGGCGCAGGTCGACCGGCTCTACGAGCAGGCCGAGCGGGCCACCGAGAAGTTCAACGAAGCGGGCGAGCGCGCAGGCGAGCTCCGCAGGAAGGTCGCCGAGGCCACCGACCGCGTCGCCCGCGGCCAGGAGCGCGTCAACCACATGCGCACCGCCCTCGGCATGGTCGCCGCCGCGCAGTACCGCAGCGGCGCCGTCGACCCCGCCCTGCAGCTGCTCCTGTCCTCCGACCCCGACGGCTACCTGGACCGCGCCGCCACCCTGGACCGCGTCTCCGACCGGCAGAGCGAGCAGCTCAAGGCCCTCACGGAGGCCCAGCGGGCCCTGCGCCAGGAGCGCAGCGAGGCGGCCCGGATGCTCGGCGAGCTGGAGCGGACGCGCAAGGCCGTCGAAGAGCACAAGCGGCAGGTCGAAGGGAAGCTCGCCACCGCCCGCCGCCTGCTGAACGCCCTGCCGGCGGCCGACCGGGAGGCCTACGCCCGCGCCTCGCGCTCGGACGGCACCCGGCAGCTGGAGCGCCCGGACGGGGGCGCCCCCGCCGGCCTGCAGGACCTCGCCGCCGCCTCCGCCCGCGGCGCCGCCGCCGCCATGGCCGTCCGCTCCGCCGTCGGCTCGCCCTACGCCTGGGGCGCGACCGGGCCCGGCGCCTTCGACTGCTCCGGGCTCATGCAGTGGGCGTACGGGCGGGCCGGGGTCGGCCTGCCGCGCACCTCCCAGGCGCAGCGCAACGCCGGACGGCACGTCCCGCTGTCCGAGGCACGCCCCGGGGACCTCGTCATCTACCGCGACGACGCCAGCCACGTCGGCATGTACGTGGGGGGCGGCCAGGTCGTCCACGCCCCCTACCCCGGCGCCCGGGTGCGCTACGACCCGGCCAACATGATGCCGATTTCGTCGGTGACCCGGCCGTGATCACGTCCTGAGCGCGCCCCCGGGGGCGCACGGCTCGTACGATGCGGGACGTGACGGGCCGGTGGTGGTGGAGCGGACGCGGGGGCACACGAGCGGGCGGCCGCGGGCCGGCCCGCCGGGCGGCGTGCTGCCTGGCGGCCCTCCTCATGGCCCTCCAGGCCGGGCTGACCGGCTGCTCCGGAGGGCTCTCCGGGGGCCCTGACGCCCGCGAGCGGGCCCTGCAGGGGCTCCTGGACCGGTGGGCCGCCGCGGTCCGCGACCGCGACGAGAGCGCCTTCCTGGGCGCCGTCGACCCGGCCGCCGGGAGCTACCGGGAGGAGCAGCGCCGCCTCTTCGCCAACCTCGCGGCCGTCCCGCTCGCCTCCTGGGACTACCGCCTCGTGCGCACGGGCGGCTTCACCCCCGCGCCCGGGGACGGCCGGCGGGTCGCCGCCGAGGCCGAGCTGCGCTACCGGCTGGCCGGCTACGACAGCGCTCCCGTCACCGCCCGCAGCCGGCTGACCCTCGTCGAGCGCGACGGGCGCTGGTACGTGGCCGCCGGCTCCCGGCGCGGCGGGCACCAGCTGTGGGAGCAGGGGCCCGTGACCGTCGTCCGCGGCGAGCGCAGCCTCGTCCTCGGCGTCGGCCAGGACCGCGAGCGGCTGCGCGCCCTCGCCGACCTCGCCGACAAGGCCGTCCCGGCCGTGGGCGCGGCCTGGCGGGCCGGGTCGGGCGAGTGGCCCGGCCGGGTCGTGGTCGAGATGCCCGCCTCGCTGGCGCGCATGGCCGCGCTCCTGGACTCGCCCGTCTCCAACTACCGGGGGATCGCCGCCGTGACCACCGGCGAGGCGGGCGGCTCCGGCGCCGCCGCCCCCGCGGACCGCATCATCGTCAACCCCGAGGCGTACGGGGTGCTCGGCGCGTTCGGGCGGCGCATCGTGCTCACCCACGAGACCGCCCACGTGGCCACCCGGGCCAGGACGACCAAGGCCACGCCGCTGTGGCTGTCCGAGGGCTTCGCCGACTGGGCCGCCTACCGCGGCACCGGCCGCACCGTCCGCCAGGCCGCCCCCGAACTCTCCCGCGCGGCCGCCGCCGGCACCCTCCCCGACCGGCTGCCCGGGGACCCCGAGTTCGGCTTCACCGGGGAGGCGGGGCGGCTCGCCCGCGCCTACGAGGAGGGCTGGCTGGCCTGCCGGCTGATCGCCGACCGCTGGAGCGAGGAGAAACTCGTCGCGTTCTACCGCGCGGTGGGCTCCCACGCCCGCCGCGACGGGGCCGTCGAAACCGCGCTCCACGACGTTCTGGGCGTCTCGCTGCAGGAGTTCACGGAACGGTGGCGCGCGTATGTGGTGGAACAGCTGCGCCCGGGGTGAGCGCTGTTCCCCGCCGAGCGGGCCCGTCAGCCTGCCAGCAAGGCCGGTTCCTTCTCCGCGGGAGGGTCGTCCGGCGTGTCGGACGACCCCGGCAGGGACACCGTCTCCCGCCACAGGCGCGTGCACGACACCAGCGTCGCCACCACCAGCAGCCCGTTGCGCAGGGTCAGCGTCGCCACGCCCAGCTTGTCACTGGCCACCACGTGCGAGAACCAGATCGGGAACTCCAGCTGGGTCAGCGGGGCGGCCAGCAGGACCAGGGCGATGGGCAGGCGCTGGCGCGTCGTGCCCATCGTGAGGCACACCGCCGCCAGCCCGAGCAGCCAGACGACGTACTGCGGGCTGATGACCCGGCTGGTCGTGGTGAACAGCAGCACCGACGCGAACGCCGCCTCGTAGGGCGTGCAGGCGGTGAACCTGCGCGCCCGTACGCGCCACAGGAGCAGCCAGGCGAACGCCACCACGCTCAGCACGAGCGCGAGCCGGCTCACCGTGTGGACGTAGGGGCCGAGGAACTCCACCGAGCCGTAGTGCAGCCGCGCGTGGCCGTGCCAGCCGGCGTGCCGCCCCAGGTGGAAGACCAGCGAACCCAGGGACTCCACCTCCGTGCCCCGGTCCCGCTGGAAGGTCAGGAACGCCAGCGCCCCCGGCATGGTCGCCGCGAACGCCAGCCCGAGCACCGCGGCCGTCACCGCCGCCGCGCCCCACGTCTCCCGCGTGCGGGCCCCCCGCGGCGTACCGACCAGCAGCAGCACCGGCCACACCTTCAGCAGCGCCCCGAAGGCCGTGAGTGCCCCCGAGAGGCGGGCCCTGCGCCCGGCCGCGAGGAGGGCGGCCACGGCGACGGCCGTGACCATCACGTCGTAGCGGGCGTAGACGATCGGGCCGAGCAGCGGGACCCCGGCCACCCACACCCACACCCCGGCGGCGCGGCGCCGCCCGCCCCGCACCGCGTACAGCAGCAGCGCGTAGACGACCGCGTCGGCGAGGAGGCACACCACGAAGAAGGCGGGGGCGTAGTCGAGGAAGGGGAGCAGGCCGGGGGCGAGCACGGCGAAGGCCGCGGCGGGCGGGTACTGCCAGGTGACGTCGTCGTAGGGGAAGGTGCCGGTGCTCAGCACCCCGTACCAGCCCTGGTAGATCACCTCGATGTCGACGGAGACGTCCGACCCCGGCATCACCCACACCCGCAGCACGCACATCAGCAGCACGGCCCGGGTGACGGCCCACGCCGCGAACGAGAGCCGCAAACCCCTGCCCGCCATCACTCACCTCGCCCTTCACGGTCACTACACGCTGTACGCGCGCCGCTACTGCAAGGCATGATGCCGTTCCGGCGGGTCCATACGCCGTGACGTGGCGGGACGGGGCCCCGACTGCCCCCGATCGCACCCGGTACTGTCGGACGGCGATGGACAAGACTCTCGTCGTCACCAACGACTTCCCGCCCCGCCCCGGCGGCATCCAGGCGTTCCTGCACAACATGGCGCTGCGCCTGGACCCGTCGGGCATCGTCGTCTACGCCTCCACGTGGAAGCGCGGCCAGGAGGGTGCGGAGGCCACCGCCCGCTTCGACGCCGAGCAGCCGTTCACGGTCGTCCGCGACCGCACCACCATGCTGCTGCCGACGCCCCGGGTGACCCGGCGCGCCACCGGCCTGCTGCGCGAACACGGCTGCACCTCGGTGTGGTTCGGGGCCGCGGCCCCGCTCGGGCTCATGGCCCCGGCGTTGCGCCGGGCGGGCGCCCGCAGGCTGGTCGGCACCACGCACGGGCACGAGGCCGGCTGGGCGCAGCTGCCCGCGTCGCGGCAGCTGCTGCGGCGGATCGGCGAGGGCACCGACACCCTCACCTACCTGGGGGAGTACACCCGCTCGCGGATCGCCTCCGCGCTGACGGACGAGGCGGCGGCCCGGATGGTGCAACTGCCGCCCGGCGTGGACGAGAAGACCTTCCACCCCGGCTCCGGCGGCGACGAGGTCCGCGCCCGGCTCGGCCTCGCCGACCGGCCCGTGGTCGTGTGCGTCTCGCGGCTGGTGCCGCGCAAGGGCCAGGACACGCTGATCCTGGCCATGCCGCGGATCCTGGCGGCCGTTCCGGACGCGGTGCTGCTCATCGTCGGCGGCGGGCCCTACGGGGACGACCTGCGGCGGCTGGCCGGGGAGACGGGCGTCGCCCACGCCGTCCGCTTCACGGGCGCCGTGCCGTGGGAGGAGCTGCCCGCGCACTACGGGGCGGGCGACGTCTTCGCCATGCCCTGCCGCACGCGCCGCGGCGGCCTCGACGTCGAAGGCCTCGGCATCGTCTACCTGGAGGCTTCGGCGACGGGCCTGCCGGTGGTCGCCGGCGACTCGGGCGGGGCGCCGGACGCGGTCCTGGAGGGCGAGACGGGGTACGTGGTGCCGGGCGGTTCGCCGGCCAGGGCCGCGGACCGCATCGTGACGCTGCTGCGGGACCCGGAGCTGCGCGCGCGCATGGGCGCGCGGGGGCGGCAGTGGGTGGAGGAGAAGTGGCGCTGGGACCTTCTGGCCGAGCGCCTCAAGGAATTGCTGTAGAGATCCCCCTCATTGCAGGACGGGCCGGATCCGGAAGAATCCGGCCCGTCCTGCAATGAGACGGGAAGCGACGGGCCGCTAGGCGCGGTAGATGGCCTCGATCTCGTCCGCGAAGTCCTTCGCCACGACGTTCCGCTTCAGCTTCAGCGACGGCGTCACATGGCCCGAGGCCTCCGTGAACTGCGCGGGCAGGATACGGAACTTGCGCACCGACTCGGCCTTGGAGACGGCCGCGTTGCCGTCGTCGACGGCCTTCTGCACGTCCGCCAGCAGGTCGGCGTCCTCGGCCAGTTCGGCCGGCGTCATCCCGGCGGGCTTGCCGTGGTCGGCGAGCCAGCGCGGCAGGAAGTCCTCGTCGAGGGTGACGAGCGCGCCCACGAACGGGCGGGCGTCGCCGACGACCATGCACTCGGCGATCAGGGCGTGGGCCCGGATGCGGTCCTCGATCACGGCCGGGGCGACGTTCTTGCCGCCCGCCGTGACGATGATCTCCTTCTTGCGGCCGGTGATCGTGAGGTAGCCGTCCTCGTCGAGGGTGCCGAGGTCGCCGGTGTGGAACCAGGCGTCGGACATGGCCTCCTCGGTGGCCGCCTCGTTGTTCCAGTAGCCCTGGAAGAGGTGCTCGCCGTGCAGCAGCACCTCGCCGTCGTCGGCGATGCGCACGACGGAGCCCGGCAGCGGCTGCCCGACGGTGCCGATCTTCGGCCGGTCCCACGGGTTGAAGGCGGTCGCGGCGCAGGACTCGGTCAGGCCGTAGCCCTCCAGGACCGTGAAGCCGATGCCCCGGTAGAAGTGGCCCAGGCGCTCGCCCAGCGGCCCGCCGCCGGAGATGGCGTGGGTGGCCCGGCCGCCGAGGACGGCCCGCAGCTTGCCGTAGACGAGCTTGTCGAAGACGGCGTGCTTGATGCGCAGGCCCAGGCCCGGCCCGGAGGGGGCGTCCAGGGCCCGGCTGTAGGCGATGGCGGTGTCCGCGGCCTTGTCGAAGATCTTGCCCTTGCCGTCGGCCTGGGCCTTGGCGCGGGCGCCGTTGTAGACCTTCTCGAAGACGCGCGGGACGCCCAGGATCAGCGTGGGGCGGAAGGAGGCGAGCTCGTCCGTCAGGTTGCGGATGTCGGGCACGCAGCCCAGGCGGATCGGCGCGAGCATCGCGGAGATCTCCACCAGGCGCCCGAAGACGTGGGCGGTGGGGAGGAAGAGCAGGACGGAGGAGTCGCCCGTGTTGAACAGCGGCTTGAGCCGCTCGACCGCGTTGCCGCACTCCGCGAAGAACGCGCGGTGGGTGAGGACGCAGCCCTTGGGGCGGCCCGTGGTGCCCGAGGTGTAGACGATGGTCGCGGGGGAGTCGGCGTTCGCGAGGGCGCTGCGCTCGTCGACCTCCTCGTCCGTGATGCCGGCCCCGGCCTCGCGCAGCTTCGCCACGGCGCCGGCCTCGATCTGCCAGACGTGGGCGAGCTCGGGCAGCCGGTCCTTGACGGACTCGACGGCCGCCTCGTGGTCGGCGGTCTCGACGAGGCAGGCGACCGCGCCGGAGTCGCTGAGGATCCACTGGATCTGCTCGGGCGAGCTCGTCTCGTACACCGGCACGGTGACGCCGCCGGCGCTCCAGATCGCGAAGTCCAGCAGCGTCCACTCGTAGCGGGTGCGGGACATCAGCCCGACCCGGTCGCCCGGCCGCACACCGGAGGCGATCAGACCCTTGGCGGCCGCCCGGACCTCGGCGAGGAACTGCGCCGCACTGACGTCCTCCCACCGGTTGCCGGCCTTGCGGCCTATGACGGCGACGTCGGGGCGCTGCGCGGCGTTGCGGCGGATCAGATCCGTCAGGTTTCCGTCCGCAGGGACCTCATAGAGGGCCGGAAGGCTGAACTCGCGCAAGACTGCTGCTCCTCGTCGGGCGCCGGCGCCGCCGCGTCTTCGAGGGGCGCTGCGTCGGCTGCGGTCCATGATCAGGCAAGGGGGGTAGTGGACAACTGCCCGGACGTTACCCACCAGTACGGATTTCGAATAGGGGGCTGCGCCCAGATGTTCTCTGCGTCACATGCCGCGGGACTGCTCCCCGCACCCTAGCCGGTCCGTTTGGTGACCCGGAAGTAACCACAGAAGTAACCGCAGGTCGCAGCCCTTCCGGAGGCCGCGCC
Source organism: Streptomyces telluris (assembly GCF_024519335.1). NCBI lineage: Bacteria > Bacillati > Actinomycetota > Actinomycetes > Kitasatosporales > Streptomycetaceae > Streptomyces > Streptomyces telluris. Next base: position 21,511 of record NZ_JANIID010000042.1, read on the forward strand.
GCAGCGCCTAGGGTGATCGGCATGGAGGCGGTATGAGGGTTCATGTGGTCAGCGACGTGCACGGCAACAGCACGGCCCTCGCCCGGGCGGGCGACGGCGCCGACGCCCTGATCTGTCTGGGCGACCTGGTCCTCTTCCTCGACTACGCGGACCACTCGCGCGGCATCTTCCCCGAGCTCTTCGGCGTGGAGAACGCCGACCGGATCGTCGCGCTGCGCACCGCGCGCCGCTTCGACGACGCCCGTGCGCTGGCGCGGAGCCTGTGGCACGGCATGGACCGGGACTCCGCCATCGAGGGGGCCGTCCGCAAGCAGTACTCCGAGCTCTTCGCCGCCTTCCCCGCGCCCACGTACGCCACATACGGAAATGTCGACATCCCCCGTCTCTGGCCGGAATTCGCCCAGGAGGGCACGACCGTCCTCGACGGGGAGCGGGCCGAGATCGGCGGACTCGTCTTCGGTTTCGTCGGCGGCGGCCTCCCCTCGCCCATGCGCACCCCCTACGAGGTCTCCGAGGAGGAGTACGCGGCGAAGGTCGCGGCCCTCGGCGAGGTCGACGTCCTCTGCTCGCACATCCCGCCCGACGTGCCCGAACTCTGCTACGACACCGTCGCCCGGCGCTTCGAGCGCGGCAGCTCCGTCCTGCTGGACGCCATCCGCGCCACGCGCCCCCGGTACGCGCTCTTCGGCCACGTCCACCAGCCGCTCGCCCGCCGGATGCGGATCGGGGGGACGGAATGCGTCAACGTCGGCCACTTCGCCTCCACGGGAACACCCTGGGTGCTGGAGTGGTGACGGGCGCCGCGAGGTAGCCTTCAGCGGCAAGACCCCAGGCGGCGGACCGGTACGGAGGAGCCACGGAGATGGCGGAACACACCAGCTCGAGCATCACGATCGAGGCGACCCCTGCCGAGGTGATGGCCGTGATCGCCGACTTCGGCCGCTACGCGGAGTGGACCGGCGAGGTCAAGCAGGCCGAGGTGCTGGAGAAGGACGAGCAGGGCCGCGCCACGCAGGTGCGCCTCGTGCTCGACGCGGGCGCCATCAAGGACGACCACGTGCTGGCGTACAGCTGGCCGGAAGAGAATGTGGTCAGCTGGTCGCTGGTGAAGTCGCAGATGCTGCGCCAGATCGACGGCTCCTACAGCCTCAAGCCCGCGGCGGGCGGCAAGCACACCGAGGTCACCTACCAGCTCACCGTCGACGTCAAGATCCCCATGCTCGGGATGATCAAGCGCAAGGCGGAGAAGGTCATCATCGACCGCGCCCTCGACGGTCTCAAGAAGCGCGTCGAGAGCGGCGCGGCCTCCTGAGCCCCCGCCGCTGACCGCCTTACGCACGTTCACCGCTGGAGGCTCCCCCCTTGCGCACGGTCCTCGTCACCGGTCCCGGCGGCGCGGGCCGCACCACCGCCGCGGCGGCCACGGCCCTCGCCGCGGCCCGCGAGGGGCGGCGCGTCCTGCTCCTGACCGCCGACCGCGGCCCCGCACCCGAGGCCGTGCTCGGCACCGCCCTGCCCGCCCCGGAGGCGGGCGGCGGCGCGCTCTGGGGCCCGCCGGCCGAGGTGACGCCCGGCCTCCACGCCGCCCGCATCGCCACCGGCGAGCACTTCCAGGACCGCGCCCGCGACCTGCAGGAGCGCGGCGCCTCCCTCTTCGACCTGCTCGGCGCGAGCCCCCTCGACCCCGAGGAGCTCACCGAACTCCCCGGCGCCGAGCCCCTCGCGCTCCTCACCGCCCTGCGCGCCGCCCACGCGGACGGGGGCCACGACCTGCTCGTCGCCGACATGCCGCCCCTGCACGCCACGGTGCGGCTGCTGGCCCTCCCCGAGCAGCTGCGCCGCTACCTGCGCAGGCTGCTGCCCGCCGAGCGGCAGGCCGCCCGCGCCCTGCGCCCCGTGCTCGCCCAGCTCGCCGGCGTGCCCATGCCCGCGCAGCGGCTCTACGAGACCGCGGCCCGCTGGGAGGCCGAGCTCGCCGCCGTCCAGGACGTCCTCGAAGCCGAGGGCACGACGGTGCGGCTCGTCGCCGAGCCCGGCCCGCTCGCCGCCGGCGAACTGCGCCTCGCCCGCGCCGCCCTCTCCCTCCAGGGCTGCCGCGTCGACGCCCTCGTCGCCAACCGCCTGCTGCCCGGCGTCACCGGCGCCGGAGCGACCGACGGCGGGGTCACCGCCGACCCCTGGCTCGCCGGCCTCGTCGCCGAGCAGCTGGCCGCCCACAAGAGCCTGCACGAGGAGTTCCTCGTCGACGGCGTCACCGTCTGCGAGCTGCCGCACCTCGGCCGCGGCCCGCGCGGCCCGCAGGACCTCGCCGAGCTCGCCGCACGGGCGCGCTCGACCACCATCGGTGTCGCCGCCGCAGGAGGAAACGGTTCGGCCGGCGGCTTCGGCGTCATACCCGGCGGCGGCCTCACCGACGAGCTCGACGGCTGGAGCGGCACCGGCGGCGCCGGGGACCCGGCCGTCGAGGACCGCCTCGCCGCCGACGGCGTCCTGCTGTGGCGCCTCCCGCTGCCCGGCGCCGACCGCGGCGACCTCGACCTGCTGCGCCGCGGCGACGAACTCATCATCGGGGTGGGCCCGTTCCGCCGCGTCCTGACCCTGCCCTCCGCGCTGCGCCGCTGCACCGTCTCGGGCGCGGGTCTGCGGGACGGAGCGCTGTGCGTACGCTTCACCCCCGACCCCGGCCTGTGGCCGAGACCCTCGTGAACGACGCTGCCTGAACGGCACCCCACCCTTCGGGTAACGTCGGAGAAAACCCCTGTTTGCAGGAGCCAGGAGGCGCTGCCATGAGCGATCACACCGAGCGCCCCGCACCCGAGGCGCCCGACCCCGACGCCTGGGGCGAGGCCTGCGCCGAGGACCTCGCGGCCGAGCGCGCCCGCCGGCGCGCGCAGCAGGGGCCGCCGCCCGGCACCGCCGCCGAGGAGCTGCGCAAGCTCGTCGACGCCGTCGCCGACAAGGTCTCCGGCATGCAGCTGCCGCTCGGGGGCGGCTCCGCCCAGGTCGTCGTCCAGCAGGTCGTCGCCCAGGCGAAGGCCGTCGTCGAGCCCGTCATCGAGCGCAACCCCGACGTCTTCGACCACCTCGCCTCCGCCGGCTCCGAACTCCTGGCCGCCTACCGCGCGGCGGTCCGGGGCCAGGAGGCCCGCTGGGTGCGCGACGAGCCCGCACAGCGCCCCGGAAAGCCCGCCGGACCCGGCGAAGGTGACGGAGGCAAGGGCGGGAGCGAGCGCATCGACCTCGACTGATCCCCGGCTCCGGTACGGTGGGTCGCGGCGGGGTTCGAGCGAAAAACTGAGGGACACATGGGACTCACCATCGGCGTCGACATCGGCGGCACGAAGATCGCGGCCGGTGTGGTCGACGAAGCGGGCAACATCCTCGCGACGTGCAAAGTGCCGACCCCGTCGACCCCCGAGGGCGTCATCGACGCCATCGCGGACGCGGTGCGCACGGTCAGCGCCGACCACGACGTGGAGGCCGTCGGCATCGGCGCCGCCGGCTACGTGGACGACAAGCGGGCCACCGTCCTCTTCGCCCCGAACATCAACTGGCGCCACGAGGCGCTGAAGGACAAGGTCGAGCAGCGCGTCGGCCTCCCCGTCGTCGTCGAGAACGACGCCAACGCCGCGGCCTGGGGCGAGTACCGCTTCGGCGCCGGCCAGGGCCACGACGACGTCATCTGCATCACCCTGGGCACCGGCCTCGGCGGCGGCATCATCATCGGCAACAAGCTCCGCCGCGGCCGCTTCGGCGTGGCCGCCGAGTTCGGCCACATCCGGGTCGTCCCCGACGGCCTGCTGTGCGGCTGCGGCAGCCAGGGCTGCTGGGAGCAGTACGCCTCCGGGCGCGCGCTCGTCCGCTACGCCAAGCAGCGCGCCAACGCCACCCCCGAGAACGCCGCGATCCTGCTGGGCCTCGGCGACGGCACGGTCGAGGGCATCGAGGGCAAGCACATCAGCGCCGCCGCCCGGCAGGGCGACCCGGTCGCCATCGACTCCTTCCGCGAGCTGGCCCGCTGGGCGGGCGCGGGCCTGGCCGACCTGGCCTCGCTCTTCGACCCCTCCGCGTTCATCGTCGGCGGCGGCGTCTCGGACGAGGGCGACCTCGTGCTCGACCCCATCCGCAAGTCCTTCAAGCGCTGGCTGATCGGTGGTCAGTGGCGCCCGCACGCACAGGTGCTGGCCGCACAGCTGGGCGGCAAGGCGGGGCTCGTCGGCGCGGCCGACCTGGCCCGGCAGGGCTAGCGTTTTTCTTCCGCCGCGGCGGACATCGACCACGATGGTGTGATCCGGTGGTGCCGGACCCGGCTCAGGCGGGCCCGGCACCGCCGGACATCGCCGTCTCGGATCTCGCCGGTGCGGCGGGAAGGGGAAGCGTGGAGACGGGAAGCCTGCAGGATCTGCCCGAGTCGGCGACGGAGCCCGACGGCTCCGTCGTCGTTCGCGTGCTCAGTTACAACATCCGCTCCATGCGCGACGACGTCGCGGCCCTCGCCCGGGTGATCCGGGCCTGCCGGCCTGACGTCGTCTGCGTTCAGGAGGCGCCCCGCTTCTTCCGCTGGCGCAAGGCCGCCGCCCGGCTCGCCCGGACCTCCGGGCTCGTCCACGTCGCGGGCGGCGCCACCGCCTCCGGGCCGATGATCCTCTCCTCGCTCCGCGCCCACGTGGAGCGCACCGAGGACGTCCTGCTGCCCCGCACCCCCGGCCTCCACCAGCGGGGCTTCTCGACCGCCGTGCTCCGCTTCGGCGGCGCCCGGCTCGGCGTCCTCAGCTGCCACCTGAGCATCAGGGACTGGGAGCGCTACGAACAGGGCCGGCTGCTCCTCGACCGGCTGGCCGCCATGGACGTGCCGCACGCCGTCGCCGCGGGCGATCTCAACGACCGCCCCGACGGCCGCACCTTCGGCCTGCTGGCGGACGCCCTGCAGGACGGCTGGGCGACGAAGCCGTGGGGGAGGGAGCACACCACCCGGCTGGGCGATCCGCTGCAGCGGATCGACGCCGTCTTCGCGACGGAGGGGGTGGAGGTGCTGGGGTGCGGGGTGCCCATGGGGCTGCCCGGCATCGCCGAAGGCGATCTCCGGGCAGCCACGGATCACCTGCCGGTGCTGGCCGCTTTGCGGGTGCCCGCCGCGTAGGACAGGCGGTTCACACGACCGCGCCGCGCCCCGGGTCGTCGTCCTCGTCGTCGCTGTCCTTCATCCGCAGGACGAGCGTGGCGAAGCCGCCCAGGAAGCCGCCGACCCCGAGGGTCGTCACCCACCAGGTGAGCGGCTGCTGCAGCAGCACCATGATCAGGAGCAGCAGCGGGCCGCCCAGCACGGCGATCCAGGCGAAGCGCGCGGTGACGTCCCCGGTGGGCAGGGGCGGCGGCTCGGGCGGGATGAAGTGGCCCTCGTCGGCCGGGTCGTCCGCATCGTCCGCGCCGTCCTGCGGGGGCTCCGGCGTGCTCCAGTCGCGGGGGCCGACGCCGGGCGCGTAGACGATGAAGCTGCCCGGCGGCTCCTCCCGGGCCGGAGAGGGCTCGGGGGAGGCGTCCTTCCCGGTGGCGTCCTTCTCCGGGGCGTCCTTCCCGGCCCCCGCAGGGGTGCCGGTGTCGTCGCCCGTGGCCGGCCAGCGGCCGGTCGCGGGGTCGGGCTGCTCCCCGTACGCGGCGACGAGCTCCGCCCAGGCCGCGTCCTCGTCGAGCGGGTCGCGGCTCTCGTCGCGGCCCGCGTCACGCTCAGCCACGGGCGGCCGCCCCCTCCTGGGAGCCGACGCCGGAGAGCCGGCCGATGAACGCGTAGGTGTCCTCGAAGATGCGCTCGGCGTCGTGGTCCAGGGTGGCCACGTGGTAGCTGCGCTCCAGCAGGCGCTCGGTGACGTCGCGGGAGGAGACGCGGGCGAGGATGCGGGCGGAGTCGGACGGCGGGACGATGTGGTCCTCGGGGCTGTGCATCAGCAGCAAGGGCTGGGTGACCTGGGGCAGTTCGGCGTCGACCAGCTGGAAGAAGCGGCGCAGCGAGTACGCGGCGTGCAGCGGCACCCGGTCGTAGCCGACCTCCTGGGCGCCGGGCTTGGCGATGTCGCTCGCGATGCCCTTGGTGGAGGGCACGAAGTGGCGCACGACGGGCAGGGCCCGCGCGGCCAGGCCGTGGACCTTGTTGCCCGGGTTGACGAGGACGACGCCGCTGACCGCGTCCCCGTGGCGGGCCGCGAGGCGCAGGGCGAGCGCCCCGCCCATCGACAGGCCGCACACGAACACCTGCGAGCAGCGCTCGCTCAGCTCCCGCAGCGCGTGATCGACCTCCGCGTACCAGTCCTGCCAGCCGGTGAGCTGCATGTCCTGCCAGCGGGTGCCGTGCCCGGGCAGCAGCGGCAGCGAGACGCTCAGGCCCCGCCCGGCCAGGTGGTCCGCCCAGGGCCGCACGGACTGCGGGGAACCGGTGAAGCCGTGACACACGAGGACGCCTACCTCTCCGCCTTCATGGCGGAACGGCTCGGCTCCGGGGAGGAGCGGCACCGGGATCTCCGATCGGTGGAACGGGGGCAAGGGAGGACACAGAGGGTCCGGTCCTCAGCGTACGCGGAGCGCCGCACGGCGGGTAGGCAGGTTAAGGTCTCCTCGTCACACACAGGAGGTTCTCGGTTGTTCTACGGCGCTATGAAGGTGTCCATCGGCGGGTCGCTGAAGCTTGCCTTCCGGCCGTGGGTGGAGGGCCTGGAGAACATCCCGGCCGAAGGGCCCGCGATCCTCGCGAGCAACCACCTGTCGTTCTCGGATTCGTTCTTCCTGCCCGCGGTGCTCGACCGCAAGGTCACGTTCATCGCGAAGCAGGAATACTTCACCTCCCCCGGAGTCAAGGGGAAGCTGACGGCCGCCTTCTTCAAGGGCGTGGGCCAGCTGCCCGTCGACCGTTCGGGTGCCCGCGGCGCGGGTGAGGCCGCGGTCAAGAGCGGCCTGGACGTGCTGGCGCGCGGCGAGCTGTTCGGCATCTACCCCGAGGGCACCCGCTCCCCCGACGGCCGCCTCTACCGGGGCAAGCCGGGCGGGCTCGCCCGGGTGGCCCTGCTGTCCGGGGCGCCGGTGATCCCCGTGGCCATGATCGACACGGAGAAGGTGCAGCCCCCCGGCAAGGTGCTGCCCAAGATGGTGCGCCCGGGCATCCGCATCGGCGAGCCGCTGGACTTCAGCCGCTACCACGGCATGGACGGCGACCGCTTCATCCTGCGCTCGGTCACCGACGAGGTCATGTACAAGATCATGGAGCTCTCGGGCCAGGAGTACGTGGACATCTACGCGACCGCCGCCAAGCGGCAGATCGCGGACGAGGCGAAGCGGAAGGCCGAGGAGGAGAAGGCGGCGAAGGCCGCCGGGCTCGGCAAGGCATCCGATCAGGGCGGAAAGTAAAGGGGAGCGGCAGCCGGCGGCGCAGCGCGCCCGGCTCGGGGGTTGGTCGATGACACCGCGCAGCAGGAAGCCGCGCGTCGTACGGATGTCGGTGGAGCTGCCGCTGTGGCGCGCGCTGACCGGCTACCGCATTCTGACGCTCTGCTACGCCCTGGCGATCTTCGCCATCAACTACCACGAGTACGCCCATCCGCTCGGCGGCGCCCTCTACATGGGCGTACTCACCGGGTGGATGGCGCTCACGTGGAACCGGACCTCGGCGCCGGAGCGGTGCACGAAACGGTTCCTCATCGCCGACCTGGCCCTCGCGCTCGCCGGAATCCTCGTCACCGCCGTCGTCGACTCCCCGGCCCGCATCGACGGCGGCGCGGCCACCCTGCCGTCCATATGGACCGGCGGCGCCGTACTGGGCCTGGCCATCAAGGGCGGCTGGCGCTGGGCGGCCGTCGGCTCCACCCTCGTGGCCGTCGCCAACCTCGCCGAGCGCGGCAGCCCCGCCCGGGACACCGTCCACAACGTGCTCCTGGTGTGGGTCTCCAGCATCGCCATCGGCTACATCGTCGAGGTCGCCCGCGCCAGTGAGCGCACCCTCGCCCGCGCCCTGCGCATCGAGGCCGCCACCCGCGAGCGCGAACGGCTCGCCCGCGACATCCACGACGGCGTCCTGCAGGTGCTGGCCATGGTGCAGCGGCGCGGTGCCGCGCTCGGCGGCGAGGCGGCCGAGCTCGGCCGGATGGCCGGTGAGCAGGAGATCGCCCTGCGCACCCTGGTCGCCGGGGGCCTGCTGCCCCCGCAGCGCTCCGCCGAGGAGCTGGCCGGGGACGCGGAGCTGGTCGGCGCCGCGGCGGCCGCACCGCCGGTCCCCACCGGCCCCATCGACGTGGGAGCGCTGCTCGCCCCGCACGCGGGCGCCGACGTCTCCTTCGCCGGGCCCGGCACCCCCGTTCTGCTGGAGGCGGCCGCCGCCGCCGAGCTCGCCGCCGCCGTCGGCGCCGCCCTGGACAATGTGCGCAAGCACGCGGGCGAGGGCGCGCGGGCCTGGATCCTGCTGGAGGACGAGCCCGAAGAGGTGATCGTCACCGTGCGGGACGACGGCCCCGGCATCCCCGAGGGCCGGCTCGCCGACGCCGAACGGGAGGGGCGGATGGGCGTCGCCCTGTCGATCCGCGGGCGGCTGAGGGACCTGGGCGGCAGCGCCGAGCTGGTGTCCGTCCCCGGCCAGGGCACGGAAGTCGAACTGAAGGTTCCACGGGGGAACGGGAAAGAACAGCGATGAGCGAAACGCAAGCCGAAGCACCCGCCGGGCACGCCGTGAGGGTCATGGTCGTCGACGACCACCCCATGTGGCGCGACGCCGTCGCCCGCGACCTGGCCGCCGCCGGGTACGACGTCGTGGCGACCGCCGGGGACGGCCCCGAGGCCGTGCGCCGCGCGAAGGCCGCCGGCCCCGACGTCCTGGTCCTCGACCTCAACCTGCCGGGCCTGCCCGGCGTGGCCGTCTGCAAGGAGCTCGTCGGGGAGAACCCCGCGCTGCGCGTCCTCGTCCTCTCCGCCAGCGGCGAGCACGCCGACGTGCTGGAGGCCGTGAAGTCCGGCGCCACCGGCTACCTGCTGAAGTCGGCCAGCACGCAGGAGCTCGTGGACGCCGTCCGGCGCACCGCCATGGGCGACCCCGTCTTCACCCCCGGACTCGCCGGGCTCGTCCTCGGCGAGTACCGGCGGCTGGCCGCCGACCCCGCCCCGGCCGCGCCCGACGAGCCCAAGGCGCCCCGGCTGACCGACCGCGAGACCGAGGTGCTGCGCCTCGTCGCCAAGGGTCTGTCGTACAAGCAGATTGCCGAGCGGCTGGTTATTTCCCACCGCACGGTGCAGAACCATGTGCAGAACACCTTGGGCAAGCTCCAGTTGCACAACCGCGTGGAGCTCGTGCGCTACGCGATAGAGCGAGGTCTCGACGACGCCTGACCTTGACCCGGCCGGGCGTCCTCCGGCTGAAGGAGAGTGTCATGCGGATCGGAGTGCTGACCGGCGGCGGTGACTGCCCCGGGCTCAACGCGGTCATCCGCGCCGTCGTCCGCAAGGGCGTCCAGGACCATTCCTACGACTTCATCGGCTACCGGGACGGCTGGCGCGGCCTCCTCCACGGCGCCACGTCCCGGCTCGACATCCCCGCCGTGCGCGGCATCCTCCCGCGCGGCGGCACCGTGCTCGGCTCCTCGCGCACCAACCCCTTCAAGGAACCCGGCGGCATCCGCCGCATCCGCGAGCACCTCGCCGCGGACGAGGTCGACGCCCTCGTCGCCATCGGCGGCGAGGACACCCTCGGCGTCGCCGCGCTCCTGTGGGCCGAGCACGGCATCCCCTGCGTCGGCGTCCCCAAGACCATCGACAACGACCTCTCGGCCACCGACTACACCTTCGGCTTCGACACCGCCGTCGGCATCGCCACCGAGGCCATCGACCGGCTCCACACCACCGCCGAGTCCCACATGCGCGTCCTCGTCGTGGAGGTCATGGGCCGGCACGCCGGCTGGATCGCCCTGCACTCCGGCCTCGCCGGCGGGGCCAACGTCATCCTCGTCCCCGAGCAGCGCTTCGACCTCGACGAGATCTGCGGCTGGGTCACCTCCCGCTTCCGCGCCAGCTACGCGCCCATCGTGGTGGTCGCGGAGGGCGCCATGCCCAAGGACGGCGACCTCGTCCTCAAGGACGGCTCCTCCCACGACGCCTTCGGGCACGTGCGGCTCTCCGGCGTCGGGGAGTGGCTCGCGAAGGAGATCGAACGGCGCACGGGCAAGGAGGCGCGGACCACCGTCCTGGGCCACGTCCAGCGGGGCGGCACGCCCAGCGCGTTCGACCGGTGGCTGGCGACGCGGTTCGGGTTGCACGCGATCGACGCGGTGCGGGAGCGGGACTTCGGGCGGATGGTGGCCCTGCGGGGTACGGACATCGTCCGCGTGCCTCTGGCCGAGGCCACGGCCCGTCTGAAGACCGTTCCGGTCGAGCGCTACGAGGAGGTGAAGGTCTTCTTCGGCTGACGGCCGGTGCCCGCGCCTCCGGCGCGGTGTCGCCCGCCCACCCGCCCGTTACCGGAGAGCCGTTGCCCTCCGAGTGAACGGGTGGGCGGGCGGGACGGTCCCGCCGCGCAGCGGCGGGTCAGACCAGGACGCTCGTCAGCAGCTCGGCGATGATCGCCGCCCCGTCCAGCGTCAGGACCGACTCCGGATGGAACTGCACGCCGGCGAATCCGGGGGCCCGCAGGGCGTGCACGTCCCCGCTCCCGGGGTCCCGGCTCACCTCCACCCGGTGCATCGCGAGCTCCCCCTCCGCGGCAGCGCTGCACCGCGCGGTGAACGTGTTGTAGAACCCGACGGTCTCGGGCCGCCCGAAGAAGTCGATCCGCTCCTGCGCCCCCTGGTACGGCACGTCCTTGCGGACGATCTCCAGCCCCAGCTCCGCCGCGATCAGCTCGTGCCCCAGGCACACGCCCAGGAGGCCGTGCCGGTGGCCGCGCAGGAGCTCCGCCGCGAGGGCGCGCAGCAGCCGCATCTTCGGGTCGGCCGCGTCGGAGGGGTTGCCGGGGCCGGGGCCCAGCACGACGGGGCCCTCGTGGGCGAGGGCGGCCGCGCGCAGGCCGGGCTCGTCGTAGCGCCGTACGGTCACCTCCAGGCCGGACGTGCGCAGCAGGTGGGCCAGCATGGCCGTGAAGGTGTCCTCGCCGTCGATCACCAGGGCGTGCCCGGTCAGCCGGGCGGTGGCGGCGGTGGATGCGGCGGCGGTCTCCACGGCCTGCATGCGCAGCCAGAAGGGGGCGAGGTCCGCGCGGCGGGCGTCGAGCGCGGCTCGCACCTGCGGGTCGTCGGCGAGCCGCGGGGCCGGCGCCGCGGGCCGGTCCGGCCGCGGGGCGCGGACGCCGAGGGCGGCGAGGACACCGGCCGCCTTGGCGTGGGTCTCGGCGACCTCGGCGTACGGGTCGGAGCGGCGCACGAGGGTGGCGCCGACCCCGACGCGCAGCCGCCCGCGGCGGTCGATGTCGGCGGTGCGGATGAGGATGGGCGAGTCCAGGGTGGCGGCGCCGCCGGCGTCGCGGCCGATGAGCGCGAGGGCGCCGGAGTAGTAGCCGCGCCCGCCGGGCTCGTGGCGCTCGATGACGCGGCAGGCGTTCTGCACGGGGGAGCCGGTGACGGTCGCGGCGAACATGGTCTCGCGCAGCACGTCGCGCACGTCCAGGGAGGAGCGCCCGCGCAGTTCGTACTCCGTGTGGGCGAGGTGGGCCATCTCCTTCAGGCGCGGTCCGACGACGACGCCGCCCATGTCGCCGACGGTGCACATCATCTTCAGCTCCTCGTCCACGACCATGGACAGCTCCTCGACCTCCTTGCGGTCGTGGAGGAAGGCCAGCAGGCCGTCCTTGTCGGGGCCGGAGGCGGGGTAGCGGTAGGTGCCGCTGATGGGGTTCATCACGACCGTCCCGCCGGACATGCGCACGTGCACCTCAGGGCTGGCCCCGACGAGCGTGCGGTCGCCGGTGTGCACGACGTAGGTCCAGTAGGCGCCGCGCTCGCCGGCCAGCAGGCGGCGGAAGAGGGCGAGGGCGTCGGCGGGGGTGAAGCCGTGGATCTCGCCCTCGAAGGTCCGCCGGATGACGAAATTGGCGCCTTCGCCGGTGCCGATCTCGTCGTCGATCACGCGCCGGACGATGTCCGCGTAGGCGTCGTCGCCGGTGTCGAAGGCGCCGCCCTCGACGCGGACGGCGTGGGCGGGCAGGGCGGCGAGGACGTCGTCGAGGGGCAGCTCGTGGCTCTCCTCGGGGCGCAGGACGGCCAGCGGGGTGCCGTCGTCGCGGACGTCGAAGCCGCGCTCGCGGATCTGCCGGAAGGGCACGAGGGCGAGGGCGTCGTGGACGGGGCGGCCGCCGCCGGGCCGGCCGGCGGGCAGGGGGATGTCGGCCAGGCGCTCCACCTCCTCGACGGGGCCGAGGAGCAGCTCGACGGTGCCGGCGGGGGCGCCCGCCGCGTCCGCGGCGCCCCGGGGGAGGCCGGGCGTGCGGCGGTGGAGGAGGGCGAAGGGCGGGCAGACGGGGCCGGTGAGCCGGGCGAGCAGGGCGGCGGTGTCGCTGGGCATGGGGGGTGTTCCTTCCGGTGCGGGGAGGAACGGCCCGGGAAATGCGGAAGGCCGCCCCTCGGGCGGCCTTCGCGATGCGTCGGTGGTACGCGCAGTCAGTGGGCCGCCGGATGAGCGGTCCACCACCAGTTCTGGGTCTGCAGCGCGAACATGCTGGGCACCCTACCCGAAGCACGATCCCTACCGGCGGGTATCAGCCGAGGCCAGGCCGTAGGAATGGAAGCTTCCGCAGTGTGGGGCGAGGGCGTGGGGGCGTCCGTGCCGCGTGCGGTCGCGAGGCAGTACGGGGGTGGCCGGTATTGAGCGGTGGCTCTGGCGTGTCTTGGGCGCGTCTCGCCCTGGTATCGGCAAATGTCTCAAAGTGCGGTCCGGCGACGGGGCAGCCGCCGCGACCCCGTAGGGTTGGAGCGTGACCGTGAACGCTGAACTCCACGCCGGTGGCAACACCTGGCGCTCCCTTCCCGCGGCGCAGCAGCCCGAATGGCCGGACCAAGAGGCTCTGCGCGATGTGATCGCCGAGCTCGAGTCCTATCCGCCTCTCGTCTTCGCGGGCGAGTGCGACCAGCTGCGCCAGCGCCTGGGAGCGGTCGCCCGTGGAGAGGCGTTCCTGCTCCAGGGCGGCGACTGCGCCGAGGCCTTCGATGCCGTCGGCGCCGATCAGATCCGTAACAAGCTCAAGACGCTGCTCCAGATGGGCGCCGTGCTGACCTACGCGGGCCAGGTGCCCGTCGTCAAGGTCGGCCGCATCGCCGGTCAGTACAGCAAGCCCCGCTCGAAGCCGACCGAGACCCGCGACGGCGTGACCCTGCCGACCTACCGCGGCGACTCCGTCAACGGCTTCGCCTTCACGCCCGAGGCCCGCACGCCGGACCCCGAGCGGCTGAAGCGCATGTACCACGCCTCCTCGGCCACGCTGAACCTGGTGCGCGCCTTCACCACCGGCGGCTACGCCGACCTGCGCCAGGTGCACGCCTGGAACCAGGACTTCGTGAAGTCCTCCCCGTCCGGGCAGCGCTACGAGGCCCTGGCGCGCGAGATCGACCGTGCGCTGAACTTCATGAACGCCTGCGGGACGGACCCGGAGGAGTTCAAGACGGTCGAGTTCTACTCCTCGCACGAGGCCCTGATCCTCGACTACGAGTCGGCCCTGACCCGTACGGACTCCCGCACCGGGAACCTGTACGACGTCTCCGGCCACATGGTCTGGATCGGCGAGCGCACCCGTCAGCTGGACGGCGCGCACATCGAGTTCGCCTCGAAGATCCGCAACCCGATCGGTGTGAAGCTCGGCCCGACCACCTCGGCCGAGGACGCGCTCACCCTGATCGAGCGCCTCGACCCGGAGCGCGAGCCCGGCCGGCTCACGTTCATCACCCGGATGGGTGCGGGCAAGATCCGTGACCACCTCCCCGAGCTGGTGGAGAAGGTCACCGCCTCCGGTGCCCAGGTGGCGTGGATCTGCGACCCGATGCACGGCAACACCTTCGAGGCGGCCTCGGGCCACAAGACCCGCCGCTTCGACGACGTGCTGGACGAGGTCAAGGGCTTCTTCGAGGTCCACAAGAGCCTCGGCACGCACCCGGGCGGCATCCACGTCGAGCTCACCGGTGACGACGTCACCGAGTGCGTGGGCGGCGGCGACGAGATCTTCGTCGACGACCTCCACCAGCGCTACGAGACGGCCTGCGACCCCCGTCTCAACCGCAGCCAGTCCCTGGACCTGGCGTTCCTCGTCGCGGAGATGTACCGCGACCAGTAGGAGCCGGTGAAACGAGCGCGCCGTGGGGCGGGAATCTGTGATCCCCGCCCCACGGCGTTGTTATTCCGCCACCAGGCCGGGTAAGGTAAGGGTTACCTTATTGATCAATCCGGTTGGCGGTGAACCGCGTGTACGTCTGCTCGTGCTTCGGCATCACGGAGCAGCAGGTGCGTGAGCACGCGGACAAGGGGGCGTGCACGCCCCGGCAGATAGCCTCCGCCAGCAAGGCGGGCACCGACTGCGGCAGCTGCGTGCGCCGCATCCAGGCGCTCCTCGGCCGTGGCGCGTGCCCGCGCCGCGAGCTGGCCGACCAGGGGGATGCCGGCGTGCTCAGCGCCGAGATACCCGCGCTGCCGCAGCCCCAGGCGGCCTAGCGCCCCGGGCGGCCCGGCTAGTCCGCCCCGCCGTTCTCCTGCTCGATGAACTGCGCGATGTACAGCGCCTCGCCGAGCTTCTCCAGCAGCTCCAGCTGGGTGTCCAGATAGTCGATGTGATCCTCCTCGTCCGCGAGGATCGCCTCGAAGATGTTGGCCGAGGTGATGTCGCCCTTGGCCCGCATGACCTCCACCCCGCGCCGCAGGCGGTCGATGGCCTCGACCTCCACCTGCCGGTCGGCCTGGAACATCTCCGTGATGGTCTGGCCGATCCGGACGTGGAAGAGCCGCTGGTAGTTGGGCAGCCCCTCCAGGAAGATGATCCGGTCGGTGAGGGTCTCCGCGTGCCGCATCTCGTCGAACGACTCGGCGCGCGTATGCGCCGCGATCTTGGTCCACCCGTGGTGCTCCTGCAGTTTCGCGTGCAGGAAGTACTGATTGATGGCGGTCAGCTCGGCAGTCAGCTGTTCATTGAGGAACTCGATGACCTCGGGGTCGCCCTGCATTGCAGAGGCTCCTTCCAAGCAAGGGTGACTGGCAGGTTGCGCGCATCCTCGCACCGCCCTTCGAAACCGTCCAGTAAGTGCACACTTAGTGGGAGTTGTCCCCATAGTGGAACCCCTGGTCATCGGCGCCGTGAAAGGTCTGACACCATGGGGGCATGGGGCCCTCGAAAAACACCGAAAGCCGCAAAGGGGAGCTCCCCCAGCTGCCGCCGGGGCAGCGCCTTCAGCGCGGCTGGCCGGTAACGCACTACGGCCCCGTGCCGAGGTTCAAGCCGGACCGGTGGGAGTTCCGGGTCTTCGGCTCCACCGCCGACGGCGACAAGCACTGCTGGACGCACGAGGAATTCTCAGCCCTGCCGTATACGACGGTGGTGGCCGATCTGCACTGCGTCACGAAATACAGCATGCTCGACGCCGAATGGGGCGGAGTGTCGGCCCGTACGGTGCTCGAACTCGCACCGCCCGCGCCGGAGGTCACGCATGTGATGGTGTGGGCGGAATACGGCTTCAGTTCCAATCTGCGACTGGCCGACTTCGCCTCCGAAAAGACGATTTTCGCCACGCACAAGGACGATGAGCCGCTGACTGCCGAGCACGGTTTCCCGGTCCGCCTCGTCGTGCCGCACCTCTACGCCTGGAAGGGGCCCAAATGGGTGCGCGGCGTGGAGTACATGACCGCCGACCGGCGCGGATTCTGGGAGGAACGGGGCTACCACAACGTGGGGGACCCCTGGCGCGAGCAGCGCTACTCCTACCAGGAGCAGCCGGGCGAGGGCCCGGAGCTGTAGCCCTGCGGGCGGCGGACCGCTGCGGGAGCCCGCCTTCGCCTACAGCACGCCGTCGCGCAGTTCCTTCAGCCGGGCCACGTCCGCGGCGTGGCCCGCTGGGCCGCCCGGCGTCTCGATCGTCAGCGGCACCCCGGCCGTCGCCGGGTGGCGGAAGAGCTCCGCGAAGGGGTCGGCGCCGATGTGGCCGGAACCGATGTTCTCGTGCCGGTCGAGGTGCGCGCCGACGACGGCCTTCGAGTCGTTGGCGTGGATCAGGCGCAGCCGTCCCTCGCCCACCACCGAGA
This sequence comes from Streptomyces telluris, assembly GCF_024519335.1. Classification (NCBI taxonomy): domain Bacteria; kingdom Bacillati; phylum Actinomycetota; class Actinomycetes; order Kitasatosporales; family Streptomycetaceae; genus Streptomyces; species Streptomyces telluris. The sequence continues at coordinate 37,738 of NZ_JANIID010000042.1, forward strand.
CCAGCTCGTCGAGCGTGCTCTTCATCCCGCCGGGCCCGGCGAGGTCGTGGCCCGCCGCGAAGACGTGGCAGGTGTCCAGGCACACCCCCAGCTTCGGGTGGTGCTCCAGCGCCTCGAAGTAGGGGCCGAGGTCCTCGACCAGCGAGCACAGGGACGCGCCCTGGCCGGCCGTGGGCTCCAGCAGCAGCCAGGGGTCGTCGTCGTGGGTCAGCTCGTCCAGCAGCGGCAGCAGCCGCTCGTGGACCTGCTCCAGCGCCGCCCGGCGCGGCCGCCCGCCCGTCGCGGAGCCGGTGTGCACGACCACGCCCCGCGCGCCGATGGCCCGGCCGCGGCGCAGCGAGTGCCGCATCGACTCCCCGGACAGCTCGACCGTCGCCTCCGTGTGCGAGCCGAAGTTGATCAGGTAGGGGGCGTGCACCCAGACCGGCAGGGACTCCTCCGCGCACGCGGCGCGGAACTCCTCGTCCTGCCGGGGGTTGCCCGCGGGCGTCGCCCAGCCGCGCGGGTTGGCGACGAAGACCTGCAGGGTCTCCGCGCCCATCTCGCGCGCGTACGCCAGGCCCACCTTGGCCAGGCCGCCCGCCACCGGCACATGGCCGCCTACGGGGTTGCGCAGCCGCGCCGGGGTCAGCTCCTCCACCGCTACAGACCGCCCTTGAGCTTGATGGTGATCGTGTCGCCCTTGGCGGCCTGCTCGCCGCTCTTGACCGACTGGCTCTCCACCGAGTCCTGCGGGAAGAAGAAGGGCTTGTCGACCTTCACCTTGAAGCCCGCCTCGGTCAGCAGCCGCTTGGCCTCGGCCTCGTTCCTGCCCGTGACGTCCGGGACCGGCACCATCTCCTTGCCCTTGGAGACGGTGAGGGTGACCGTGTCGCCCTTGGCGGCCTTGTCGCCCGTACCGGGGGACTGCTCGGCCACGGAGCCCTTGGCGCGGTCGGAGAAGACCTGGGCGTCCGACACCTTCGCCTCGAAGCCCTTGTCGCGCAGCGCGGCGGTCGCGGCGTCCACGGGCATGCCCCGCACGTCCGGCACGTCCAGCGGCGCGCCCTTGCTGACGGTCAGCGCGACCGGGGCCTCCGGCCGTCGCTGCTCGCCCGGCTTCGGGTCGGTGGCCAGCACCGAGCCCTGCGGGGTCTCGCTGCTGAACTGCTTGCCGACCTCGCCGACGGTCAGGCCCGCGGCCTCGATCTTCTTCTTCGCCTCCTCGAAGGGCATGCCGGCGACGTTGGGCACCTCGGCCCGGGCGGGGCCGCGCGAGAGGGTGATCGTCACCTTGCCGGTGTTGCGGATGCGCTTGCCGGGCGCCGGGTCGGCGGCGATGACGTGGCCGCGCTCGACGGTGTCGCTGAAGTCCTCCTTCGTGCGCACCCCGAGCCCGGCGTCGTCCAGGGTCTTCTCCGCCTTGTCCCGGGTCATGTCCAGGACGGCGGGGACGGTCGTGAACTGGCCCGAGTTGATGTACCAGACGCCCGCGCCGATCAGCACCGCCAGCAGCGCGGCGACCACCGCGAGGACCCCGCGCCGCGGCGCCTGCCGGAACCGGCCGCGCGGGCCCGCGGGGGGCGCCGGCGGGACCGGGGGAGCGGGCGGGTGCTCCAGCCGCGTCGTGCGGTTCAGCTGCTCGCCGTCCTCCGCGGGCAGCGGGCGCGCGGCCGGCCGGGGCAGCACGCTCGTACGGTCCTCCGGGCCCGTCGCGCGGCCGGTGGCCGCGTCGGTGAGCGCCTGCGGGGGCGCCGCGTCCAGCTGCTCGTCGCTCAGCTCCGCGCGCGCCGCACGGGCCAGGCCGAGCAGCGCGACGGCGTCCGCCGGGCGCAGCTGCGGGTCGCGGGCCGTGGCGTCGGCCACGAGGCCGTCGAGCCCGGCGGCCAGGCCCGGCACGGTCGCCGACGGCGGCGGGACGTCCGCGTGGAGGTGCTGGTAGAGGACCTGGGCCGGGGTGCTGCCCGTGTGGGGCTTGGCGCCGGTCAGCATCTCGTAGAGGACGACGCCGCACGCGTAGACGTCCACGCGCGGATCGGCGGTGCCGTGCTCCAGTTGCTCGGGGGCCAGGTACGACACGGTGCCGAGGACGGATCCGGTGGAGGCGGTGGTGTCGGTGTCCACGGCCCGGACGAGCCCGAAGTCGGCGACCTTGACCCGGCCGTCGTCGCCGATCAGCACGTTCTCGGGCTTCATGTCGCGGTGCACCAGGCCCGCGAGGTGGGCCGCGCCCAGCGCGGCCAGCACCGGCTCCAGGATGTCGAGGGCGGCGCGGGGCTGGAGGGCCCCGCGTTCGCGCAGCACGTCGCGCAGGGTGCACCCGGGCACGTACTCCATCGCCAGATAGACGTACGGGCCGTCGGTGCCCTGGTCGTAGACGCCCACCACGTTGGGGTGGTCCAGGCGCGCGACCGACTTGGCCTCGCGGATGAAGCGCTCCACGAACGCGGTGTCGGCGGCGAGGCCGGGGTGCATCACCTTGACCGCGAGCACCCGGTCGAGCCGGGTGTCGAGGGCGCGGTAGACCGTGGCCATCCCGCCCACGGCGATGCGGGCCTCGACCCGGTAGCGGCCGTCGAGCGTGTGCCCGACCAACGGGTCCCCTAGCGTCGTATCCACGCGACGAGTCTAAAAGGGGCGGGGACGGAGCCTTGACCCGGCAGAAATCAGCCCGTCCGGCGATTGAGGACAAAGGGGTCAGGGGCGGAGCCCCTGCTACTGAGCGAACTCCGGACGTTCCGGATCGAGACGTGCCAAGCCCTCCGCAGGAGAGGACGCCTCGGCGAAGTGCCGCCGCGGTATCCGTCCCGCCCGGTACGCCAGCCGCCCCGCCTCCACCGCGTGCCGCATCGCCTCGGCCATCAGCACCGGCTCCTGCGCGCGGGTCACCGCGGAGGCGAGCATCACCGCGGCGCAGCCCAGCTCCATGGCGAGCGCCGCGTCGGAGGCCGTGCCGGCGCCCGCGTCGAGGATGACGGGGACCCCGGCCCGCTCGGTGATCAGCTGGAAGTTGTGCGGGTTGCGGATGCCGAGGCCGGAGCCGATGGGCGAGCCCAGCGGCATGATCGCCGCGCAGCCCGCGTCCTCCAGCTTGCGGGCGAGGACCGGGTCGTCGTTGGTGTACGGCAGCACCGTGAAGCCGTCGTCCACGAGGATCTCCGCGGCGTCGAGCAGTTCGACGGGGTCGGGCAGCAGCGTGCGCTCGTCGGCGATGACTTCGAGCTTGACCCAGTCCGTGCCGAGGGCCTCCCGGGCCAGCCGGGCGGTCAGGACGGCCTCGCCGGCGGTGTAGCAGCCGGCGGTGTTCGGCAGCACCCGGATGGAGTGGCGCTCCAGCACGGACAGCACGGAGCCCCGGACGCTCGCGTCCAGGCGGCGCATCGCGACGGTGGTCAGCTCGGTGCCGGAGGCGAGCAGCGCGCGCTCCATGACGTCGAGGCTGGGCGCCCCGCCGGTGCCCATGATCAGCCGGGAGCCGAAGGTGGTGTCGGCGATGGTGAGCAGATCGTCCGCCATCAGTGCTGATCAGCCCCCCTGCACTGCGGTGAGGACCTCGACGCGGTCGCCCGCGCCGAGCCGGGTGGCGGCCCACTGGCCGCGCGGCACGACGGCCTCGTTGACGGCGGCGGCGACGCCGCCGGGCGCGGAGCTCATGCTCGCGACGAGAGCGCCGAGGGTCAGGCCGTGGGGCACCTCGCGGTGCTCGCCGTTGACGCTGATGCCCATGCGGGCCTCGGGGTTGTCGGTGGGGTCGCTGGGGTTCATACGGGCAGCTCCTGCAGCGCGTTCGAGAAGCGTCGGGGGGTGAAGGGGCGGGCCTCTTCGGGGAGGCGCCCGGTGGTGAGCACCTCGGCCATGACGTCGCCGGTCAGCGGGGCGAGGAGGACGCCGTTGCGGTGGTGGCCGGTGGCGGCGTGCAGCCCGGGCAGGGCGGTCGGGCCGAGGAGGGGGGCGTTGTCGGGGGAGCCGGGGCGCAGCCCGGCGGAGGTCTCCACCAGGGGCAGCTCGGTGATGCCGGGCACCAGCTCGTGGGCGTCGCGCAGCAGCTCGTAGACGCCGCCGGCGGTGACCGTGGTGTCCCAGCCCAGCTCCTCGGTGGTCGCGCCGAGGACGAGCTCGCCGTTCTCGCGCGGCACCAGGTAGACCGGCCCGCCGCGGACGACCGCCCGCACGGTGCGGGAGAGGAAGGGCGCGTACGCCTCCGGGACGCGCAGCCGCAGCACCTGGCCCTTGACGGGGCGCACGGGCGGCAGGACGTCGGCGGGGACGCCCGCCAGCGTCCCGCTGCGGCTGCCCGCGGCGAGCACCACCTGGCCCGCGGCGACGCGGCGGCCGTCCGTGAGCTCGGCGCCCGCGGCGCGGTCCCCGGCGAGCAGCAGCCGGGCGGCCCCGGCCCGGTGGAAGGCGACCCCGGCCCGCTCGCAGGCCGTGAGCAGCGCCCGCGCGAGCCTGCGGGGATCGGTCTGGTGGTCCCCGTCCACCCGTAGCCCCCCGCGTACGCCGGGCGCGAGCATCGGCTCCAGGCGGCGGCACTCGCGGCCCGTGAGCCACTGCGAGTCCAGGCCGGAGCGCTGCTGCAGGGCGTGCAGTTCGCGCAGGTGCTCGCGGTCGTCGGCGTCGAGGGCGACGGCCAGCGTGCCGCACGCCCGGTAGCCGGTGGCGACGCCGCTGGCCTCCTCCAGCTCCGCCGTGAAGTCCGGGTAGCGGCGCGCGGAGGCCAGGTTGAGGGCGAGCAGCGCCTCCTCGCCGTAGTGCAGCTCGGTCACCGCCGCCAGCATCCCGGCGGCGACGCGCGCCGCGCCGCCGCCCGGTGCGGGGTCGGCGACGGCGGTCCGCAGCCCGCGCTGCGCGGCGCGCCAGGCGGTGACGAGCCCGATGAGCCCGCCGCCCACGACGAGGACGTCGCAGGCGGGAACGGTCGGCGCGGTCGGTGCGCCCGGTGTGGTCGTCGACGCGGCCATGAGGTGTCCAGCCCCTCCCTTCGCCGGCATGACCCGGATCAGGTTCGTACGGTCGGAGGCCGTCCAGCCTCCCTCTCAGCCCGGTCGTCCGGGCTCCCGCGAGTGCGTGCACCGGCCACCCTAGTACGCGCCGCGAACCCACCGGAAGGCCGGACCGGGGCGCCCCGCGGCGCGGGAGAAGACCCGCCGGGCGGGCCCTGGCCCCGGTCGCGCACGGCCGTCGTCCTACAGTGATCGGGTGAGCGAGCACCGGGAAGAACCTCTTGCCGCCCGTGAGCGGCGCGTCGTCATCGTGGGTGCCGGAATGGCCGGCGTGCAGACCGCGGTCGCGCTGCGCGAGCTCGGCTGGGCCGGCACCGTCACCGTGCTGGGCGCCGAGCCGCACCCCCCGTACGACAGGCCCCCGCTCTCCAAGGCCGTCCTGCTGGGCAAGGCCGACGGCTCCGCGTTCGAGGTGGACTTCGCCCTGCTGGGGATAGACCTCCAGCTCGGGCGGGAGGCCACCGGCCTGCGCCCGGCCGAGCACCTGGTGGACACCGCCTCCGGGCCGGTCCCCTACGACGTCCTGGTCATCGCCACCGGCGCCGAGCCCGTCCGGCTGCCCGGCAGCGAGGGCCTGCCCAACGTCCACTTGCTGCGCACCCTCGACGACGCCGTGCGGCTGCGTCCGGTCCTGGCCGCGCAGCACGACGTCGTGGCCGTCGGCGCGGGCTGGATCGGCGCCGAGGTCGCGACGGCCGCCCGGGAGGCGGGCTGCGAGGTGACCGTGGTCGAGGCCGCGGACCGCGTCCTCGCCGGCGCCCTGCCCGCCGAGGTCGCCGCCCGGATGGCCCCCTGGTACGCCGAGAGCGGCGCCCGGCTGATGCTCGGCGCGCGGGTGACCACCGTGGAGGACGACGCGGTCGTGCTGGCCGACGGCACGCGGCTGACGGCCGGCGCCGTGGTCGTCGGCGTCGGGGCGCGGGCCGCGACCGGCTGGCTGGAGGGCTCCGGCATCGCGCTCGGCGACGACCGCGCCGTCCTCGCCGACGAGCGGCTGCGCACCTCGCTGCCCGGCGTCTACGCGGTCGGCGACTGCGCGTCGTTCCCCTCCGCCCGCTACGGCGAACGGCTGCTCGTGCACCACTGGGACAACGCGATGCAGGGGCCGCGGACCGTCGCGGCGAACATCGTGCTGGGCCCGGCCGAGGGGCCCTCCTACGACCCGGTGCCGTACTTCTGGTCCGAGCAGTTCGGGCGGTTCGTGCAGTACGCGGGCCACCACGCCGCCGCCGACGAGATGCTGTGGCGCGGCGACCCCGCGAGCGCCGCCTGGAGCGTGTGCTGGCTGCGCGCCGGCGTCCTGGTCGCCCTGCTGGCCGTCGGCCGTCCCAGGGACCTGGCCCAGGGCCGCAAGCTCATCGAGAAGGGCGCCTCCCTGGACCGCGCCAGGGCCGCCGACGCGTCGGTGCCGCTGAAGGCCGCGGTGCTGTGACGCGCCCGGGTCGGGTCAACCCGGCTACCGGCTGTCAGCGCCAGATGGCAGGCTTGTCCCGTGACCGAGATTGACGCAAAGATCGACGCGCTTGTTCCCGCCTGGCTCAACCTCCCCGACATCGCCGAGGAGCTCGGCGTGGAGGTGACGCGCGTGCGGCAGCTGGTGAAGGAGGGCCAGCTGATCGCCGTGCGCCGAGGTGAGAACCGGGTGCTCATGGTGCCCGCCGCCTTCATCGGCGAGGGCAAGGTCGTCAAGGGCCTGGCCGGGACCCTGACGCTGCTGCGGGACGACGGCTTCAGCGACGAGGAGATGCTGGAGTGGCTGTTCACCCCCGACGAGAGCCTGCCGGGCACCCCGGCCGACGCCCTGCGGGAGAACCGCGGCACGGAGGTGAAGCGGCGCGCCCAGGCGCTCGCCGTCTGAGCCGCCGGGCAGCCCGGGGGCCCGGCCCGTTCCGGGACCCGATCCGTTTCAGGGCGCGGTGACCGCGCCCGTCAGTACCGTCCGGTGTGCGGGCGGGGCACGCCCCCGCCCGCACACCGCCGACCCGGGGGGAACCACCCGATGTCCGCCACCGCCCGCGACGCCCTCGCCGACGCCCGGCTGTACCTGTGCACCGACGCCCGCAAGCGCCAGGGCGACCTGCCGGAATTCCTCGACGCGGTCCTCGCCTCCGGTGTCGACATCGTCCAGCTGCGCGACAAGGGCATGGAGGCGGGCGAGGAGCTGGAGCACCTCGCGGTCTTCGCCGACGCCGCCCGGCGCCACGGCAGGCTCTTCGCGGTCAACGACCGCGCCGACGTCGCCCACGCCGCCGGCTCCGGCGTGCTGCACCTGGGCCAGGGCGACCTGCCGGTGCCCGCCGCACGCGCCATCCTCGGCGGGGAGGTGCTGATCGGCCGGTCGACGCACGCCGAGGCCGAGGTGGACGCCGCGGCCGCCGAGCCCGGTGTGGACTACTTCTGCACCGGCCCCTGCTGGCCCACCCCCACCAAGCCGGGCCGGCACGCCCCCGGCCTGCCCCTGGTCCGCCACGCGGCGGCCCTCGGCGCCGAGCGCCCCTGGTTCGCGATCGGCGGCATCGACCTGGGCAATCTGGAGCAGGTGCTCGACGCCGGCGCCCGCCGGGTCGTCGTGGTCCGCGCGATCACCGAGGCGGACGACCCCGCAGCGGCCGCGGCGGAGCTGGCCAAGAGGGTCCGCGAGCGCCTCTGAGGCCCGCCCGTGCCGCCCCGCGGCGGCCGGGAACGTCAACGGAGCGTCAACGGAACATGAAGATCCGTCCGCATGCCGGACGGGATACCGGCCTATCGGGCAAATCGCAGAAGTGGGTTGGGGGCCGCGGGGACCGCTGGTTAACTTGCCGGTATGGCCCTTGGTACCGCCTCCACCAGGACAGACCACGCGCGCACGGTGCGTGAGCTGCTCGCCTCAGGCGAGCGGTCGTATTCCTTCGAGTTCGCCGCCCCGAGGTCCGAGAAGGGGGAGCGCACCCTCTGGGACGCCATCCGCCGGATCGAGGCCGTCGGCCCGACCTTCGTGTCCGTCACCTACGGCGCGGGAGGCTCCTCCCGCGAGGGCACCGTGCGGGTGACCGAGCGCATGGCGACCGACACGACGCTCACGCCCGTCGCCCACCTGACAGCCGTCAACCACTCCAAGGCCGAGCTGCGCAACATCATCGGCCAGTACGCCGACGTCGGCATCCGCAACATGCTCGCCCTGCGCGGCGATCCGCCCGGTGACCCCATGGGCGAGTGGGTGCGCCACCCCGAGGGCCTGCACTACGCCGCCGACCTCGTGAGCCTCATCAAGGAGTCCGGCGACTTCTGCGTCGGCGTCGCCGCCTTCCCGGAGATGCACCCGCGCTCCACCGACTGGGACACCGACATCCGGTACTTCGTGGACAAGTGCCGCGCGGGTGCGGACTTCGCCATCACCCAGATGTTCTTCTACCCCGAGGACTACCTCCGGCTGCGCGACCGGGTGGCCGCCGCCGGCTGCGACACCCCGATCATCCCCGAGATCATGCCCGTCACCAACGTCCGTCAGATCGAGCGGTTCGCGCAGCTCAGCAATGCCGCGTTCCCCCCGGCGCTGGCCGAGCGGATCCTCGCGGTCAAGGACGACCGGGCCGCTGTACGCTCGATCGGGATCGAGTACGCCACGGAGCTGTGCGCTCGGTTGATGGCCGAGGAGATTCCCGGGCTGCACTTCATTACCCTGAACCACTCCACGGCGACGCTGGAAATCTACGAGAATCTGGGACTGCACCAGCGGTCCTGACGGCCGGCCCCTCGAAGGCGCCGGCCACGAGAGGGGCGTAAATGGGCTGGACGGTCCTCTACATCGCGTTCGGCGTCGTCGCGCTCTGGCTGCTCGGCGAAGTGCTGCTGCAGTACAAGGCGCGACTGCGCTGGCGCCTCCTCGCCTTCGCCGGCTTCCTCGGCGTCGTCGCGGGCGTCGTCATCCCGTCCGTCGCGGTCATCGCGGCGGGCGCGGTGGCCTTCGCCGTCGGGCAGACGTACGTGACGCTCTCCTTCCGCCGGGGCTTCTCCCGCGGCTGGGCGCTCCGCCGGGACAAGGCCGGCAACGCTGACGACGCAGGCGAGTTCGACAAGTCCGGTACGGAAGAGAAGTCCGGTACGGGTGGTAGGTCTGGAAGGGGTGTCAAGTCCGGTAGGCGTGCCGGGAAGCCGGCCGCCGAGGACGATGCCGTGAAGGAGCCGCGCGCCGGCCGCCGCCGCAGGACGGAGCGGTCGGAGGCCCCGCCGCTCGACGAGACCGCGGCCATGCCCGCCGTTCCCCCGCTCGCGGAGCCCGCGTGCGACCCCGGCCCGCCCGGCGCCGACCACCAGCAGCACGCCGTCCCCGCCCCCGGCACCACGGGCGACGCGGCCTACGGCGGCTACGGCGACAGCGGCTACGGCACCGCCTCCGCTCCCGCACCGGACCACGGCCCCGCCCCGTACGCCGACCCCTACGGCACCCAGGTCCCGGCGGCGCCCGGCGCACCCACCGAGCCCGGTCAATTCGACTACGGGCAGGGACAGTACGCCGCGTACTCCGACCCCTACATCGGCAGCAGGCAGCAGGCCTACGAGCCGTACGACTCCTACGGGCAGTACCAGCAGCCCGCCCCGCAGCCCTACGGCATGGGCGGCCACCCCGCCGAGGCCTACGCGCCCGCCCCGCAGTACGACACGGACACCCCGCCCGGCGGCGTCTGGGTGCCGCAGCAGCGCGACGGCGACTACCCGCCCGTCCCGCAGGGCTACGCCCAGCAGCCCTACCCCGGCTACCCCCAGCAACTCCCCGGACAGGGGCAGGGACAGGCGCCGGGCTACGGCGAGCAGTACAGCGAGCACCACAACGAGCAGCCCCGCTACTGACCGTCCGCTACTGACCGTGGGCCCCGCCGCTCCCGCGGCGGGGCCCACGCGGGCAACCGCCGCCTACTGGGAGCCGCGCCAGTCCGCCCCGGAGACGATCAGGCCCGCGGCCATCGTCCCGGACATCCCCGCGTGCGCCAGCCCGCCGCCGGGGTGGGCGAATCCGCCCGCCAGGTACAGGCCCGGCAGCGACGTCGCATTGGCGGCCCGGAGGAAGGCTCCCCCGGCACCGGCCAGCACCGGTGCCGGAACGCCCCCGCCCTCGGCGCCCGTGGCGCGCTCGGTGTCGGCGGGCGTGCGCACCTCGTGCCACAGCAGGCGCTCCCGCAGCCCCGGCAGCACCCCTTCCGCGGCGTCGAGCACGCGCTCGGCGAAGGCGGCCGCCGTCGCCTCGTCGCTCCAGTCCACCGGGCCGTGCGGGGCGACCGTGGCGGTCAGCGTGACGGCCTCGTGGCCGTCGTCCGGGCGGACGTCCGGATCGTCCGGGCGCAGTACGGTCACCGTCGGCCGGTAGTGCAGCGCGGCGGGGCCGCGCGCGCCCTCGCCGAAGATCCCCTCCAACTCCGCGCCGCGGTCCGGCGCGTGGATCACCGTGCGGTGGGCGGTCGCGGCGGGCCGCGCCCCGCGGAGCGCCAGGAAGAGCGTGAAGCGTCCGGGCGGCACCGGCGGGCCGGGCCGCACGGCGGGCCCGCAGGCCGCCGGGGCGAGGCGCCGCAGCAGCCCGGGCGAGACGCCGGCGACCACCGTGTCGGCCTCGGCCGTGCGCCCGTCCGCCAGCTCCACCCCGGCCGCGCGGCCGTCCTTCTCGACGACCGCCGTGACCTCCGTGCCCAGGGCGAACTCCACCCGGCGCGCCAGGCACCGCGCGTGGACGGCGTCGGCCAGGCCGCGCATCCCGCCGCGCACGTACCAGCTGCCGAAGGTCTGCTCCATATACGGCAGGACCGTCGCGCTCGCGGGGGCGCGGCGCGGATCGAGCCCGTACGCCAGGGCGTGGCTCTCCAACAGGGCCGTGAGCCGGGGGTCCTTCAGCTCCCGCCCGGCGACGGCCGCGAGCACGGGCGGGGTGCTCCGCCGGAACAGCCCGCGCTTGCGCAGCCCCGGGTAGGGGTCGTGCCCCAGGGCCTCCAGATACTCGGGGTCGTCGAGCAGGGGCTCCTCCAGCAGGGGGCGGCGCGTGGCGTCCCACACCGCGCGCGCCCGGTTCACCAGCTCGCTCCAGCGCTCGCCCGCGCCCGCGCCCACGGCCTCGTCGAGGGCCTGCACCACCCCGGCCCGGGAGGCGTTGGGCAGGGCGACGGAGGTGCCGTCGGCGAAGACGTGCGCGCTCGCCGGATCCACCTGGACCAGGCCGACGCTCTGCTCCAGCGACTCCTTGCCCGTCTTGACGAACAGGTCGCGGTACACGGCCGGCAGGTGCAGCAGCCCCGGCCCCGTGTCGAAGGCGAAGCCGTCCCGGGTCATGCGCCCGACGCCTCCGCCGTGCGTCGCCGCCTTCTCGTACACCGTCACCCGGTGGCCCGCGACGGCCAGCCGGGCGGCGGCAGCCATCGCGCCCATCCCGGCGCCGATCACCGCAATCCGTGCCATGGGGGCGACTTTATCCGGCGTCGCCGACGGCACCGGCAGCGCCGGGCGGCACCGGTCCGCAGGGCCCGGACGAGGGGTTCCGGGCGGGGCGTGCCTGGGGCTGAACGCCCAGGGGTGAGTACCTGTACTCAGAGGAGGAGATGAGTAGGCGCGCGGATGGGCCGGAGGCCCGCCGGGCGGAAGAGTGGTGCCCACGGAAGGGGCGCGGCGCCGGTACCGCCGGCACGGGGCTGCGGAACGGCGCGGCACCCCCGACGTGACCGGGGGGCGGGGGCCCCGCAGGGGGGTTCGGGGGAGCACACGGGGGAACGCCGTTCCGGAGGCGGCCGAGGGGGATTCGGCCGCCTCCGGAACGGCACCGCCGCGCTAGCGGACCACGCCGCCCAGGCGTCCTTGTAACACCCGCGCCAGCGACGCGTGGACCTCGTCCACCGACCGCTCCGGCTGGAACGACTGCCAGTCCAGCGCCGTCACGAGCACCATCCCGAACAGCGCGGACGCCGTCAGGGCGACGTCGGACCCGGCCGCCGGGTCGTCCTCCGCGGCCGCCTCCCGCAGCACGGACTCGATCACCTCGACCGCCTGCTGCCGCACCCGCGTCAGCGTCGGGCGCCAGGCCCGGTTGGTGCGCCACAGCTCGGCGACGTAGAGCTGGGCCAGCGCCGGGCGGCGCGCCACGAAGTCCAGCCCGGCGCGGATCATCGCGTCCAGCGCCTCGGCCGCGCCGCCGCCGCGCTCGGCCGTCTCGTCGGCCGCGGCCCGCAGCGCCCCGGTCAGCAGCTCCATGCCGTGCCGCAGCAGCTCCTCGAACAGATCGGTCTTGCTCGCGAAGTTGTAATAGACGGTGCCCTTGGCCACCCCGGCCCGTTCCGCTATCTCGTCCACGGTGGTGGAGGAGAAGCCCTGTTCGGCGATGAGGGTCACCGCGGCGTCGAAGAGCTTTCGCCGGGTGTTCTGACGGCGCGTACTGCTGCTGTCCATGAGGTGATTCTCCCTGCCCGCCCCACGGCCCCCGCGCCTGCGTCAACCTCGCGTGGCCGCACGGGTATTCGTGCAGGCCGGAGCCCTCGCCCGGAGCGCCCCGCACGGCGCCGCGCCGGGCCGGGCGGCCGCGTCGTCCCGGCCCCCGGCACGGCCCATTAGGCTGGGGCGCACGCAACCGTTCGCCACCGCCGAGGAGCCACCCGCCGTGTCAGACCCGCTGCGCCCCCGGGCGTCCCTGCGTACCGCCGTGGTCTGGGAGGTCCTGCGCGACGCCCTGGACCGCCGGGTGAAGGCCGCCGGCCCGGACGGCGGCGTGCTGGACGTGCTCGACACCGGCGGCGGCTCCGGCCACTTCGCGGTGCCCGTCGCGGCGCTCGGCCACCGCGTCACCGTCGTCGACCCCAGCCCCAACGCCCTCTTCGCGCTGGAGCGCCGGGCCGCCGAGGCCGGTGTCGCCGAGCGGGTGCGCGGCGTCCAGGGCGACGCCCACGGCCTGTTCGACGTGGTGGACCGCGGCGCCTACGACGTGGTGCTGTGCCACGGCGTCCTGGAGTACGTGGACGACCCCGCCGAGGGCGTGCGCAACGTCATCGAGGCGCTCCGCCCCGCCGGCACCCTGAGCCTGCTGGCCGCGGGCCTCGGCGGCGCCGTCCTCTCCCGTGCGCTCGCCGGGCACTTCGCCGAGGCCCGCCAGGTCCTCACCGACCCGGCCGGCCACTGGGGCGCGGGCGACCCGATGCCGCGCCGGTTCACCGCCGAGCAGCTGACGGAGCTCGTGACCGCCGCGGGCCTGGAGGCGGGCGCCGTGCACGGCGTGCGCGTCTTCGCCGATCTGGTGCCCGGCGTGCTGCTCGACGCGGAGCCCGGGGCCCGGGAGGCGCTCGCCCAGCTGGAGGCCGCCGCGGCCGCGCTGCCGGCCTTCCACTCGGTGGCCACCCAGCTGCATGTACTGGCCGAACGTGGCTGACTGCGCGCTGTAGGTCACACACCACCCGATCAGCTGGTTCGCCCCGTATGATCGGGGGACGCCGTCCGGCATGGCCGTTCGGCGAACCGGGAATGTACGTCCCGACACCACCGATCGCCACACGGACATCGGTGGGCGGATTGGCGCAGAGGGGCGGGTTTCACGGGGGCGATTCCCTGCCTATCCTGAAAGGGTCGCACCCGGTCGCCCCCCGCGACCGACGAGTAGGAGGACTCCGTGCCGCTCTCGGAGCACGAGCAGCGCATGCTCGAGCAGATGGAGCGAGCGCTGTACGCCGAAGATCCCAAGTTCGCGACAGCGCTCGAGGGCAGCGGCCTGCGCACGTACACCCGGCGACGGGTCTACCAGGCGGTCGCCGGGTTTCTGGTGGGTATCGCGCTCTTGATGACCGGCGTGATGATTCAGGGGCAGTACTGGATCAGTGTGGTCGGCTTCCTCGTCATGCTGGGCTGCGCGGCGCTCGCCGTCACCGGCTGGCGCAAGGCGCCCAGGCCCGGTGCGCAGCAGGGGACGGGCCCGGCGGGGCCCCTGGGCGGCCGTGGCCAGATGCGCCCGCGCCGCAGCATGATGGATCGCATCGAGCAGCGCTGGCAGCGCCGCCGCGACGAGCAGGGCCACTGAGAG
>NZ_JANIID010000043.1:0-50455 GCF_024519335.1 Streptomyces telluris
AGATCATCGTGGTCGAGCTCCAGGACCCCGACGTCACCCCCGAGCGGCTCATGGGCGAGGAGCGGCACGGCGAACAGGTGCGCGGGGAGCGGATCGGGGCGCTGCATGCGGCGCTGCTGCGGACGATGGCGGAGCACCGGCTGAATACGTGCATCACGTTCCATCACCGGACGATAGAGGCGCAGGCGTACGCGGAAGGGCTTCCGCGGGTTGCGGCGAAGCTGCATGCCGATCAGCCGGAGACGTACCCGGCGCGTATCTGGGCGGACTGGCTGTGCGGGGAGCATCCGGCCGCGCGTCGGCGGGAGGTGCTGGGCGGTTTCGGCACCACCGCGCGGCGGGCCGTGCTTTCGAATTGTCGCGTTTTGGGCGAGGGCGTCGACATCAGAGCGGTGGACTCAGTAGCCCTGTTGGACCCGAAGGGCGCGCCGCATGACATCGTGCAGGCGATCGGGCGGGCGCTGCGGCAGAAGCCCGGGAAGGGAAACTGGCGTCGTTGATTGTTCCGGTATTCCTCCAGCCCGGAGAACAGCCGGAAGACATGTTCACCTCGGCCTCTTACCGGCCTTTGGTGAAGGTATTGGAGGGTCTTCGGGCTCACGACGAAGAGGCGGTCGAGCTCCTCGCGATTCCCCAGGAGCCACAGAAGGATATCGCGCAGCCGTCCGTGTATATCGGAACGGAGCCGGAGGAAGGCGCAGAAGAAGCCCGGCTGCTGCTGCGCTTTGCCGCCCCCCGCGACCCGGTGATGGTCGCCGAGTCGGTGTCGTTCAACGTGATCGACACCGAGCGGCAGGACTGGGCGCGAGGGTGGGCGAAGCTCAAAGCGTTCGTCGAACGCGAGCAGCACGCCAGAGTGCCATATGGACACAAAGAGGGCGCAACTCCCCTTGGGCAATGGGTCGCAGAACAACGACGGGCGTACGCGGCCGGGCAGATGACCGGGGTACGGGCACGCCGGCTGGAGCAGCTCGGGATGGTCTGGAGTGTCGCGGACGAGCGGTTCCAGGAGAACCTCGAAGCTGCGCGGGCGTACTGCGAGGAGCACTGGACGCTGTGTGCACCGCGGACCGCTACGGCGCTGGACCGGCCGTTGGGGCAATGGTTGTCCAACCTCCGCCGGCCCGGTGCGCTCGACAGTCACCCCGAGTGGGAGCAGGCGCTGCGTGAGGTGGACGAGGACTGGAACCCCGCCTGGCCGGCGGACTGGCAGCGCCACTACGCGGCCGTGCGCGAGCTCCTCGCCGGTGAGGACCAGGCGCAGGTTCTGCCCGGCGTCACCGTCCACGGGATGGACGTCGGCAGGTGGCTCCAGAAGCAACGCCGGCATGCCGTCTGGCAGGGGCTGACGGACGGGCAGCGCGAACGCCTGCAGAACCTGGGCATCGAGCCGCTGCCCCCCGAGCAAGCGCCCGCCAAACCGTCCAGGGGCGGCGCTGGGGCGTTCGAGCGGGGCGTTGCCGCCCTGGCCCAGTACAAGACGCGCACGGGCTCCCTAACCGTCCCCAGGGGCCACGTCGAGCGGCTGGAAGACGGGACAGAGGTCAAACTCGGGGTATTCCTGTCCAACACCAGGACCCGGCGGGGGAAGCTGACTGCCGACAAGCTGGGCGCGCTGGCCGCCCTCGGGCTGGAGTGGGCGGCGGCCTGACGGCTGCCGGACGGGACCCCGGGCACGCTGGGCGGGCCCTGGGATCTTTCGCTGCCCCCGGGGCCCGCGACATCGCACTGGAGTGCGTGCAGGCCCTGGGACCCCCGGGCACTCCCCCGAGTTCCTGCGAGGGGCTACGGGGCCGTCGCCGTTCTCCGGCTCGACCGGGCCACCTGACCCTGGTGCCGGTGCCCGGAGGGGGTCTCTCCTTCAGGCACCGGCACACGGGGTTCGTGCACCCACCCGGCCAACGACACACCGCCGGGCGATGTCACGGCGGGGGCCGCGAGCGTCAGCCGCTGATGGTGCGCAGGTACGCCAGCGTCTCCCGGGCGGCCTGCTGGTTGCCGTCTTCCCCGGCTGCTTCGGCCAGGCGCTCCAGCTCTTCCATGAGGCCGGCGATCCCGCCGAGGACGACGAGGGGAACGGGCACGGTCTGGACAGCGGCCAGGGCGGCGCGGGCGCGGGCGGCTGGCGACTGCAGGTCGGTGTCGTCGTCGGCGGGGATCAGGGCGCGACGGCCACGCCCCAGACCGGGCGCAGGGGCGGGGGCGGGGTTCGGGATGCTCACCCGCCCAGTCTCCCGCCCCACCCTTCACCGGGCGGCGCCTGGGGTGGGGCGCGGCCGTGCCGACCCGGGCGTCCCCGGGTGGCAGTCCCCTCGGCGTCCTGCGGGGGTGTATCGCCCCATGACAGCGCCCGCTCCGTCGTCCAACGCCCGCAGCAGCGAGAACACACAGAACTGAGACAGTGTCACTGTCACCAGGCCGACACACCGCAATGCCCGTCAGCGCCGGTAGCGGCGTGCTGCGGTGTCTTCGCTGACGCCCAGTGCCGCGCCGATCGCGGCCCAGCCGTCGCCGGCGGCGCGGTCGGCGGCAACCGCGGCCGCGACCGCCGCGTGGGCCGCGTCCAGCAGACCGAGCGCGGCGCGGGTGTACACGGCGCCGGGCCCGCCGGAGTCCGGGCGCGAGTGGTCCCGCCCCGCTGGCTGACGCCAGGCCGGCTCTGCCGCCTCGGCATCTGCCAGGACACCGGGCTGATGCGGCTCTTGCCTGGGCATGCTCGCGCGCTGCTGGACCAGCGCGCTGCTCTCCGTGCCGGGACAGCGGGACGGCTGTCAGCCCAGGAGGCCGATCTGCCGCAGCAGCTCGGCCTTGTTCCAGTGGTCGACCTCGTGAGTGATACGGCCATCGGCGCCGAAACTCACGACGCTGATGCCGTTAATGTCGAAGGATTTGCCGACGAGGGACTGTTCCATTCCCAGGACCGGCAGGTCCTTGCGGAAGGTGGCTGCCCACTGCCACTCGATGACCTCGAAGGTGGGGGCGGAGAAGTGGTTGATGACGGTGACGTTCATCTCCGGAACGGCGTCGACGATCTGCTGGAAGTAGTCACCGAGGGCCTGGTGGCCGCGGATCTCGACGCCGAAGCTGCGGTCGAGCATCACGCCGTCTTCAGCGTAGAAGCCGAGGCTCTCCTCACGGGAGAAGGGCGGCGTCCACAGGTCGCACCAAACCTTTGCGTAGGCGGCGCGGTCCGGGTGGATAGTGATGGCGGTCATTCCGGTTCACTCCTCGACGTCGTGATGGCGGCGCGGGTGGTGACCTTCAAGTGGAGGTCGTCGGGGTAGAGCATGAGGTGGGTGCGGGGCCGGGGCTGGTGGCACGGGGCGGGGGTGAAGTGCCAGCGGGCGGTCAGGGTGGCCAGGGCGAGAACGGCTTCGGTGATGCCGAACTGGTCTCCGACGCATTTGCGGCCGCCGCCACCGAAGGGGATATAGGCACCCCGTGGCGGAGGGCAGCGGGGATCAGCCCACCGGTCGGGGTCGAAGCGTTCGGGGTCGGGGTACTGACTGGCCAGGTGGTGAACGAGATAGGGGCTGTAGATGACGCTGGTGCCGGCGGGGACGGGGTGTCCTGCCAGGTGGGTGTCGGTGGTGGCGCAGCGGGTGAAGAGCCAGCCGGGTGGATACAGGCGCAGGGTCTCGGTGATGACCTGCTGGGTCAGCGGCAGGTCGGGCAGGTGGTGATGGTGCGCGGCGCCGCCAGCGAGGACAGTGTCGACTTCGGCGTGGAGCCGGGAGGCGATCGCGGGGTGGCGGGCGAGGAGGTGAAGGGCCCAGGCGACGGTGAGGCCAGTGGTCTCGGTTCCAGCGATGAAGAAGGTGACGAGTTCGTCGCAGACCTCGTCGGTGGTCAGGGCATCTTTCGCGGGGTGTTCGCAGGTCCCTTGAGCGAGGAGGACCGACAGCAGGTCGGTTCCGCCGCCGGTGGGGGTGTGCCCGGTGATGGCGGTGTCGAGGATGGCGCGCAGGGTGCGCTGGGCCTGCCGGTAGCGCCGGTTAGCCGGGGTAGGCAGGCGGTTGAGGGCAGGGGGTGTGATCGTCTGCCGCAGGAGTCCGTGGGAGATGGTGTTCATCTCCTCCAGGGCCCGTTCCAGTGCGGGGGCGGGCAGGGTGCTGGCGAACATGGCCGCCATGAGGATGCGCGACGTGAGGCCGAGGGCTTCGGCGCGGACGTCGATGGTCTGCCCGTCGTGCCAGGAGTCCCGGAGTTCAGTGATCCGGGTGGTCATGATCTGCGCGTATCCGTGGGTGCGGTCGGGGTGGAAGGCGGGCTGGACCAGGCGGCGTTTGCGGCGATGCTGGGGGTGGAGGCTTGCCGCGAGGCTGGCGCCGATGACCTCCCGGGTCCGGTCGTACAGGAGGCCGCCCTTGTCGAAGGTCCGGTCGTCGAGCAGGACCTGCTGGGTGAGTTCCGCGGTGCACACCACGACGGCCCGGGCAGGGCCGAGACGGATCTGGACGACGTCCCCATGGGCGGGCAGGTCCCGGAGGAACTCCAGCGGGCGCCGCAGCAGGGCCAGAGCGTGGCCCAGGACCGGGACGGCGCCCGGCACACACGGCAGGGCAGGCAGGGTACCCATACCCCCCGCAGGTGCGGAACCGGGCAAAGGCGGCGTCATCTGTTCCTTATCCTCTCGGGACAGGACCGGTGGGGATGGTCAGTGGTAGCGGCCGCTGACACGTTCCCAGCGGTTGTCACCGGCCACGATGTCGTGCAGGCAGTCCAGATACCGCCGCACCTCATGGCGCTGGGCCTCGGTCAGCAGGACGTCCCAGTCACCGGCCTGCTCCTCGAGCGCCAGGACACGCTCGAACCTCTCGTGCACCATGCGTCTGAGCCGTTCGAAGGCCTGGGGGCGGGTAAGGCCGTCGCGCCGCTCCGCGATCAGCAGCAGGTTGTTGCTGCCGTCGCCAGCCTGGGCTTCCTTGTCGGCGGAGACCAAGTCGTTGGTGGCAGTAATGATCTCCGCCATGCAGTCGCGGATCTCGGCGAACAGCGGCGCGTGCCACACCACAGGCGGGACCTCGAAGTCGCCCACGACCTCGGCCATGTCGAAGATCGGGTACGCACACTTGATCACCACCAGCTGCCGCAGCGTGCTCACCCGCCCGTGAACCCGGTTGCCGACCTCGGCGACCTGCGCCGCGAAGTACTCCCGCCAGTGAACCGTCGCCCGCCCCACCCACTCCGGCGTGCGGCCCTGCCGACTCCGCCGCCAGAGATCAGCAAAGGCACGCACCCGAGGTGGCGCGTTGGCGGGGACGGAGGCGTCGGGTGCGTCGAGGACGGCTGTGAGTGCCTGGCAGATCGTCCCAGTGGCCGCCAGGTCCCGGCCGACGGGGCCATCGAAGACGTCATCGAAAGGGGTGAACACCCAGCCCACGTAGTCGGCGGCCAGTTGCAGCCGCTCCGCGGGCGCCTCGGGATGCCACCAGGCGGCGCTCTCCGCCAGCAGCCACCGAGCGTACCGGTCCGCGTTCAGGAGCCTGTCGCCGACGAGGCCAAACGACTCCATCCAGGCCACAGCACCCTCACGCACCTCACCGAGATGCGGGTTCACGGCGCGGACCGGCCACGGACAACCGAACTCGACGGCCTGCAAATGCATGCGCGCATCCCACCCACCCCGCTCGGTGAGCGCCCCGCCCCGGCTGTCGAACAACTCCGTCAGACTTGGCCCCTGTGCTGCTGACACCTTCGACAACGCCTCCTCCTGTGCCACAGCGATACACCGTTTCGCGAACCGCACGGACCGGATCGACAGCCAGTCCCTACCCAGAGCAGACGTTCGGACGCCAGACTTTCAAGACATCCGATAGCAACTCAGATGCTCTCGGGTGCTCTGTGGAAGCACAGGCCAGCGGGCTACGCGTCGACGGATACCCCCCCCCCGGGGGCGCGCAAGGGCCGCAAGCCGCCAGGTAGGCCGGAAAGCTGGAAGGAGTAGCGGCCAAACACGTTGATGCGGTGGCGGACGAACGAGGGAAGACGGGAGACGAGCTCGTCACTGACGCCAAAGTCCCCCCGAATAGCGCGGGGTCGCAACACTACTTCTTCACCAGTCGACAGCCCCGGCTGGACCGAGGAGCAGCAGCAACAGGTAGCTGCTCTATGGGCCCGTGCGCTGGAACTGTCGATCGCCGTCGGCACGCACCCCTTCTGGAGCACGGTGGCGCAGGGGAAGGTGGCCGAGGCGCGGATGGCCCTCAGGCGCGTGCACGAGCCCGCCGGCGACGAGGCCGCGGCCGACGGCACGGCGGCTGCGTAGCCCCGGTCATGGACGGACAGTTCCAGGGTGCGCTGGCGAGCGCGCCGGACGCCATCGGGGTGACCACCGGCCTCGCCGCCGAGCCCGCGGCGAGGCTGGGGACGCGTGCCGGGACATGAGCCGGGCCGTGATGCTTTGGCACCCCTCCTCGGCCCGAAGGCCACGGCCGGGGCCGGCCCTCACACGCCGGCATGGCTGCCCACCCACCTGCACCTGGCCGCCGAGTCGGCCGCCGCCGCGCCCGCAGAAACGTGCGCGATTACGAGAGGCTCATCTCCGACAGCGAAGCCCACCTCACCTGGTCCATGATCACCCTCATGGCCCGCCGCCTCACCCGCCCATCCCGGGCGCCCCATCGCACCGTGAGCACAGGCCCCGTCCCGTCGGAGCAGGCCATCCGACCCCCAGCCCTCGTGACCAGCACAGCAATCGCGCTGACAGAACCAAGGGCGACTGCGAGCGGCCCACAGCCCGGCCGGTACCAAGGAGACACCCCCCGCACGCCGGGGCCGGCCCTACCCGGGGAACTGCAGGAAGGCCGCCTGGACCCGCAGCAGGTGGGTGTCGGGATGGGTTTCCTCATAACGGTCCAGGACCTTCTGCCAGCGGCCGGCGCCGAAGTCCTGGCAGGCCTGCGCATCCTCATCCATCCCGCAGGCCATCGCGAGCTTCGCGCCCTCGCGCACGGCCTCCTGCTTCGTGGCGTACACCCATACGTCCAGCCGCCCGCTGCCGCTGTACCCGCGGTGTGCCATCGTCCACACCGCCGGATCCCGCGTGGTCTCCACCCGCCCGTCCGGCCGGTACAGACGGGAAGAAATCTGCTGCCTGATGAAGCGGGAGTAGTCAGCCACCCCGGCACTGTATTGCCCGCCCATCCGCGTCACAGGCGTACTGCCAGAAGCCACCCGCACCGGACGCGGCCCCTCCCCGGCACTGGCCCGCCGGACAGCGGCCACCGCACACGGCTACCGGCCCCGGCCGGCCCTTCGGACCCGCGGCCCGCCCCGGCCGCGCAGGGTGACGCCGGCTTCCAGCAGGACGCGGTGGACAAATCCGTAGGACCGCCCGGTGGAACGGGTCAGGTCCCGGATCGAGGCACCGTCCTCATACAGCGCCCGCAACTCGGCACCGATCCGCCGACGCTGATCGGCGTCGTAGTGCTTGCCTCCCTCCAGCGACGGCGCATCCCGCCCGGCACCGGCAGCCGCATCCCCCGGCACCCAGACACTGCGCAGCGTCGCGCCGGCCTCCAGCAGCAGACCCCGGACATAGGCGTGGGAACGGCCGGTGACACGGGTCAGTTCCCTGATGGACGCCCCACGCTCATAAAGCTCCCGCAGCTGGGCGCCGACCAGCAGGCGGGTACGGGCGTCATAGCGTCTGCCCTTCTCCATGAGCCTGCTCCCAGCCGTTCCTCACCGGGCCCGGGCGGGGTCCCGGCGTCACCAGCATCGTGCGGCACACGCCCCGGCGACGCATGCCGAGGTGCCACAGGGCACGCCATTGCCTGGCCTGAGGCCTTACCGCGTACTCTGCGGGACTGCGGTCAAGGGGCGCGGGCACACAGCCTCCAAGCGGGTTACTCCGGGCGGACCTGCGCCGCCTGCATGCCCTTCTGTCCATGTTCGACGACAAACGAGACGGTCTGGCCTTCCTTGAGGGACTTGAAACCATCAGACTCGATGGACTTGAAGTGCACGAAAAGGTCGTCACCTCCCCCTTGCGGGGTGATGAAGCCGAAGCCCTTCTCATCGTTGAACCACTTCACCACGCCGGTTTGCCGCTCGGGCATATCCACCTCAAAGCCTTGTGGGCGACCCAGTGTCGCCGAATCGATCCTGGCATGCAGGGGCCGGTCGTACACAGGGTCTCGCCTACTACGGCCATGCTTCTCCGTCGGCGGACCGGGCGTAGTCGCCAACTATGACGCTCACATCCGCCACCCGAAGCACTCACTCGCCAGCTGAAGTGCTCAGCTTGCAGCGCCCTGACGTGCAAGAACGTCCCGCGCCTCCGTTGGTGCCCTCGCGGCCGCGAGGGCGCGGACCGCTCGATCCAGTGCCCTGACCTACAGAGTGCCCAATCCGCCAACTCGACCGCTCAGCCGCCGGGTGGAGCGCTCAGTCACAACTGAGCCGAAGCACGGTAGTTGTCACCATCGGCACCAGCTGGCCTGCGGCTTCGAGCGCGCAAAGCACAGTGGTTGTCACCAATAATGCATTCGACTTGTCACAAGTGCTCATTCGGCAGCCTTTCTGTCACCAGTACCGGAGATCGGGAGGGGTACAGGCTGACCGTGCACTGGTCGTAGTCGCCACGGAACCGAGAGGCCCTGCCCGTACGCGGTCATGAAGGCGGATTGGTAGAGGGCGGCGGTGCATTCGCAGCCGGACTGGCTGGCGGCGTGGCGTCAGGAGTTGCGAGGTGCCGCTGGAGATCGACGTGCCGGAACTGGTAGACCGACCCGACTTGCCGCAGCACGCCGCGATTTCGGTGGGCGTCGTCGAGGAACGCCAACACATTCCACGGCATCCTCCAAAAGAGGATCAGGTAGAGGCGGATCAGGATGAAGCGTCCAGAGGCGGTGCGGTTCAGCGCGAGTGCCAGGCCGAGGATGCATCCAACCCAGAATCCGAAGCCGCTTCCCAGGAACACGAGATGGTCGCTCAGCGCCAGGTACTCGTCGGTTCCGGTGTGACCCAGCGCGATTCCAGGGCCGAGGAAGAGGCTGCCTGCAATGACAGGTACGAGAAGAATCTGCGCGAAACTACGCTGGTCTTCGCGCAGCAGGGTAATCGGCGATGCAGCAGTTCGGGCATCGGCGGATAGCGCCGTCAGCCCGGTGGTGATGGTGCAGATAGACAAGGCGATAGTGGCCCATGAGAGCCCGGCCAGTCGGCCGTAGCCCAGTCCGACAAACACTCCGGTGGTGAGCGAGCAGAGCAGGCCCAGAGCGAGAGTACGCAGATTGAAGGACCAGCGGAGGCGTCGGGCAGGGACGGAGCGGCTTCCGAGCCGTGCGACACCGCCAACGATGAAGCCGAGTGCGATGTAGATCGACGCGCTCGCCACGCCGGTGGGCCAGTCAAGGAACAGCAGCCACCAGTCTTCCGGAGGGTAGGCATGATCCGCAAGAGGGATCGGCAGGACGACGGCGAGGAAGTTTGGAAAGACACCGAAGCCACGTAGCCACTTGCCTACCGGATTGTCGCAATGCACCCCGCAGTCGCCGAGGAAAGGGAAGTAATAGTCCCCGAGGAGCCAGGCGGCACGGCCCGCGGTTGAGAGCACGAGCGTGAACAGGCCGACTACGGATCCGATGACCGCTGCGAGCACCGGGGCAGGCAACGCGTATCGGAGTTCCCACCAAGCGATGTCCACCGTCCCGTGCCGTCTGCGTTCCAGGTGACGGGCGACCTTGCGCAAGATGTGTTCGGCGCGGGCGGATGTCCAGGGGGCGGGGTGGATCGAGTGCGGGCGGAAGGCTGCGGGGATGAAGGCGTTCAGCAAATGTGTACGCAGCGCGGTTTCGCTGGGGAAGCGGCCGGTGTCGCAGAGATCGGCGGGGTCGGGCAGATAGGGGCCAGCTTCGTCGGGGCGTGGGTTGTAGATGGTTCGGGCCAGGAACAGTGCCAAGGGCGTGGCAAGCACTGTGGTGAGCGGGGACGGTTGGGTCATTCGGTCGAGGACTGGGTTCCAGCGATCGGCGGCTGGAGTGCCCTCGCCGCCGGCGTCTCGGCGCAGGTAGGCGGCGACGGTGCCCAACACGAGTGGCTCAAGGACGATGCCCGCGGCGCCGTTGAGGCGCTGAGGGACACCTGTGTCGGGGCGCAGCGCCTCGCCGTACTCGGTGCTCCGAGACGAGAGGACCATGGTCGGCCCGGGGGAAGGGCGGCGTTGATGGCGGCGAGCGCGGTGCTGCGGCTGGACGGCGCGAGTTCGTCCAGCCCGTCCAGGATCGGAAGGATCAATCGGTTGTCCAGCAGGGCCCGGGCCGCGTTCCGCCCGCCGAACCCGGTGGGGTGTTGGCTCAGCGCCGGGTAGTCGGCCCTGAGCCGGTTCGCCATCCAGGTATCCAGGCTCTGCCCTGGGTTCCATGAGGCGAGCGGGAATATGACCGGAACGGGGCCACCGGGGCTGCGTCGGTCGAGCAGGCCGAGCAGGAGGACGACGAGCAGCATGGTCTTGCCAGCGCCGGGTTCACCCAGGACGAGCAGGCGGCTGCCTGGGGAGCGGCAGGTGAAGACGTCAGTGATCTCGGTGTCGGCACCGACAAGGTCGTCAGGGCGCGTGGCCCACTGGCCCTGCGGGGCATGTCGGTTGGCCATCTGGAGGAGCAGGGACCAGGGCTCCACCAGGTTCTCGTCGGCGGGGCGCCAGGACACGGGCAGCGGGTAGGGATCGTTCAGCCGCCGCAGCCGTGCCTCGGCTTCCCACTGACCACGTACCGCCAGCGCCAAGGAGTCCGCGATGCCGCCGACCTGCAGGCCGCCCACATACTCACGCCGATCGGCTCGGTAGCCGAGCCAGGAGACCGCGAGCGCCGCCGTGCCGACGATCACCCCCATTGCACCGAAACCGACGCCGAGCACTTCGTGGAACCTGTCGGGAGAGCCATGCAGCTCGGGTACGGCCCACCACAAGCCGGCCAGACCCGAGCCCGCCGACACCACACCGACTACCCACAGCACCTGTTGGAGCCACGAAATCCCCCTCCACATGCACGGCATCGTGTCCGATACGCACAGCGAATTTCGGGCACTGGTCCGCAATCAACCCAAAAGGGTGGCAGAGCGAGGAGCTGCGCCGGGCGGTGCGACATGAAGCACGGCTTCGGGGCCCGCCGTAGCTGTGCCGCATGTCAGTGGGCCCGGGCGCGCGCGCCGCTTCGTCCAGCGCTGTACGCAGGTGGGTGACGGGCAAGGTGTCGTTGCAGCGGCGGGTGTCGGCGACTGCGTCGGCCAGGTGCTCCAGGCCGGCCGTATCGAGCACAGGCGCGTGCGCCACGATCTCCAGGGCCGGTGGTTGGTCTCCCGGAGTGCGCTTGCCGGGGTTGCCGCGGGCCGCCGACTCCTCCTGGTTGCGTGCAGGTTGACCCGTCTCATCGAAGTTTGAATCGAAGTTTGATCAGTCTCACCGAAGTCTGACCGGCCCTGCAGCTGCACACTCGGCTCAGCCGACAGGGCGGTCGGGCTGGGGCCAGGGCCCCTCGAAGGCCGGCCCGCAGTCGTCGGGCAGATGGACCACCACCAACGCGGCCGCCTCCCGCGGCGTAAGCGACTCGCCCAGGATGCCGCCCACGCGCAGCGGCGCGTAGACGATGCACGATTGCGCGTCGCCCGCGATGTAAGGCAAGTCGTTGCTCCACGGGAACTGCGTGTTCCGGTGAAAGGTGAGCGTCCCGTGGCTCGGGAACGGGTACAGGGCCCGCAGCCGGGGTTCTGCGTAGGCGGCCGCTACGACCGCAGGCTCCCCCCGCCGAGCCCCAGGGTGCCCCTCCAGTATTCCGCGCCAGGTCTTCTCGGCAACCGTCTCTTCAGTCATCTCGTGATCATGAAGGCTGGGCTCGGCCACGACAACCCGCTCCACCTCGGCGGTCACACTTCGATGAGACTCACCAAAGTTCGCTGAGACAGGTCAGGTACCGGTTTTACGGCCGTAAAACACGGCGCCACGCACTCCACCGAGCCCACGTCGAGGTGATGCAGCGTGGCCACCAGTCGCCGCGACCAGGCCCGCTCATCCTGCGGCGCCCAGCCACGCCCAGGCGCGGTCGTCCCAGGCCTGGGCAGAACGGGCACCGCGGCTGCGGAGCCGGGCCAAGTCCGTCCGGAGGGCCATAACCGTGCTGCAAGTGCGGACGCGGATGTGGGTCGAGCGGACACCCGTCACACCATCCAGGGCACGGCCCCACGTCGCGCAGGCCCGCTCGATGTGCCCTTGAGTGAACTGGGCGTGGCCCTGAGCAGCAGTGCTCAGTGCGGCGATCCGCTGATGCTCGGTGCCGCCGCAGTAACGGCCGCGCCGCCCAGCGGACCTCAGCCTTGGCGTGGTCCCCGGCCTGCATGAGGTGCAGCCGACAGGATCTGAGGCTGCGGGCTGTGAGCAACAAGGCCCCGTCCCGCACCAGCTACCCCAACACACACCAACACCCCTCCACCCCAGCGAAGCAATGACAAGATCACCAAAATACCTTCGAAAGGCAGACGCCAGGGCGCGGCAGAGCCTCTGATTCAGCTGGACCCGCCCCGCCTCGGTCTCTTGGCGCAGGCACACTGCCCAGACCAGTGAGCAACGCCGGAACACAGTGCCTCCAGGCCTGCAAGTGGGCGCGCTCCGGGGGCGCCTTAGCGGATGACCGGGATGCTTCTGGCGCCGGTACTGACGGGCACGGCCGGCCACCCGGTGCAGTCAGAGCGCCCGAGGCCCGGTAACCGACAAGGAACCGCCAGCCAGCCAACTACCCGCCAGCGCACAACAGCTGCTGCACGACAGGCGCGGCCGTCGCCGTCCAGGGCCGCACGGGGCCCGTGCAGGTACCGGGCTGACCCGGCGGCCGGCACTGCGCGCTCGCGGGGTACGGCGGTCTCAGCCGGCGCCACACTGCCATCCATGACCGGGCCCGGTCATCCACGGTCATCCAGGGCCTGGAGAAAGCGGGCACCATGGCCGCGGAGCCGGGCCGGGCCTGCCCGTAGAGTCTGGGGCCGGCAACACCACCACTACCCGGATCCCTCACCCCTGCGGGACTCACCATTACCTTCTTGGTGGCCCCGCAATGGGGCGCCCGGCCTCTGGAGTTGGCATGACTTTCTCCCCCTGTCGAACACATGGCCTGGGGGGTGGTGTCACCAGCTCCGGAGGCATCGACAGACCGCTGATTAGGGGCATGACCACCGGCTTCTTCGCAGGTCGGGAGGCTCTTCGTTGTGGATGTGGCGATCGGTGCCGTCGGATTGGCCGGGCGAGGACGACCGAAGGACGCACGTGATCGACGTCAGTGACATCGGCGCCTTCCTCGGCCTGGACGTCGGCAAGGGTGAACACCACGCCACCGCCGTCACCCCGACCGGGAAGAAAGCCTTCGACAAGCGGCTGCCCAACAGCGAGCCCAAGCTCCGCGAGGTGTTGGGGAAACTGCAGGCCAAGCACGGAACTGTGCTCGTCGTGGTCGACCAGCCCGCATCGATCGGGGCTCTGCCACTGGCGGCCCGGGACATGGGCTGTCCCGTTGCCTACCTGCCCGGCCTGACCATGCGGCGGATCGCCGACCTCTACCCAGGTGAGGCCAAGACCGATGCCCGCGACGCGTTCGTCATCGCGGACGCGGCCCGCGTCATGCCGCGCACGCTCCGCTCGGTCGACCTCGAAGAGGACACCATCGCCGAGCTGGAGATGATCGTCGGCTTCGATGACGACCTGGCCGGCGAAGCCACCCGCATCAGCAACCGCCTGCGCGGGCTGCTGACACAGATCCATCCGTCGCTGGAACGGGTCCTGGGCCCCAGAGTGCAGCACCCGGCCATGCTCAAGCTCCTCGGCCAGTTCGGCTCCCCCGCTCAGATCCGCAAGGCCGGACGTCGGCGGCTGGTCAGCCTGATCCGGCCGAAGGCCCCGCGGATGGCCGAACGGCTGGTCGAAGACATCTTCACAGCTCTGGACGAACAGACCGTCGTCGTTCCCGGCACGGACGCGGCCGCGCTGATCGTGCCGAGCCTCGCCGGATCACTTCAGGCGGTCCTTGACCAGCGGAAACTCCTGACCGCCAGGATCGAGGAACTGCTGGAGTCCCACCCTCTTTCGAAGGTCCTGACGTCCATGCCGGGGATCGGCGTCAGGACCGGAGCACGGATCCTCATCGGCGTCGGCGACGGGTCCAGTTTCCCGTCCGCCGCCCACCTCGCCGCCTACGCCGGCCTTGCCCCGGCGACCCGGAGCCCGGGCTCCTCGATCCGCGGCGAACAACCCTCCCGGAGGGGAAACAAGCAGCTCAAACGCGCCTTCTTCCTGTCCGCGTTCGCGGCCCTGGCCGACCCGACCTCCAGGACCTACCACGACAAGAAGATCGCCCAGGGAAAGCACCACACCCAAGCCCTCCTCTGCCTCGCACGACGCAGAGCTGACGTGCTCTTCGCGATGCTCCGCGACGGCACGTTCTACGAACCCCACCCCGCCCCCACAGGTTGACGAAACCCATAGGGGCGCCCCCCGGCACCGGCACACACGAGCCAACGGCATACCCCGAACTGCGTCAGAGTCGAAGCTCACGTCCGCCGGAGACACCTGTCGGCGGAGGTCTCCTGCGGGCCGTGCTTTGTCTGTCGCCTGGGCCGGCTGGTGGCGGCCGAGGTCGTCACCAGCCGGTTCTCACTTCTTCTCTCTATGGGTCACTCTCGCCTGGTTATGAGGCGTTCTCCGTTTTGCTGGCGGAGCAGGTGCTTTCGATGACCTTCTTGGAGCTGTATTCGCCCAGGCAGACCTTGTAGCGGATCCACCCGTTCTCGGGGAGGTTGAGGTTGTGGTCGACCTTCCCGTCTCCGTCGGAGCCGGAGTGGTTCCACAGCTTCAGCGGCAGCCCGTCGGACCGGTCCCCGGTGACAACGACCGAGTGGCCGTCGGCCTTGTTGTCCCAGATCAGCATGTGGTCGCCCTCCTTGATGAAGGACGCCGACCCGGCACAGGTCGTGTAGTTGTCGCTGGTGCACCGGTCGCCCACGTGCCGGGTCGCGGCGGCCTGCGCGATGGCCGGGGGAATGCCGACCGCGACAGCGGCGGTGAGCGCGGAAACCGCTAGAGCCCATTTCCTGGCGTTCATCTGATTTACCCTCCTGCGACGTTGTCCGAGGGACGAGTGGCGTGTGGTGCGCCTCCGGTCCCTCGGTTGCGGGATCTGTCCATGTGGGATCGGGACATCTGGTGACGTCTGTGCAGAGCGTGGCGTCAGTGAGCTTCAGGGCGGCTTCAGGGTGACTTCAGAGTGGCTTCAGGCCACGGTCCTGTTGCCGTTGCCGTAACGCTGTCAGGGCGGTGGCCAGTAGGGCGTCCCCGTCCAGGGCTGCGTACGCCGATGCCGCCTCGGTGTATGCGGCCTTGTCGGCTTGTTCTGCTGCCTGCCGGGACAGTTCGCCGGACATGGTCGGCTGGAAGATGCGCAGGTAGCGGAAACGTTCGGCCAGGGCGATCAGCCGTGTTCCCGACCTGGTGCGGCGCGTGTTGCCGGTACGTCGGCCGTGGTCGAGGTCGGTCATGCCGAGCGCGAGCAGCAGCGCACCGCACAGCGGAAGGTTCGCCGGCGCCCGCTCCGGGCGGGAGGGCGTGGTGGCGGGGGGTGCCAGGAGGGTCGGCAGGCGGTCCTGGAGGGTGCGGGTGAGGTCCTCGACGAGGCCGGGGCGGCTGTACCGGGCGTGGGCGGTCACGGCGGCGGCCTGGACCTCCAGGGCCCAGGGCTCCAGGTCCGTTTCGATGTCGAAGACCGGGCCGGTGCTGCTTCGTGCTCCTTCGGCGGCCCGGCGCCACAGGCGCAGCCCGGTTTCGGTGTCGCCGCGGGCGAGTGCGATCTCGGCGCGTATGCCGAGGCCGGGTGAGCGGACGTCCGGTGTCTCCTGCGGCTGGGTCAGCGTCGCCTGTGCGACCCAGTGCTCGGCGGCGTCGAGGTCGCCGGTGTGCAGGTGGGCCAGTGCCATGCCCCAGCGGATCCCGACCGGGTCACCGTGGACGCCGAGCTTTTCCAGGGTCTGCAGTGCCGAGTGCAGGTGGTGCAGTGCCTGGTGGCCCTGTTCGGCGCGCAGGCACAGTCTGGCCATCCGGGCGGGGGCCAGGACCTGGATCCACGGGATGCGCAGGCCTTTGAAGGCCTCGAGCATCCGCTGGGCCGCTGACAGTGCACGCTCGGGGTCGCAGGCGTTCTCCCACACGAGGCTGGCCGCGCAGTTGGCCGCGCCGGCGAGCAGTGGCTCGTTGCGGTCGCACAGGGCGTGCAGCACCGAGTGGTCGGGGTCCAGAAGCCGGGGTACGGCGCACAGGACGGTCGAGACGGCTCCGACCAGGGTGGCGGGTGAGGCCGGAGGCAGCCGGCGCAGGGCGACGAGGGTGCGTGCCGGTCCGGGGCCGAATCCGAGGAACAGGCTCGTGGCGCACATGGCGGCGGCGGTCCGGGTGACCTCGACGAAGCCGGGCCCGGGCCGGAAGTGGGAGAGCAGTGGCCCGGCGTCCTGGGCGAGCGGGAGGAGGCGGGCGTAATTGGCCTCGGTGGTCCACAAGGTGGCGAGCACCGCGGTGGTGGCCGCGACGGTGGCGCCGTCCTCCCGGGCGAGGCCGAGGCGCAGTGCCTGGACGAGGTTGTCCTGCTCGGCTCTGATCCGCTCCCAGGCACCGAAGGGGCCGGTCCTGCAAGGGGCGGTCCCGCAGGAGTCAGTCCCGCAAGGGTCCGTCCCGCAGGGCGCGGTCTCGCAGGGGTCGGCCTTGAAGAGCGCGTCGTGGTGCCGTATCCCGAAGTCGCGCGCCCAGGCCATGTACTGGCGGGTCACCCAGTCGTCCTCGCCTGAGCGGGCCCGCTGGGCCGTGCAGAACTCCCGGATCGTCTCCAGCATCGCAAAGCGCGCGCCGGAGGCGGTGTCCACGACCTTGACCAGTGACTGGTCGACCAGATCCGTGAGCACCTCCAGCATCTCGCCATCGCGGAACAGGCCGCCGGAGAGCTCCTCGTCATCGAGCAGCTTCCGGGCGGCGTCCGCCGTGAAGCCGCTGGGGAAGACCGACAGCGCGCGCAGCGCCGCCTGCCCTGCCCCGTCCAGGAGGTTCCAGCTCCAGTCGACGACGGCGTGCAGGGTACGGTGGCGGGGCGGGGCATCCCGCGCCCCGCCCCGCAGCAGGGCGAACCGGTCCGCCAGCCGGTCGCTGATCTCACCAACCGTCATGACCCGCACCCGCGCCGCCGCCAGCTCCGCGGCCAGCGGCAGCCCGTCCAGACGGCGGCACAGCCCGGTCACCGTGCCGGCGGGAAGCTCGGCGCCGGGGCGGGCGGCCCGGGCCCGCTGCCGGAACAGCTCAGTGATCGTCGGCAGATCCAGCTCCGGCAGCAGGTACACCGATTCGGCAGAGATGCCCAGCGGCGCCCGGCTGGTAGTGAGCACCCGCAGGTCACCGGCCACCGACACCAGGGCCTGCACCAGTTGCGCAACCCCGCCGATCACATGCTCGCAGTTGTCCAGGACCAGCAGCGCAGGCCCCGGGCCGAGCACGCCCACGATGCCGGTGAGCACATCGGCGGGGACAGCCGGCGAAAGCGTGTGCAGGCGCAGCGACTCACCGACCCCGAGAGCCGAAGCCACCTCACCGGCCACCTCCGCATCCCTGGAGATACCGGCGAGCCCGACCAGATGCACCACCCGCTGCTCCGCCTCCCGGCTCACCGCGTGCGCGAGACGGGTCTTGCCCAGGCCTCCCGGCCCGACGATCGAGGTGACCCGGGAGGCCCGCATCAGCCCCGCCACCGCGGCGATGTCGGGATCACGGCCGAGCAAGGGATTGGGGTCGTGCGCCAGCCCGTGGCGTACCGCGGGCGACGCCCCCCGCAGCAACTCCTGGTGCATGTCCTGCAGCGCGGGCCCGGGGTCGGCACCGAGCTCCTCGCGCAGCCCGCGACGATAACCCTCGTATGCAGCCAGAGCGGTAGCGGTGCCCGCGGTGGCCGCCTGGCAGCGCAGGAGTTCGAGGAGTACTTCCTCGTCCCGCGGCAGGTCCCGCACCAGGTGCGTGAGTGGTCCGGCCGCCTCGGTACGGCGGCCGAGCCGCGCGAGCGCGAGAGCGCGGATGCGTACGAGCGACCGGTATGCCGGGGCCCGTTCCGCGCGCAGCACGGATACGGGGTCACCGGGGGTCTCCCTCTCGCACCGTACGCCACTGCCACCACTGCCACCGCTGGCACCGCCGCCGGTGCCGCCGGCGTCCCACAACGCCAGGCCCGCCTCAGCCTCCGCAAGCGCCGCGACCAGGTCACCGGCCCGCAGCCGCTCCCCGCCCGCCGCGGCACGGAGCAGGACAGCAGAACTGTCGACCTGCTCCTCACCCAGCACCAGGCGGTAACCGGTCGCAGTGCCGGCGACCACACCGGCGCCGAGGAGACCCCGGGCACGCGCAACCACAGTCTGCAGCGCCTTCACCGGGTTCTGCGGTCTCCCGTCCGCCCAAAGACCATCCACCAGGAACCCCGTACTGCACCCCGTACGCAGCTCGCTCGCCAGGAGCGCGAGCAGGCCACGCAGCCTGGGCGCAGTGACCTCCTGGTCACGGTAGGAAACCCGGCACAGCAGCATCAGATCAATAGCCACCACAACAGTTAAGCAACCACCTGAGGTTGACGAGAGCCGGACGGCGGATGCGCCGGCGAGAACTCGGTCACCATGCCCAAGGCGATGACACAGGCAACGGACAAGGCGATGGCCGGGGTGCTCGGTGCAGCCGGGCGCCGCCACCATCGACCGCAGACCGGGAAGCACCGCCAGAACGGCCTGTGAGCGCAATCCGCAGATGCCGCGATCATGAAGCGAAGCGCAGAATCAATTCCAGGGAACCAGGTCTCCAGCAGTGCCGGTCGCCGGACCGGGGCCGCATTACGCGTCAAGTTCGTAGTCCGGTGAGCGACTTGGCCGTCCGACGAGTGGCGGGACGGGGCTCCCGCCTCCCCCTGGGTTAAGCAAGATCACCATATCGGCATGAAAAAATAACCCTATTTATTCCTTTTGCGAGGATTCCAGGATGTCGGTCGACCGGCCGCCCGGACTCGCGCCGATTGAGCAAACCAGACGAGTGACGCAACCGTGGTGCCCGCCCTCCCCCTCGCCTACGGCCCCTCAGGGCCGTAGGCGAGGACCGCCCCGCCCTGCCGCCCCTCCGGAAGGAACCCATGCCAGTCCCTGCCCCCTGCGACCTGACCTCACTGCCCTACGCGCAGCACCTGAAGCCCTTCACCGGCGAGCTCGAACACGCGGGCGCCTACGAATGGCTCCACTTCGACGGCCCCGTCTTCCAGGACGCGGAAGCAGGCAGTTCCCTCTTCAGCCAGTCGGCCTTCTCCTCGGCCACCTTCGATCGCGGCCGCCTGAGGCGCTCACGCTTCGACGAGGTGTGGCTGCACACCGTCCGCATGGTCGGCACCAACCTCGCGGAAACCACCTGGCTGGACAGCCAGTGCACCGCAAGCGTCTTCGCCGGCACGGAGATCCACGGCAGTGAGATGCGCCGCACCGTCTTCCACCAGTGAAAATTCGACTCGGTCAACCTGCGCGCAACCGCTCTGAGGGACGTCGCCTTCGTCGACTGCCTCCTGCGCGACGTGGACTTCAGCGGGGCGAAACTGGCCGATGTCAGCTTCCCCGGCTCCACCCTGGACCGGGCGCGATTCGACAAAGCCACGCTGACCAGGACCGACCTCCGCGAAGCCACCGCCCTGGGCATCGCCTCCGGGATCGGATCCCTGAACGGCGCAACGATCAGCACCGCCCAGTTGTTCGACCTGGCGCCCCTCCTGGCCCAGCACATCGGCCTCACCGTGAAGGACCACTGACAAGAGATCGCTGACACCGACAGGGCCCAGGGCTGCTGCCCGCCGCTGCTGACCGTACGGCTACACCCATGACGGGCTGAGGCGTAAGGGTCAGCCACGCCAGCAGCCGTTGGCGGCAGCGAAGGCCTGGAATCCGATCGCAACCATCCGCGCCGCGTCAACGAGACCGCCCGGGACGGAGTTACGCGTACATCTCGTCCTCGGTCGGGAAGCGGATCGCGCCCTCCGTGAGAACGTCCCACGCCGTCAGCGACATCTCGCGTATGCGGATCACCTCGGCGAACCCGTCGCGCTGAGCCTTCCGGGTCTTCGTGAAGACGCCCGGCACGCTAAGGCTGTGCGCCAGGTTCGCCCTGAGAACTTCGGGCTCATTGACGTACGAGGGACCGAATGCGCTGCTGATGAAGTCTTAAGTATTTTCGTCCATGCAGCTTCCCGAAAGGTGTCGTCCGACCCTGGGGCCGGGGTACCTCATTGCCAAAGCCGCCCTTGTCGTGTCCAAGCGGATCTCCCAGCAGACCGTCGAGCAGGTCCGGGAACCGCGCTCGTCACTCACCGACGACCAGTGACCCGAGTCGGAGATTCGCTGGCTGGCCGCGTAGATGAAGCGAGCGGCCCGGTCCGGAAGAGCGTGATGCACGAGACCAGCTTCCGCTCAGGGCCGCACAGCCCAAACTGCCAACCGTCGGCCGGCACGGTCTCGGTCACGCCCGCCTTCTGTGAAGGTCGCGTACTGCCACCGATGCCGGCCGAGCAGGCGACGACGGTAGCCATGGCGTTGGGGCCTTCGCACGTCAGGGCGATCACGGTACACCGCCCTCCCCCGCAGAGCCTCTGCAGGGGAGGGCGGCGCGGCATGGCACCGACTTCTCCTGTAATTCACAGACGCCAGTCCGCAGAACCACCTTCATAACAAAGGAAGCACTACGGGAGAGCCCAACGAGCCCGACCGCCAGGAACCCTCCCACAGGCCAGGGACACACCCCGTTGCCGGACCCGTCCCCCTCCTCGCCAGTACGCCCTCACGCGGACCGACCAAGGCAAGGTCAGCCAGCGCGCCCGCCCGTTTACTGCTCCTCCCGCTCCCGCCGCACCACCGCGCGATCCGGGCAGGGCCCCGCCGGCCTGAAGGTCCCGGCGAACCACCCGGTGCAGCGGCGCCAGTGAGGGCGCCCGGCCACCGGCGTCCCTCACATGCCGTGCAGCGCCGACACGTTCCCGCCCGCCTGCGCCAGCACCTCCCACGCCCGGTCGCACAACTCCAGCCGGACCCGCGACCGGCGCTCCAGGCGGCCTTCCGTCCGCGCCGCCTCCAGCCAGGGCCACACCGTCCGCACGCCCACCCCACCGCCCCGGACACCCGCACGCACCTGCGCCACGTCAACGCCCCGGCCGCATCAAGTCCCAGCAGCCGTGCGACCAGCACCGGGCCCTCGTCCCCGCACATGCGGGCTCCGAGCCCGGTGACGGCCCCTTTCGCCTCGAGATTCAGATGGCAGTGGAGAGCGCTACGTGCCGCCATGCGTCGAGCTCACGTCGTACCACCTCCAGCTTCGCCTCGACGCGCTCCACCGCGTCCTCGCCCAACTGCAGGCGCAGCGGGGCTCGGCGGTCTCGGTGACGTCGACGACGGCCTTGGCCGCCTTCACCGGATCTCCTGGCTGACGGCCGTCATTGCGGGCCAGCGCCTCGCGCACCGGTCCCGCACCAGCAACGTAGTCGGCGATGGCGGCAGCTTCGACCTGCATGCTGGAACCGTTGAGGAAGTCGGTGCGAAACCCGCCCGGCTCCACGATCGTGACGCGGACTCCGAGCGGTGCCAGCTCTCCGTGGAGTGCCTCGGTGATGCCTTCGAGGGCGAATTTGGACGCGCCGTACAGACCCACGGCCGGCGCGGTGGCGAAGCCGCCTACAGAACCGATGTTCACGACATGCCCGGACCGCTGGGCGCGCAGCACCGGAAGAGTCGCCCGCAAGGTGTTGAGCACGCCGAACACGTTGACGTCGAACAGCGCCCGGGCAGCCTTGTCGGAAGTCTCCTCGATCGCGCCCACGAGCCCGTAACCGGCGTTGTTGACCACGACGTCGATCCGGCCGAACTGCGCCAGACCGTCGTCCACCGCAGCCGTCAACTGCTCCGGCGCCGTAACGTCCGCGTGGACCGCCAGCAGGCCGTCCGGCTTTTCCGGGTACGCCTGCAGCACCGCCGATACATCCCTCGCCGTGGCGATGACGCTGTGCCCGCGGTCCAGCGCTTCACGGGTGATCTGCGCGCCGAGCCCACGCGACGCACCGGTGACAAACCAAACGCTCATCTTCTCCCCCTGTTCCGATGGCCCATCGCCCGATGGGCGCCGACTCGACGCTAGAAGCTAGAGTCGGGTCTAGATCAATAACTGTGTGACGGGGGTCGCTCATGGACCTGAGCATTGGTGAAGTGGCGCAGCGCAGCGGGCTCAGCGTCCACGCATTGCGGTTCTACGAGCGAGAGGGCTTGTTCGCCAACCCGGTACGCCGTCTGTCCAACGGCCGGCGGATCTACTACGAAGAAGATCTCGAGTGGCTGGCGATCTGCACGAAACTGCGCTCCTCCGGCATGTCGCTGGCCACGATCCGGCAGTACATCGAGCTGGTCCGACAGGGCCCCGGCACCGAACACCAGCGGCTGGAACTGCTGCGCCGGCACGAACGCCAGGTGGAAGCACAGGTCCAAGAGCTGCGCGAGACCCTGGCCGTGATGCGGCACAAGGTCCGGATCTACGAGGAACACCTCGCCCGCGGCGACGCGCACCAGCTCTGGAACCCCTCCCATCCCGACGCCGCCCAGGCCGAAACCCGCCAGGAGTGCCAACCGTCAGACGGTGCGTGATCACCAGGCAGCCCGCACCGAGCAGACGCGTCAACGGCATCGCACAGAGCGCAGCGAGCGCCGGTGAGGGAGCGATGCGCGCACGGCGCCCCACCGGCAGCGGCCGAGCCGGACAGATGGGACCGGACAGATGGGACCAGGGATCGTGGTGCCCGGCGCCGGGCACGCCAAGGACGACCAGGCCACCCCCGACGCCGTAGCCGCCCCAGCCGCACAGGAGCGCCAGCGGCAGTGGGCCGAGACCGATCCGCTGCCACTGCGCATGCAGGCCTGCGAACGCAAAACCGTCCTCCTCGAAGATGGCGTGTATCTCCGTGTGGCCGACCGGGGAGGCTCTGCGGTGCGACCGCGGCCGACGCCTGACGACGGACCGGCGGACACCGGCCTCGCCGGGCTCACTCCCCGGGAGTGTCAGCAGTGTCATCGATGTCGAACGTCAGGTGTTCCCGGACGGCGACGACCCCGTCGACACCGCGGCACATCTGCACCAGTACGGGGATCAGGGACTTGCGGCGCAGTGAGCCGCTGAGGGTGACCAGTCCGTCGCCGACCTCGACACCCACCGCGGACGGTGGCTCGTGCAGTGCCCGGACGACGACGTCCTCGATGATCTCGGCACGGATCGCGTGGTCGGGCCGGAGGAAGACGTCCAGGAGGTCTCCCCTGCTCACGATGCCGACGAGCCGTCCCTCCTCGTCCACGACGGGCAGTCGCTTGACGCGGTGCTCCTTCATCACGTGCGCGGCCTCGACGAAGCTCCACCCGGGGCCGGCACAGACGGCGGGGCTCGTCATCAGGGTCTCGGCCGTTGCCGCGGCGTGCCCGCCCTCCCCGCCGCCGGTCAGCAGGTCGGCCTCGGAGACCACGCCGACCGGGTGGCCGGCGTCGTCCACCACGGGCACGGCGGTGATGTCGTTCTCCTTCAGCACCGCCACGATCTCCCGGAACATCGTGCCGCGCTGCACCCGAGCGACCTTGCGCGTCATCAACTGGCCGACAGTCCTGTGCTCCAGCATCCGTGGTTCCTCTCAGCGGGGATCAACCGGTCCCTGTCCAGTTTCCTCCCTCACCGACGGAGCAACGGCGCAGGTCGCGTACGCCGGTCGCTGTTCTCACGCTCCACTCCCCGGGATGCGAGCAGCGCATACGCCGCAGGCCGTCGACGGAGCGTGCAGGGCACGGGCTTTCCCGGCCTCTGCACGAACCCGGCCCCGGACACCTGCCCCTACCGCCCTCACCACCCCCACCGCATTCGAAAATTTGTTCGCAGTAGTTGCCGGGCCGCGCCACGTCCCCACGCTTACGATGACATGCGCATGGGTCGGAAAGGGTCCGCAAATGCCGCATTCCTCCTCCGCCGGCATCCGGCGTCGCGTATTCCTCGCCGGGGCCGTCGCAGGGCTGGGGGCCGCCGGAGGAGTCGTCCAGGCAGGAGTCACCGGGCGCGCCGACCGGCCGGAGACGGACAGGGAGCCGTTCGCCGCCGGAACCACCCTCATGGCCGTCACCACCCGGCCGGACGGTCCGGGGTACCGGCGCCTCGCGGACGGTCCGGGATGGCCGCGCATCGTGCGGAACGACATCGCCGGCCCCCGGCCCGGGCGCGCCGATCGCCGCACGCCCCTGGCCGCCTTCGTCCACTTCACCGACCTGCACATCACCGACGTCCAGCACCCGCTGCGCTACGAATTCCTCCGCGCGGGCAGCCCGAAGGCGTGGCGGCCGCAGGAGGCCCTGACCGTGCCCGGTGCCGTGTCTCTCATCGAACGGGTCAACAGCCTGCGCGGCGGACCGGCCACCGGGGCCCCGCTGTCCTTCGTCATGACCACCGGTGACAACACCGACAACAACGCCGCGATCGAGCTGGACTGGTTCCTCACCGCCATGAACGGCGGCACCTGCACTCCGGACACAGGCGAGCCGGGGCACTACGAAGGCGTCCAGAACAGCGGCCTGGAGCTCTTCTGGCACCCCGAGAGTCTGCTGCGGGACCAGGACAGCCTCGCCGGCTTTCCGAAACTCGAGGGCTTCCTCGGCGCCGTCACCGGACCGGTGCACAGCCCCGGCC
Source organism: Streptomyces telluris (assembly GCF_024519335.1). Taxonomy (NCBI): domain Bacteria; kingdom Bacillati; phylum Actinomycetota; class Actinomycetes; order Kitasatosporales; family Streptomycetaceae; genus Streptomyces; species Streptomyces telluris. Next base: position 24,773 of record NZ_JANIID010000043.1, read on the forward strand.
TCGCCATCCCCTGGTACTCCACACTGGGCAACCACGACGGGCTCTCCGGCGGCTGCTACGCCTCGGGTCACAGCACCATCGCCGCCGCGGCCACGGGGAGCCGGAAACTGCAGACCGTCCCGCCCGGCGAGGCAAGGACCCTCATGGCCGGCGAGGGACGGGGCACCGACCCCGCAGGGAACTGTGTCCAGGCGCTCCTCGGGCGCGGGTACGAGGCCCGCACCGTCACTCCCGACGCCCGCCGGGCTCCGTTCAGCATGCGGGAATACCTGGCGGCCCACCTCGATCCGGACCACACCGGTCCCGGACCCGCCGGCCATGGCTACACCGCCGGCAACCTCGCCGAGGGAACCCTCTACTACGCGTTCCCCATCGCTGACGGCGTCATCGGCATCAGTCTCGACTCGACCGATCCCGGCGGTGGCAAGGCCGGATCCATCGGCTCCGGGCAGCTGAAGTGGCTCGACGAGACCCTGACCCGGCACCGGGACGAGTACGCGCTGGTCTTCAGCCACCACCCCAGCTGGAGCATGAACAACGGAACCCCCGATCCGGCCCGTCCCACCGAAACCCGTCACGCGGGCGCCGAGCTGCTCCGGCTGCTCCGCAGCCACCGCAACGTCGTGGCCTGGATCAACGGCCACAGCCACTGCAACCGCATCCGCCCACGCCGCACCTTCTGGGAGATCTGCACTGCCTCCCACATCGACAGCCCTCAGCTCGCCCGCGTCATCGAGGTCACCGACAACCATGACGGAACACTGTCCCTGTTCACCACGCTGATCGAATCGGCGGCCCCGCCCCGCTCCTACCACCACGACTTCTCACGGCCCGGCCTCGCCTCCCTCTACCGCGAACTCGCGGCCAACGCCCAGGGCGCCGACCCGAGCTTCCCAGGAGCACCGACGGACCGGAACACAGAACTCCTCCTGCACCGGCCATGAACCCGGACGGCCGCCACCTCCCACAGGCTCCCTGGCACCGACCCCGGACCTTTGGCTTCGGCTTCGGCCGAAGCCGGTCCGTCCGTTCTCCTTGTTCTGTGGGCGACACGCCTGACCTCGGAGGGGAAACCTCTGGCGGAAACGGACCTCGCCCAGTGCGATCGGCAGCAGCAACGAGTTGTCCGGACTCCTGCCACGTCCGCATTGCGGCAGCGATGACGAACGAACCACGACCGCGCGGAGACGCCCTCCAGGAGCGCGGAGACATACCCCAGCGACCAAGGAGATACCGGATCGCTACCTCTTCCTGACCGCCGGTCACAACTCCTGCCTCCGCCCGGGTCGGGCGCTCGCCAATTCTTCGACGAGGACGAGGGGGGTGACGATCCCCGAAGAGGGATCACCGTGCCGGAGTTCCTCAGCGCCACCGTCTTCTTCTTCCCCAACCGCCCAAGAACCGGCAGCCGGGCATTCAGCCGCCGTTCCGGCCCGTTTGCACGAGTCGAAGCGTGGTGAAACGCTGAGAGTGGCCGGATCCGGACCTCGGTTCATGCGAGGAACGGAGAGATCATGACGAAGATTCGCTCGTTGCTGAGAGCCATGTTGTGCGGGGTCTTCGCGCTGCTGTTTGCGGCCGTCTGGACGCAGTCGGCGCACGCCTACACCTGGGCCCGGGGAGTCACCTTGTACAACGGCCCGGGCTTGTGCGTCCAGGGCGACGCGGGCATCGACCACGCCCGGCCGAACGTGTTCTCCGGCAATCTCGCGTACGGGAACGCCTACGCGCTGACCCAAGGCTGTGGCACCGGCCTCACCAAGCCGGCCAGCCAGGCCGGCGTGCAGGTCCATGTGTTCCGCTGGAACGGGTCCGAGTGGCAGCTGTGCCGGAGTTCCGACTGGAAGTTCGGCCCCACCGGCCAGACAGGCGGTGACCTGGGCAGCCCCTACGGCCCTTCGATCGTCTTCGACTACGGCGGATCGGCGTCCTGCGGCCCCGGTAGCTACGGAGCGCAGGCCCACGTCATGGTCTGGGACGGGTCCCAATGGCGCGAGGGCCACGTGTGGTCGGGCGCCGAGACCGTGCCGTAGGCCGGTCGGCAGCCGGTGGAGGGCTCGGCGCCGGAGGGCTGCGCCGGGCGCCTTCGCTGGTGCCGGCGCCCGCCGTCATGAGGTCGAGGTACCAGTAGTGTCGCGTACGTCTGCGCATGGTTGTTCTGAACTCCTCTGTGCCGTCGGTGCGCGATTGCGTGACCTGGAACCCCTGCTGCGGGCTCCTGCTGGACAGCCGTCCCGGCATGCAAGCTGTCCGTTCCATCGTCATCGACCACTTCCGCCGGCTCACCGACGACGTCCTGCTGGGCGTGATCGGCAAGCAGGGCGACCCGGAGGGCTTCTGCTGTCACCTCACGCGGGTGTCCGTCCCGATGCGTTCGGCCGACGAGCCGCGCGCAAGGCCCTGAGCCGCCTTGACCTGACTGCGGCCGGGGAATGGCCGGTTCCCGGCCAAGTCCGCTCCCGGCCTACCGGGTGTTCGTGTCCGCGAGTAGCGTCACCCCGCGCATCCATCCGAACACACATCAGCAAGGGGGCAACATGAGTACCCGCTGCCGTGTCGCGGCCGTCAGCCTATCCCTCGCGCTCGCGGGCGGGGGCGCGGTGGGCGTCGCCGCGCCCGCCTCGGCTTCGGCACCCGAAAGCACGGTGGGGGCTTCAACCAGCACCGCGGGGTCCGCGTTCTCCTGCGACGCCTGGCAGTACGAGAGGGGCACCAGGGGGCACGGCGCGTCGATCACTTGTTACGGCAGTTCCTTCACCGCCTACGCCGTCTGCCATCGGCCGGACGGCTCCATGTACCTGCGCTTGGGCCACCGCGCCCGTTCCGGTGGCATCTCCATCGTCTGGTGCGGCCTGGACGCGGAAGTCAGCCAGGCGGGTGCCTTCCCGGTCTGACCGACCAGAGCCGGCTGCCCGGACGTCGACCTTCCGGACCGGGGTCGACCTCCCGGACCGGATGGGAAAGGGACGGTGTCACCGGCCCGCGCTTCCCGGAATCCCGACCGCACCGCCCGCCCCGAAGTCCGGTATCTGGCGGAGAACACCGAGTTGCGCGGCGGGATTTCGGGACCCCTCCATCGCTGCTGTAAGGTCGCGCCGTCGATGTCGTGAGCCGACGCCTCGCCCCGTACCACTGATGCCGTGTCACAGATGCTGTACGTGTGGGTCGCACTGTCGCGGTCCTTGCCACCGCGTTCCTGCCGCCGTTCCGGGTGATAAAGGCGTTCGCCTCCGTCACCGCAGGAATGTTAAACGGGGAAAGTGAGACAACATGCGTACGTGGACTCGCGCCGTGCCGGCAGCGGTGGGCGCCCTGGCTCTGGCCATGGTGCTGACCGGCTGCAGCGACTCGGGCTCGGGCAAGCGCCGGGGCAGCTCCGGCTCCCACTCGTCGAATTCCGGTGCGGGCAAGTCGGACGAGAAGACGACCTACCGCCTGGGTGAGACGAGCCCCGAGCAGGAAAGCAGCAAGCAGAAGTCCTCGGATGCCAAGTACACGGTCACGCCGACCAAGGTACAGATGGGCACCCGGGCCGACATGGACAATTCCGGACTGAAGAAGGACGACAAGGACGGGCCCAAGATTCCCGTCTACGTCTGGTCGACGCTCACGCACAAGAGCGGCACGCCCATGGAGCTCGGCGACATGGACAACGACCTGGTCATCAAGACGAACGGCGGCCAGCGCACCCGGGCCCTCATCGTCCTGATGGGCGAGGCGAAGTGGCCGAACTGCCCGGCGCCGCAGAGCAGCAAGCAGCTCGGCCCCGGCCAGTCGGAGAACATCTGCACCGCCTTCCTCATCCCGGAGGGCCAGAAGGCCGCCGCGGTGGAACTGACCCGGGGCTTCACCAAGAAGCCGCTGGAGTGGCCGGTCGAGAGCTGACCGGCCTGCCCCTCAGGCCCGCTCACCAGGCGAGCGCATAACAGTGCGGCCTCGGCCCCCGGCCCCGACTCGTCGGAACGGACGCGATAGGGAGGCCGCGAGTCGGGGGCCGCCGCGCGTGGGCGGCCAGCCACCATCCCTCTCAGGTTGCCCTCTCATCGCCGAACGGCGGAATCGCCGCGCGAAGCAGGTGGGAGCAGCATCTGGGCGGGAACCCGTTTTCGGAAGGTCTCCGTGCACTGCCGACCGGACAGAGAACGGTGATGGCCACCACGGCTGGAACGGACAGGACGTCCAGAGAAACACCGAACAGCCTTCGGCTGCCGCGTCATCGTCCTCGGAGCGGGCCCCGGCGGATTCGTCGACGGCATCCTGCTGCACCAGCATCCTGCAGTGGCACCACATGCTCACCAGCACCAGCACCAGCCACGACGCTGCGCCGAAAATACGGTGGGTCAAGACGACTCCTGATCTGCAGCTTCCAGCTGCTTCTTGTATTGCGCCCACCGAGGCAGGGTCGCGGCCGACAGCGTGGCAGCGCCCCCCCCAGAGCTTCCGTCAGCCGGTCCGCACCCGCGTCCACACCTCCGCGGCCGTAGCCCGCGCCCGCGGTGGTGTTGGTCCGCATCCGGCGACTGGACGCGACGTGGGTCTCCCGGCCCTCGACTCGTAATGCCGGAACACCGCGACGATCAGTCCGTCCTTCACCGGTGCGGGGCTTGCCGCCGCTCCCCCGGCGGATCTGTGCGACCGGCTCCTCCAGCCACCCCAGTGTCTTCTCCCGAGCGACGTTCTGGCACAGCTCCAGCACCGGAGGGTGCACGACGTCAAGAAGTGCCGACGCGACCTACGTCCCCGTCGGCGGCCGAAAGACCTTCCCGGCCTAGACTGCCCGCGTGAGCAAGCAGCCGACCTTTCGAATCGTCGACGGCGAGCGGATACCGGGGCTCTCCCGCCCCGTGTTCGTACGCAACGGCGACCACCACTACCTCGAACAGCTCGGGATCTACGCCGACGGGGTGATCGACTGCTGGGAGGAGTTGCTCACGCTCGAGGAGTTCGCCGCCGACCTGCGCCGGGGCAGGATCGTGACCAGGTTCGAGGAGGGGGCGCGGGCGGCGGTCCACGCGACGGTCGAGTGGGAGTTCAGCAAGGTCAACGGCCATCTCACGCCGGAGTCGCTGTACGCCGAGATCCGCGACGACATCGACGACCTGAACGGCCGGCCCGACTCCACAGCCCGGGCCTTGCGCGCCCTGCAGGAGTTCCGCGCGGACCCGACGGAGAAGCGGCGGGCGGTCCTGCGCGCCGCGTACGAGGAGATCCCCGAGCACGAGCGGCACGCGGCGCTCGCGGACCACTCCGTGGGGGACATCCCGCTGTACGACCTGGCCATGGGCCCGGGCGGGAACGTGACGGCGGAGGACTACCAGGAGGCGCTGGACTACTTCGACGAGGAGTGGGGCGATCCGCTGGAGTGGCTCGCCCGGCAGGACCAGGAGCCGGAGCCGGCGGACGGGAGTGTCCTGCTCCACGAGTGGCACGCGCCGGAAGACTGGTCCGAGGACGCGAGCCCTTCGGCGGCCCTCCGCAACGAGTATCCGGCCCCGGTCCGCATCGTCGACGTCACCTATCGGAACGTCCACGAGGCATGGCTGGCCGTCGATCCGGCCCCGGAGGCCCGGACCGCGGTGATGGCCGCGCTCCTGCGGGCCAAGTACGACCAGCACCCCGAACTCGCCGACCTCCTGATGGCCACGGGATCGACCCGCATCCTCTACCGGGCGAACTCCTTCACCCTCTCCGAGGTCACCTTCTGGGGCTACGAAGGCGCGGGCCGCAACTGGATGGGCCGCCTCCTGGAAGCGACCCGAGCCGAACTCCACGCCCGCCGCCTGGGCCTGCCCCACTGACCTCCACCCCGGCGGTTCTTTCGCACCCTGCTGCCCTAGTCGATCACACGGGGGTGTCCGGGGTGCGGTACGGCGTGGTCGTGGAGGAGCTCGCAGTCGAGGTCATGGCGAGTTGCCCAGCGACGAGGCCCGATGGGCAGTCATGGCCCTCCGCGCCGGCCGCCTCCGCGCGGGCCTACGCACGAGCGCGGGCGGTACGCGCCAGGCGTCTACCGCCGCCCACGACTGTGCAGCATGGGCCCGCGCCCCTGTGACACGACGGCTCTTCACGGCTTCCTCAAGGCCTTGAGAACGCCTTGAGGAAGCCTTGAGAAGGCCTTTCGTGGCCCTCCATGGCCGAAAACAGTCTCCACAAGCTCTTCACACAGGCCCTTGAATGCACATGGCCAACACTGATCCCTCATCAGCGCATCAGTGCACTCTTCACGTTTTGGGAGACACCCCATGAGACGATTCCGCACCGCGGGTCTGGCACTTCTCGGCGCGACGCTCGTCGGCGCCGTCTCGGCGAGCCCGGCCCAGGCGTCGCCGGGCGAGACCCGCACGGTGTGCGCCGACTCGATGACCCCGGACGGCTGGGTCGACGTGAACTGGGGCACCAGCGCCTCGTGCCGCGCCATGAGCGGCTCGAACATCAAGATGATCAAGCAACTGGACGGCCTCCCCGTCGGCACCCAGGTCAACGCCTGTGCCTCCGCTCAACCGCCGAGCGGCTGGACCAAGGTCCAGACCTACTACAGCGGCGGCTGCGTGGTCTTCGTCAACTCCTCCTTCACGCCGAACGCCTGGCTGCTGCAGAAGACCTCCTGACCGGAGGCAGGCGAAGGGGTGGCACTCAGCCGCCCGTGATACACCGACGAACAGCGACGGCCGGGCCCCCAGGTGGGGTCCGGCCGTCGCTCGTCAGCCTGGGAGCGTCCGAGTCGCTCCGCTAGGGGAGACCGATCTCCACGGCCCCCTCAAGGCGAACTACCTGCGCCGCGGACAGTTCCTGAGGGCCCCAGGCGAGCCGGCCACCAGCAGCAGTCGGCAGCATCACTGCCCTGCCGGCTGACTTACCTGCCTGCATCTGGGTACCAACCCCTGACGAGCGCTACTTCGCCGAGAGCCTCGCACGCTTGGCGGCGTACGGACTTCACTCCCCAGCTGCGGGCACGTGGACATCCCCAGTTGTTAGGCCACTTCGGTCTCGCGCCCACTGCGAAAGGACACGCACGCCATGAACAACCCGACCGGCACCACCAGCGGCCCAGAGCGCCAACTACTCGAATACATGCTGGACTACACCCGCGCCGAGCTGATCGACACGGTGCGCGGCCTGTCCGAAGCAGAGGCCCGCCGTCGTCTCGTCCCGTCCATGACGACGTCGATCGGGCTGGTCAAACACGCAGCATTCGCAGAAAGGAAGTGGTTCCAGCACATCTTGGGAGGTTTGCCGGAATCCGAATGCGACGGCGCGATGGTGGGCGAGGACAGCTTCGTGGTCAGTGACGACGAGACGGTGGCCGACGTGATCGCCGAATTCGAGCGCGCCGGCAACCGCGCGCGAACGATCGCCGCGGACATCGAACTCGACGCCATCCGGCAGCACCCTGCTTGCGGCACCGTCAGTCTGCGATGGATCTACCTGCTCCTGATCCAGGAATTCGCCCGCCACGCCGGCCACAGCGACATCCTGCGTGAGCAGACCGAGGCCACCCGCCGGACTTGAACCAGACCCGTCAGATCCCGCCCAGGGCACGACTCCACCCCGATCGTGGGCTGGAGCATGGGAGATCCCGATATCGTGCGCCCTCCTGCGGAGCGGAGGCAGAGGCGGAGGCAGAGGGAACCCGGCATGGGAGGGTGCTGCCTATCCCGTTCCGGCCCGGGCCGGCCGCCCCGGTCGAGTGCCGGGGCGGCCGGGCGTCTGAATCGGGAAGGGGTCAGCTGCCGCAAGCGGCGACCAGTTCGGCGGCCTCTTCCACGAGTGACCGGGCGAGGACGTCCAGGTCGGGTACGGCGACAGCGTCGGCGAGCAGGCCGTAGCAGACGCGGTCTTCGTACGTGGTGATGCCCACGGCAAGGGACTGCCCGGGAGCGAGTGGGGCCAGCGGATAGGCCTCGCGGACGGGGCTGTCCGCGAGTGTGAGGCCATGGGCGCCGCGCAGCGGAACACTGGAGATGAGCAGGTCGTAGAAGAGGCCGCCCGAGCGGGCGATGAGGCCGCCACCGAAGCGGTGGCCGAGGGGCGGGATGACGTCGGCCAGCAGCGCGGCGGCGCCTGGGCCGGTGGCGGGACCGGCCTGCTTGTTGCGCTCCATGACCTCGCGTACCGCGCGCAGGCGCGTGAGGGGTTCGGCCTCGCTGACGGGTAGCCGGGTCAGATATCCGGAGAGCCTGTTGCCCGAGGCGCCCGGGTCGCTCGGATCGCGGAGCGAGACGGGCACGAGGGCACGGGGGCGTACACCGTCGCTCCCGTCGCCTCGCTTGTCGAGCCAGCGCCGCAGGCCGCCCGCGACCACGGCGAGGAGGACGTCGTTGACGGTGCCGCCCGCGGCCTCGCGGACACGGTTCACGTCGCGCAGGTCGACGATCGCGCCGTCGGCGCGGCGAGCGCCGGTGGAACGGGAGGCGAGGGCGGGCGAGGAGTGCACGTTCAAGGCGGCGCGGGCCATGGCGGAGCCGATGGACAGGGCGCGGCCGGCGTCGGTGACGGCGTCGCGCACCAAGCCGGGCAGCTTGCGCGGATCGGGTAGGCGCAGGCCGAAGCCGTTCCTTTGCGCGCGTGGCACATCGGCCGAGGCCGGTGCCCCATCGACAGCGGCGGGGTCCAGGAGCGACAGGGCGTACGACGCCGCGCGCATGCCGTCCGCGTGGGCGTGGTGGAACGTGAACAGGACGGCGAAGGACGTGCCGTCCGCGCCGGGCAGTACATGCGCGGCCCACGGCGGCCGTCCCCTCTCCAGGGGCTGCTGCATCAAAGCCCCGGCAGCCACGCGGAAGTCCCGCACGGGCGCGGCGAGGTGTACGTGGTCCAGCGGGTCGTAGTCAGGGGCGACATGGCGGGCGGCGCCGCCGACAGGGAGCCAGACGGGCCTGATACGGGTGTTCAGACCTGGTATGCGGGCAGCGCGGGCGGCGAGCAGGGCGGCAGCACGCTGGGCGGCGTCCGGGGTGTCGGCGTCGAAGACGAAGAGTCCGCCCATGTGAAGGGGGTGGCCGGCGGACTCGATGTTCCAGAAGGCGAGGTCGAGCGGGGCGAGCAGTTCGGGCGCCACTTCAGAGGTCACAGGGTCTCCGAGGTCACAGGGGTATGGGTACTCGCGCGTCGGATGGTGCCAGGGGGCAGCAGTACTGCTGAACGTAAGCGAACAGAAGTCAATCGCTGTCGATCAGCTACAGTCAAGTATGGCTCCGGCACCCTGTGTTACCGGTAGTTCGTTGAATCCGGCGGCAGAGGTCACTCTCCAGACCTGCCTCACTCTCGATCCCTCCCCCGTGGCCGCCGTTCCGGCTGTCGCTGCTCGCGGTGGTCGCCGCCGCATTTGCGCGCGTCCTGGTATTCGTCGCCGTACAGGCATCGCGCGTGGTCTGCAGGGGTCGCGTGCGTGATCATGAACGTACGAGCCGGGGTCCCGGTGGGCCCGGCCGGGCGCCGAGGGCTCACGCGATCAGCAGGGCACGGTCCCAGCCCGTCGCCGGTGTCGTGTCCGTCGCGAAGGTGTGCAGGGCCAGGGCCGTGCCGGCCGCGCCGGTCAGGAAGCCTGCGCGGTCGGCCGTCCGGCCGCGGGGCGGGGGCGGGTGCCGCAGGCCGAACGGCTCGTCGGGTGCGGCCCGGTCGGTGACGCGCCGGGCGAGCCAGGGCAGGAGGTCGCGCAGGCAGGGGTCCCCGGTGTCGTGAGCCATGCGCCAGGTGATCTGCAGGACGCCGCCCCAGCCGTGGCACAGCCCCGGATCCGCCTCCTCCTCGCGGTCCTCGCGCCGTGCCCGGACGAGCTCCGAGCGGAAGCCGGCCAGGGCTGTGCTCCGCCACTCCGGTACGTCCAGGGCCCGGCCGGCGAGGTACAGCGCCCGGCAGACGCCCACCGCTCCGTAGCACCAGGCCGGGCGGTCCGGGGCGTCGTCGGTGGCCACGGGGGTGCCGCCCGCCGGGTGCAGGACGAGCGCCCTGGGCCAGCGGGTTCCCTGCTCGTCGTGGACACGGATGTCCGCCAGCCAGTCGGCGAGCGTGTGCATGGCCGCTTCCTGGCCGGGGACCACGACGCCCTGTTCCCAGGCAAGGGCGAACAGGGCGAGCGGCCCCGGTGCCCCGTGCGCGAGCCCGGCGTTGGCATGGCCGGCCTCGGGTGTGGTGGGCGGATAGCCGGGTCCGGGGCCCTGGGCGGTCCACCAGCCCGGCAACGTGCGGCCGTCCTTCAGGCGTACGGGCACGGTCAGCGCCACGAGGGCGGCGAGCACGTCGGCCAGCGCGTCCCGGCCCGGGGGGTCGTCGAGCAGCTGGGCGCCGAGGCCGGTGAGCCCGGACACGACGTCATAGGCGGCCATGGTCACGCACTCGCCGTTCCCGGGCCGGCGCCGCAGTTCCCGGGCGGCCGTGTCGCGGGCGTAGCGGCGGAGCTGGGCGCCGAGCCGTTCGGCGGCTCGTAGGGGACGGCCGACGGCCGCCGCCGCGCGCGACAGGACGAAGGCGAGCGCGGGCACGCCGTAGTAGAGGCTGGGCCTGGGGGCGGCGGAGGGTGCCGTCGCGGCGCGTGCCGTCGCCTCGGCCAGCCAGCGGTGAGCGGTGCGCAGCGCCTCGCCATCGGCGTGCCCGCGTTCGAGGTGCAGCAGGGCGATGCCGGGCAGGCCCTCGCTGAGGGTCAGGTCCTGCCAGGCGGGCCGGGAGGCGGGGTGGTGCGCCGCGACCCGCCATGGGTCGGCGAGCCGCTCCGCGACGCCGGCGGCCAGGGCCAGGGCCTCGGCAGCGCCGCGGGCCGTCACGCCCCCGCCTTGACCCGGCCGAGGTGCGCCCGCAGGGCGGCGCGGGCCAGGGCCAGTGACTGCCGTTCGGCGGTGCGGTCGATGCCCGCGAGCCGGTTGTGGTGCATGTGCAGCAGGGAGGCCAGCGCGCGTTCCTCCCCGCCCCACCGCTCCGCCGCGGGCAGGGCGCGCAGCCGCCGCCCGTACGCGGCCACGGCGGTGGCGCGGCGGTCCCAGATCCGCAGCAGTTCGGCTCCGCCGGGGTGACACTCCAGGGCCTGCCAGCGGCCGTCGGCGTCGAGGAGGCGGCGGGCGGGCTCCCGCAGGGCGGTGGGGGCGTCGTCGTGGCCACGCGCGGCGTCGTCGCCCAGGAGACGGAGCGCGCCGTCGGGCCGGCCGAGGAACCGGTGGTGGAGGTCGATGTAGTTCGCGGCCGCCAGGAGCCGGGCGTCGAGGGAGAGGGTGCCCGCGCGCAGCAGGGCGAGCTGCTCCAGGCAGGCCCTGCTGTCGGCGTCGAAGGCCGCTTCGGCCGCCGCCATGGCCGACGGGCCACCGTAGCGCTCGAGCTCGGGGTCGTAAGTGTCCAGGGCGAGCCGCCCGCACAGCCCCTGGTCCGCGAGGCGCGCCGCCCACTCCCCCAGGCGCGGCAGCAGCCGCCCGCCGAGGTCGGCGGGCTCTCCGTGGAAACGCAGGCGCAGATGGGGGTCGGGGTCGGCGTAGCGCAGGTAGAACCAGCGGGTGCCGGACCCGTTCAGCAGGCCGGGCAGATGGGGGGTCAGACGGGTGGTCAGGATTTCGTCGTGGCGCTCCGGCGAGCAGAAGAGCTTGGCGTACAGCCAGCGGGAGCCGGGGTGGTGGGCGGTGGCGGCCCGGCGGCGCGGCGGGGCCGCGAGCGGCTGCCGGGCCGTATCGGGGGCGGCGGTGCGGACCATGGGGAAGGCGATCTCGGTGCGGTGCCCGGCGGACCAGCCGCTGCCGTACTCCGCGCCCTCCGGCGCCTCCCGCAGGTGCGCCGTGGGCCGGCGCCGCCACTCGTGCCGGAGCAGTTCCAGGTGCGCGTCGGAGGTCAGGTCGAGGGTGAGGCGCTGGTCGCCGTGGACCGCCGTGACCCGGTCGGGCACGTCCGCGCGCTCGCGCCAGGCGGTGAACAGCCGCCGCCACTCGGCCGGTCCGGTGGCCGGGTCGCCGGCGGCCGCGGGCAGGTCCGGGTCGGCCGGGTACCAGCGGGCCGGGGCCAGAACGGAGCGGCCGGAGCGCACGCGGGGCAGATACGGCAGGGCGGCCGCCGCGCCCCAGTCCCAGACGGGCAGCGCCGACTCCCCGGAGCGGGGCAGCTCGGCCAGGAAGCGGGCCGTCCCGGGGGCGTTGCCGCGCAGGCTGAGCATGCTCGGCATGACGGGGACGACCTCCGCGGCCAGCGCGGCCGAGACGAGGGCGAGCCTGTCCGTCGTCGCCACCACGGCCAGGTCGTCCAGGCCCAGGGCGTACCGCGACGCCCGGTCGGTGAAGGCCGCCACCGTGATCACGTGGTCCGTCCAGCGGGGGACGCGGCCCACATTGGCGGCCCGGCCGCCGAGCGTGCGGAAGGCCAGCTGGGCGCGGACGGCGCGCGGGTCACGCGCGGGAACGGAGCGCAGCACCTCCCCGAAGCGCTGGGCCTCCTCGCCCAGGGCGGGCGCGAAGCGCCCGGCGACGGCGCCCGCGACGGCCGAGACGGCGCCGACCAGCAGCCGGAACCGGCCCTCGGCCATGGCCTCCAGGGACGCCGCGCGCACCTCGGCCACGAGGTCGAAGGACAACAGCGGCGCGAACCGCGCTCCCTCGGCGGCGTCCCGGTCGTCCCGCGATGGGCGGCCGGCTCCGGTCAGGCGGGCCACGCGCGTGTCGTCCAGGACGAGCTCGCGTTCCCCGGCCGTGGCTGCCTCCTGCGCCCAGGCCAGCAGCAGCCGGTCGCGGTCGTCGAGGCCCTCCGCGCCGGGCAGGGACCGGGACGCCGCCGGTGCGCGGTACTCCTCGGGGACACCCAGGCCTCGCTCGGCGTCGAGGAGTTCGGTCAGGGGGACGGCGCGCCCCGTTCCGTAGCGCTCCAGGAACCGGGCGTGGTATGCGCGCAGATGCCGTGGCCCGGGCCGCGCGGCGGCCAGGGTCGCCAGGACACCGGCGGTGCGTTCCGCCTCGGCCCGTACGGCCTCGGGCAGCCGGGCCGTGACGTCCAGCCGCAGGTCGGTCTGCACCAGACGCTCGGCCGGGTGCGTCCGGTGCATGCGCGCCTCGGCCACGGCGAGGGCGGCCCGGCCCCGGCCCGGGGCCCGTGTCGCGTAATCGGCCAGTTCCCGCTCGACGAGCGCCAGGTCCCGCAGGACGTCCCGGCTCCGCACGGAGAGGCCCTCCCCTGCGCGCGCCGCCAGGCCGAGGACATGGGCCAGCGGGTCGCCGTCGTCCATGGGCGGGTGCAGCTCCGTGAGCAGCACCCCGCGCCGGACCAGTTCGGTGAGCATCGCCCGGACGGTGTCCCCGTCCACGGCCGGGAAGTCCTCCGTCATCCGCCGGACGAGCTCGGGCCAGGGCACGGGGGTACGGGCGAGCTCCAGCGCCCGCCGTACGGCCGCCGTACGGCGAACGGTGATCTCCTGCACCGCCGGTTGCCGGAGGGGGACGTCCGCCGGTTCGGGGACGAATCCCAGCACCAGCCGGTCGCCACGCACCGTGCACAGGTCGTTGGCCGTCACCCTCAGGGCCGCCAGGACGCCCGGGTCCTCCTCCAGGCGGCTGACGACAGCGGTGAGCCAGCCCATGTCGGCTCGTACGGCCTTGGTGTGCCGCTCGCCCCAGCGGAATTCCGGGCGCCGCGCGAAGCCCGCCGTCGCCACGCCGGCCATGAGGCCGAAGGGGGTGGCCCGCTCGCTCATGCGCAGCGCGTAGCGGGCCAGGGCCCGCTCCGCGCGGCGCTCCTCCTTGGCCGTCAGGGGCGCGCCGGCCGCCGCCCTGTCCAGCACGGCGGACAGCGACGGGCTGGCGAGGGCGACGGCCTCGCGCAGCAGTCCGTCCGCGGCTGCCTGCCGCGGGGACGGTGTCCCCGCCGGGTCCGGGGCCGTGTCCACCGGCCGTATCGCCGCCCTCAGGAGCACCACGTCGGCGCAGGCATAGCCGCCGTTCGTCTCGTCCGCCGACCTCGTCACCGACACCTTTTCTCCGCTCCCGTTGGTCACCGTTCACGTGCGTGCGTGCGTGCCGTACGGGCGGGGGCGGGCCCCGCCCGTACGGCGTCCACCGGGGCTGGTCAGCAGATGCAGCCCGTGCCTGTGAGGCACTCGTTGCTGGTGACCAGGGCCACCCCCGCCTCGCCGGGCACACCTTCGAGGGCCGGCGCCGCGATCTCTTCCACGTCCAGGTCGAACAGGTCGTCCATGGCGATTTCCTCTCTCGCATTCCTTTGCACCGCGCCCTGGTGGAGCGGTTGAGAGAGCATGCTGGACCGGGCCGTTCAACAAGCGGTCAACACATGCCGAAGGGCGGCGGCGCCACTGGGGTGGGGTGCCGCCGCCCTGGGTGCGGGGCGGTGGGTCGTGCTGGAGCCGTGCTGCTGTTGCCACCGTGACGCCTCCGGCCTGCCGGCGTCAGGCGGGCGCGGTGAGGCCCGGCGTCAGGCGGGCGCGGTGAGGCATGCCGTCAAGCGGGCGCGGTGAGGCATGCCGTCAGGCGGGCGCGGTGAGGCGTGCCTGTGCGATGAGCCGGTCGAGCAGCGAGAGCAAGCAGCTGCGGACGTCCTCCCGGGAGCGTGCGTCGAGCAGGAGGACGGGGGTGTCCGGGTCCCTCAGGTGCAGGGCCGCCTTGATCTCCTCGGGGGTGTACGGCTGCTCGCCGTTGAAGCAGTTCGCGCCGACGATGAACGGCAGTCCGCGGTTCTCGAAGAAGTCGATGGCGGGGAAGCCGCGGTCCAGCCTCCGGGTGTCGACCAGGACGACGGCCCCGAGCGCCCCGTACAGCAGGTCGTCCCACATGAACCAGAAGCGTTCCTGGCCCGGCGTGCCGAAGAGGTACAGGGCCACTCCGGCGTCGCCGAGGGTGATGCGGCCGAAGTCCATCGCGACCGTGGTCGCCGTCTTGCTCTCGATGCCGTCGAGGTCGTCGACGCCGACGCCGGCCGACGTCAGCCGCTCCTCGGTCCGCAGCGGATCGATCTCGGAGATTGCTTCGACCAGAGTCGTCTTGCCGACTCCGAAGCCCCCGGCGACGAGGATCTTGACGGGGGACGCTTCCGGCGCGGCGGCGCTGTCATAGTCGGGCAAGGTTGTCCCTGATTTTCATGAGCAGATGGACATTGGAGGTCTCGGAGGCGTCCAGCGGCGGCCGGTGGCGGATCAGGCCGCGTTCCAGCAGCTCGCCGAGCAGGACCACCATGGGAGTCAGGCGCATCCCCATCCGGGCGGCGATCTCGGCGACCGCCCGTCCGTTCGGCGACGGGCACATGGCGAGGATCTCCTGCCATTCCGTGGGCAGGCCGCCGTGACCGTGGCTGCCGGCACCGGGGGCCGCTGTGATCACCGTGTCCATCGTCAGGCCGTGGCGGGACGCGGCTGTACGCCCGTCGGTGAGGGCGTACAGCCGCGTCCGGCGGCGCCGTCCGGGCTGGGGGTCGGCGGCCATTACGAGGTGGGCGCCTGTGAACGTTCCGGGGTGTCCAGCCACTCGCCGAGCGCCTGCGCGGCGCGGACCGTCTCGCCGCCCAGTTCCCCGAGCCGTGCCTTGCGGGAGGCCACCACGATCAGGGTGCTGCCCGATCCGCACCCGACGATGCACAGGTACCGGTCGTCCATCTCGACGAGTTGGCGGATCACTGCGCCGCCGTCGATCTCCCGCGAGATGGCCTTCATGGTGGAGGCTATGCCGGAGGACGCGGCGGCGACCCGTTCGGCTTGGTCCCGCTCCAGCATGTAGGCGCTGAGCTTGAGCCCGTCGTTGGAGAGGAGTACGGCTCCCTGGATCCCCGCGATCCTGCTCAGGTTGTTGTCCAGGATGCTGTAGATCGCATCGTTCTGTGTCGTCGTCATGGCTGGTCCTGTCGGAGCTCGAGTTCCACTTGCCTGGTGCTGTCTTCGTAGTCGGCCCAGGCGTCGGCCACCTCTTCGGGGGTGGCGGCGTCCTGGCCCACGCCCACCGGTCCGGCCGTGCGCGGCTCGCGGAGCTGCTGGGCCAAGTGGGCCTGCGGGATGCGCTCGGGGAGGGCCGGCCGGCCGGAGGTGTCCCCGGAACCGGGCCGCGGCGGTGCCTCCGGCGCCGTGTTCCCGGCCTCCCGGGTCCGCTCCTTCCGCAGGCGGCGGGGCAGGCCCGGCGCGCCGGGAGCGGGCTCGCCGGGAGCAGGCTCGCCGGACGGGGCGCCGGACGGGTCGACGGCCAGGTCGACGGGCGGGGCACCGGCCGGGTCGACGGGCGGCCGCTGCGGGACGAGCTTCGGCCGCCGCTCCTCGGCGGACTGCGGTTCGGACCCGGCTTCCTCCGCCGGTACAGGCGCCGCAGGGCGCTCCCGGGTCGTCACGAGGTGCTCACCCGGGACGATCACTATGGCGGAGGTTCCCCCGAACGCCGACCGGCGCAGCGTGACCGTCGCCCCGAGCTGGTCGGCGAGGTGACCGACCACGAAGAGGCCGAGCCGGTGGGCGTTGCGGGCGAGCACGGAGTACGGAGGCGCCGAGTGCAGCCGGGCGTTCATCTCCTCGTACCTCTCGGCGGTGACCCGCGGGCCGCGGTCCTCGACCTCGATGCAGAGGCCGTCGCCGACCAGTTCGGACCGGATGGCGACCCTCGTCGTCGGCGGGGAGAAGCGGGTGGCGTTGTCCAGCAGCTCCGCCAGGAGGTGGCTGAGCTGGCTGATCACGCCGGCCTCCACGCTGGTCTCGTCCATGGCGTGCCGGTCGATGCGCCGGAAGTCCTCGACTTCGGCGGCCGCCTCGCGCAGCAGATCGGCGATGCGCATGGGCTCCATGTGCGGGTCGGGGACCTCGCCGTCCGCCAGGATGAGCAGGTTCTCGATCTGCCTGCGCATGCCGACCGTGAGCTGATCGGAGCTCATGAGGTCGGCGAGGAGCGCCTCGTCCTGGCCGTAGGTGTCCTGGATGTGCTCGGTGAGGGCGAGCTGCCGGCTGACCAGGTTCCCGGTCCGTGCGGCGATGCCGGAGGCGAACACGCTGAAGCCCTGCCGCTCGTCGGCGAGCTCCCGGTGCCCCTCGACGGACACGGCGACGACGCGGGCGAAGGCGTCGCTGATCTGTCCGACCTCGTCCTGTTCGCCGCCCGGCTGCGGCAGTGCGTCGGCGCTGACGGCCTCTCCGCGCCGGAGGCGGGCCACGACCTCCGGCAGGGTCTCCTCGGCGACCGCCACCGTGCGGTCGTGGAGGTCCCGCAAACGGCGCAGGACCGAACGCGTCGTGAAGACCACGACGGCGACGACCAGCAGCAGGGCGGCACTGCTCGCCGCCACCAGGACGACGACCTGGTGCTCCAGTTCGGCTGCCCGGTCGTCGGCGTGGGCGAGCAGCTCCTGCAGCTCGCTCTCGTTGAGGGTGTTCAACCGGGCGGAGAAGGTGTCGTAGGCCGCCCGCCAGTCGCTGACGTCCGGCGGCAGCACGACGCCGGACGAGGCGTCCCGGTGCTCGTCGACGACGGCCTTCTCGATGCGGGACTTGGTCTGCCAGGCGGTGGAGGTGAGGATCCGCTGGAGAGCGTCCTGGTCGTCGAGGGGCAGGTCGCGGGCGACCGAGTCGTACAAGTAGTCGGCCGCTCCGGCGGCTTGGATGAATTCACCGAATCTGGCGGACGTCAGCCTCCCGGAGGGGCCCGACAGCGCGAGGATGGAATCCTCGCGAGCCACCGCCTCCGCCGCCGAGAGCAGGGCCACGAGCGACGTCGTCTCCTGCGTGAGCCCGCCGTCGTCGACGTGGCTGAAGTCCCCGTAGCAACGGACCGTCCCGCCGATCAGCTCGGTGTAGTAGTTGACGGTGTCGTCCGGGTTCCCGTGGCGTGCGTCGGCCCGTTCGCGCTGGGCGCCCAGGTCGGCCAACCCCCGCGCGACTTCACGGAGACGGTCCTTCGCCCGGTCGGAATGGACCTGTTCGGGGTCCGACGACTTCAGGAACGCGGTCACGGCCCGGTCGGTGTCGGCCCGGCGGCTCCGCAGGTCGGCCCCGGGTACGGGCATGCCCGACCACCAAGCGGCGGTGACCGCGCGCTCCGACTGCAGTCTGGTCATGAGCTGGTACAGCGGTACGACGGTCTGCCGCCCGGCCGCCACGTCCTCGCGCAGGTGCCGGGCCTCCCGCACCGACCGCTCGGAGCTGATGACGACCTGGACGCCCATCGCCAGGGTGGGCACCACTGCGAGCCCGACGAGCAGGGTACGCAGGCGCACGGCTCGACGTCGGCTTCTTCGTACCGGCTCGCCCGGGCCTTCGGATCCTGTGGGAGTCATCAGTCCTCGTCAAACACAGCCGACCATTTCGGAGTGGATGCCGATCATAACCAGCCAATTCCAAAAGCAGCGGTTGAGGTTGACGTGCGGGAATGGTAAAGGCGCTCAAGAGTAGTTCATTGCTGGTTGCGGTGATTGTTTGCTATGCCCGAGAAGTCGGGACAGGCGGGCGACGGTCGTTACCCGTCCCGCTCCATCCTGTTCCGCCCTGCTCCGTCCTTGCAGCCGCTCGGGCCGGGCCGGGGGCCAGACCGCGCCGGGCCTTCGGCGCCGTTGTGCATCTTCACACGCCGGGGCGTCGATTCGGGCAACCGCTCGGGAGGGGCCGTACCCGGCTCCTCGGCCTCGGTCTCCCGCCACCTTGCAGTGCCCGCCCCAAGCTGCGCGCGCTCCGGGGGTGCCGGCGGCGGGGTGGGGATCAGTCGGCGATCCAGCTCTTGTTCCAGGCGACGACGGTGCCGGCGGCAGTTCACCCTGCACTCGTCCCGCGCGGGCTCCGTGCCGTGGCGACCAGGTACGACCATCACTCTCCGGCCTGCCAAGGCCGGCTCGTCGGCGCCATTCCCGGAGGTGACCTTCCCACCGCAGGCGATGGCCAGGGACGACCTTGTCCCAGGCCACGGCAAGGCACCGGCAGTACGATGCGCGCCGAGAGCGCATGGGGGCTACTCGGCAGCGGCAGCAAGGAGCGGCCGTAAGCGCGCTCCCCGGTACGCCCGCGCGTACGCCCCGGTGCTTCCGCGGCGTGCGCTGGAACCATTGGCATTGGCAGCATCTCGCGGTGGAATGCGCTGACGGAAGCACCCGTACCGCGAGAGGAGTGGATCGTGATCCATATGACCGAGACCCTCGCTGTTCACACCGTCGAGGGGTTCCTCACCCCCGACGAGGCCGCAGAGGTCGTCAAGCTGATGGACGACCACCTCGCGACGACGCGCTGGGTTCCCGCGCGGCCCAGTGACGGGCTGGCACCGCCCGCCGCCGTGCAGGAGATCCTCGGCACGGCGGTGGAGCGGGCGCTGCCCGCGATCCGGCGTGTGTTCCCGTCCGCGACCGCGGTCACGCCGTGGGACTACCACGACCTCGGGCCCGGCGACCGGATCGAGACGCACGTGCACGGCGTGAGCGCACCGGAGTGCCGACCGCAGCGGGTGGCACGGGTGGCGTTCCACCTGCAGGAGGCGGAGCAGGGCGGGGAGTTCTACGTCGACACGAGCGCGTCGGACGCGCTGTGGACGGAGCGGACCGCCGGGTCCGGCAGCGCCTTCGCCCCCGGCACACAGTTCGTACGGGAGATATCCCACCACGCCGGGCCCGAGGAGATCGCCGCGCTGAGCGCCGTCCCCCGCACCCGCTGGACCAGCGCGCCGCCTGCCGGGACCGCCGTCATCTACGGAGCGCAACTCGTCCACGGCGTTGAGACCGTACGCGCGGGACGCCTGCGGAAGCTGATCACCAACCTGATGGACGGACCTGTCAGGACATGACCGTCCTGCAGAGACTGAAACCCCCGTGCCGGCGCTGCCACACCCTGGTCATCAGCTTCAGCGGTAGATGCCGCACCAACGTCCTGCCACCCGAATCCGGCGCCCGAGAGCGCCGGGCACCGTGAGAAGCACCTGGCCTTGTCACGAGTCAGGGGCTGTCGCCTACGGCCGTCCGAGATATCCGGCTCAATGGTGAGTCGGGTCGCCGGGCGCGTCCTCTGGGGTGCCGGAGGCGGGAGCGGCGGGGGCACCGGCCTCGTTGGGGCCTGCGTCGTCGTCCGGGCTCCGAACTCCCGAAGACATGGCGATCATGTAGCCGGGCAAGCTCTGCCCGTAGGGCCACGACCGCTCAGCCGGTGCCATGACACGCAGGTCGAGGCTCCCCCGCTGGACCGCCACCGCCCTTCTTCGGAGCGGCTCACCCTTTCGCGTGCGGCCGGAGGTGTGCGGCGGCCTCCGCCGTGGCGAGTGGGGCACGGCGTGGTACATCGTGACTCCCGTGTCCGATGTACCTCAGCGGCCCCCTGACGGGTGAGAAGCTCGTCCGGGTTGTTCAAGTTCCTGTATCGCCAGCGGACAAGGGCACGGGATGCGCCGGGGGCGGGTGGGCCCCCGGCGCGATGCCGGCTGTCTCAGCCACGAGGGCTTACTTGTGGCAGTCGATGTCGTTCCACCACCAGTAGTCGAGTTCCCGCCATGTGTTAGCCCCGATGATGCCGTCGTCGGTGAGGCCTGCGCACTGCTGGAACGCCTTGGTCGCGCTCTTGGTGGCCGCCCCGAACTGCCCGTCTACCGTGACGAGCCGGTCGAGCACGCTGTTGAGCTGGCACTGCGCCTGCTTGACCGCCAGGCCCTGGGAGCCGACGCTCAGCGTGGGCTCGTTGTCCGTGTAGTCGCACACGTAGCGCTGCACGCTCGGTGGCGCAGACGCCTGTGTCGCCTGGGCCTGAGCGGTGGATCCGCCAATGGCTAGCATCGCGACGCCGAGTCCGGTGGCGAGGCGGGCGCTGATCGGCATGTGTCCTCCCAGTATGGTTTCGCAGCTTGTGTTGCGATTTGCGTTCCTGTGTTGCTGTGTTGCGGTTTGTGTTGCGCCTTGCGGTTGCCCGCCAGTGCCGCGGAGCACGGCACGACCCGGCAGGTGAGCGTTCTGGAAAGACCCCCGTGAGCTGCTCTCCAGGTCTGCCGTCCTGCCGTCCGGTGCGTCGGTTGTGCGCATCGGCAAGGCCCGGCTACTGGCGGACGGGGCAAATCCTGGCTGCGGCGGCCCTTTGTTGACCAGCTCTGATGTCGTTCCCGGGATGTCCTGGGAAGCCTCGTCGGGTGGTGTGGCTGTGACCAGTGGTATCCCGGGGAGGCGTCGTCTCCTCGTGCCGGTGCCACTCGGACGCCGAGGTGCGATGGCGTGCCCGGAAGCAGTGGCTGGAACGGCTGCTTGCATCAGGAGGTAGTCGTCCCATCAGGCTCCCGGGAAGACTGTGTTGATGAACACTTCGGGAGAGGGGTTGCGGCGGGCAAGGAGGGGTCGTGCGGTGGAGGACGCTGCCGGAGTCGCACAGCCGGGCGGGGAAGGAGTTCGTCGCGGCGTTGCGAGAGGTCAAGGACCGCAGCGGCTTGTCCTTGACTGCTCTTGCGTCGAGGACTCCTTACAGCAGGTCGACGTGGGAGCGGTATCTGAACGGCAGGACGCTGCCACCGGTCAGGGCTGTGGAGGCGCTGGCGAGGGCTGTCGGTGTCGATGCCGAGCCGTTGCTGAGGCTGCGCACTGCGGCTGAGCCGGTCTGGTGCGCCGTGGAGGGGGGAGTACGGGCGGCGGCTGGTGACGGGGGCCCGGAGCAGAGCGCCGGACACGACGGCAGGAAGGGTGATGCGATCAACGTGCCCGCGCTGGCCGCGGCGGTTACAGCAGTGCTGGTGTCGGCTGCCGTCTCGGTCGGGCTGATCCTCGTGGGCCCATCGGGGTCGCCTGAAAACGCGACTGCCGACCAGGCCGTGGACAGGTACAGCTGCCGTTACGTCCGCCAGGGCGGTCTGATGTACGCCGGGAACAGCACCACCGTCAGCCAGTTGCTCGGGGTATTCAGCGCCGGTCCGGCCGTCGCGGAGATGCAGTGCCTGCTACGGCGCCGCGGTGTGGATATAGGGGTGATCGATGGGCGCTTCAGCGAGAGCACCGCGCGTCAGGTCGCCCGGGAGCAGCGGCGCGGCGGCATCGATGGCTACGGAGGTGTTGATGCGGAGACCTGGGCGTTGTTGCGGCATACCAGCTGACCATCCGGGAAGGAGCAACGGGGCATGACCCGGCCGGGCGAATCGCGGCCTAAGGCGATACCGGGTCACGTGGACGCTGCGTGGGTCTGTCTGGTTGAAGAGATGCGGGCGATGAAGGGCCGTTCAGAGCTCAGCCTCCTCGAACTGGCCGAGGCCACGTCGATCAGCAAGTCGTCGTGGGAGCGGTATCTCAACGGCAAGCAGTTCCCGCCTCGGCAGGCGGTCGAGGCACTCTGTTCGGTGGCAGGCCTGCCGTCGGAGGCTCTCCTGGCGCGATGGGAGCCTGCCGAAGCTTCTTGGAGCCGAAGACGGACGCCCGAAGCCTCCCCTGGCGGGGCGTCCACCATTGTCGCAGGCCATGGCGTTGTCAGCGAAACAGCCGCCTCACCGCACTCTTCGGTGGGTGGCATCCGGGACCAGCACAGGCGCGCCTCGTGGTGGCTGAGGGCGTTGGCGGCCGGTTCCCGCCTGCTCACCCGGCGCCCCGTCATCACGACCCTCGCCGTCATGGCGCTCTGCGGCGCAATGATCTCAGCGGCTTTCCTGGTACGTCTCTCCCGCTCCTCCGCCATGCCCGCGCCGCCCGTATGCGTGCTGGATCTCTGCGAGGGCAACGACCCGGGGCCGGCGGTGTGCGAGGACGCCAGAACACTGGTGGACCACGTTGCGTTCGACGGCACACGGCTGGCGATCGAGCACAGCCCCCGTTGCCGCGCGGCATGGGTCCGCACCCCACGGCTCAGCGCCGAAGCGCACATCGAAATCGAAGGGCCGGAGGCGCGCACCGCCTCAGTCACAGGCGCATCCACCGGGCTCGGCAAAGCCGGCCGTCCTGTCACCACACCGATGATCTCCGCCCCACGCCCCGAAGAACTGCGTGCCTGCTACTACGCCCCCGAACACCACCCAGGAGTGGAGTGCTTCCAGAAAGACGGAGGGCGCGCCCCTTGATGAGAGAGGGTCCAGCGCGCTGGCGGTATCTCCGCCGGTCCGGCGGATGGCACCGTGCGGACCGACCGCCTGAGGCGGCGCGGGCTATGTCTGCCCGCCGAGCACGACAGCCTGATGGCCATCCATGTTCTGTATCGCTCCGCTGACCGGGGAAGGACAAAAAGTCCCTGGTCGGCGGATCGCTGACCGCCACGGTCGGGTCCAGGTGAGTTCCCGCAAGCGCGTCACATGCTAACCATAGGGCTCTCGAACGCTGGTAGTCGTCCGGTGCCGAGCGGGCTGAATTTACGCGGACCTGCGTCCATCTCATTGGGCAAGGGCAACTGGTCAAGCGACGGCCTTCAGGGAGTGTGCCAGGATGCCGTCGCGCTTGAGAACAGCACCTGCGTCTTTCGTGCCGTGCCGCCGATGACGACCTCGGACCACCCTGTGTGCTTGGTGGACTTCGGCGCGAGTGGGCCTCGGGGCGAGCATGCGCCAGGCGTTCATGCTGCAGCAGGTCGCTCCGTTCGTCACCAGCCGGACAGTTTTCAGGCGCTGACCACCTCACGCACAGCCGCGAGGAACTCTTGTGTGCGCGGGTGTGTGGGGTGGGCCGGGTGGGCGAGGTAGACGGTGGTGGCGGGCGCGTCGGCGACCCGGACGAAGCGCACCCCGGGGTGGCCGTGGCTCTCCGCCGTGCCCGCGGCGCCGACGCCGAACGCGCCGCCTGTGGCGATGAGGTTCAGCCACTCGTCGACGTTGCGCACCTCGACCGTGCGGTCCGGGCGCTGTGCAGGGGGCCACAGGCCGACCGAGGCGGTGCCGGTGCCCGGCCACAGGGCCAGCGGGAGGGTCGGGCCCGGGCCGGCGGTGAGTTCCGCCAGGCGGACCCGGTCGCGATCCGCGAGCGGGTGGTCGTCGGGCAGGGCGGCGACGCGGTCCTCGGTGTAGAGGGCCTCGGTGCGGATGCGCGGGTCGGCGGGGACGGTGCGGAGCACCGCCACGTCGGTGTCGCCGGTGGCCAGGCCCGCGGTGCTGTTGTCCTGCCGGACCACTTCGAGCGGCGCGTGCGGATGCGCCCGGCGCCATGAGCGCAGCAGGGGGACGGTCTGCTGCCCGAGGACCGCGCACGTGTAGCCGAGCCGCAACGGCCGGTCGACGGCCCGGGTGTCGGCGAGTGCCGCGTCGAGGTGGGCGAGGATGGCGCGCCCGTGCCCGAGGAGGGTGGCCCCGGCCGGGGTGAGGTGCAGATGCCGGGAGGAGCGGTCGACCAGCCGGACCCCCACGCGCGCCTCCAGCTGGGCGAGCGTGCGGGAGAGGGCGGGCTGCGTCATGTGCAGCAGGGCGGCCGCAGCGGTGACGGTGCCCGCCTCGGCGATGGCGGCCAGGGCCTTGAGGTGACGCAGCTCCACATCCATGCATGGGAAGCATAGTCGCTGCCCAGACGGCATTTCCGGGTGCGGAGCGCGATCCGTAGCGTCGGATGCGCCGGGTGGTTCGCCCGGCTTCCCTCCCTGGGGCACTCGCTCCCAGGGGATCTCCCGGTTTTCCCGGGGCTTCGTTTATTCACATTGGATGGTGAGCTGTGAGGATTCTTCTGGTCGGCGCGGGCGGCACGCTGGGCTCCGCGGTACACAAGGCACTCGCGGAGCGCGGCCACGAGGTGATCGGCGTGGGCCGCACGGGCGGCGACCTGCTCTGCGACGTCACCGACCCGCAGGCCGTGGCCCGGATGTACGCACAGGCCGGTCCGCTGGACGCGGTGGCCGTCGCGGCGGGCGACGCCGTGTTCAAGCCGCTGGCCGAGCTGGCCGCGGACGACTTCGCGGCGACGTTCCGCGGCAAGGCCCTCGGCCAGGTGGAGCTGGTTCGCCAGGGCGCCCGGCACGTGGCCGCGACCGGCTCGTTCACGCTGGTCAGCGGGATCCTCACGCAGGAACCGATCGTGGCCGGGGCCGCTGCCTCCGCCGCCAACGGCGCGGTCGAGGCGTTCGTACGCGCCGCCGCGATCGAGCTCCCGCCGCAGCGGATCAACGCCGTCAGCCCGACGGTGGCCGAGGAATCCCTGCCCGCCTACGGGCCGTTCTTCGCCGGCATGGAGCCCGTCCCGGCGGCACGCGTCGCGACGGCGTACGTCCGCTCGATCGAGGGGGCGCAGACGGGGCAGGTGTACCAGGTGCACTAGGGTCCGCCTTCGAGCTGATCTTCCCCAGGGCCGGAGTGAGACGAGTGTGACCGCTGCTTCGTCGGAAGGGGCGGTCGTCACCCGGAGACGCTCCAGTAGTTGGCCGGGCTGTCGCGCTGTCGTGACGCTGATCGGCACTCAGGAGGACGGCTCGTGGTCGGCCACGGCTGTCCGCGGTGCGGTGGAGTTTGGTCGTCAGTCCGCGCGGTCCCGCAGGGAGGGCCTCGGGACCGGTCGAAGGCTTGGTCGCCCGGGTCGTACGGCCGGTGCTTCCCCCTTGTCAGCCCAGGCGCGGCGGCACGTAGCCGGTCGCGGTCGTGGGCTCCGCCCAGGGCCCGGTGCGAACGAGGTCGGTGAGCCCGGCCGCGCGGCCCTGAGTGATGCCGGGGCGACTTCCTGGCCGGGGCCGCGGCGCACCGTCTACGAACAGCCTGCCGTCAGCATCGGTGAGGAGGTGGTGGTAGTGCTAAATGATGTCCCGTAAGGCCTGGTCAGGCATGTGATGATCTTGGTGTGAGTGCTGTGGTCACGGCGTCTGAGCCGGGGTGGATAGGTCTGTTCTCCGGGCTGACCGAGCGGCAATTCCGCAAGCTCATAGGCGTT
>NZ_JANIID010000044.1:0-50216 GCF_024519335.1 Streptomyces telluris
AACGCGGCCACCGGCGACCTGCAGGTCGTCCAGGTCACGCCGGAGAACGAGGCCGACATCCTCGTCCACGACGCCCACTCCCCGTCCCCCACCACCGCCTTCGCCCTCTCCCGCCTCGCCGACCCCGACACCCTCCACCAGACGCCGATCGGTGTCTTCCGCAGCGTCGAGCGGCCGGTCTACGACACCCAGATGGCCGACCAGCTCGAAGCGGCGATCGAGCAGAAGGGCAAGGGCGACCTGACGGCCCTGCTGGCCGGGAACGACACCTGGACGGTCGTCGGATAGGTCGTCGGATAGGTCGTGGGACAGATCGGCGGAGGTCACCGGACAGGTGAGCCGAGGCGCTCGGACGGGCTGTTTTCCGGCCCGTCCGGGGGCGTCTGACGCTCCCTCCCCCGCCCGCCCGCTCTCATGGGGGCATGGCCGACCCCGATGCCACGCTCTCTCCCCCCATCCGCGACCGGCTCGCCTACCGCGTGAAGTGCCGGCTGCTCGGGCCGCCCCTGGTCACCGAGCAGCTCTCCCAGGAGAAGCTCAGCAACCCCATGGCGCTCGGGGTGCTGGCCTCCGACTGCATCTCCTCCACCGCGTACGGCAGCGAGGAGATGCTGCGCATCCTCGTGCCCGTCGCCGGGGTGGCCGCGTTCACCCTGCTGATGCCGGTGACCGGCGCGATCCTGCTCGTCCTGCTGCTCCTGACGCTCTCCTACCGCGACGTGGTGTCCGTGTACACGCGCGCGGGCGGGTCGTACGTCGTCGCGCGGGAGAACTTCGGGCCGCGCGTCGCCCAGATCGCCGCCGTCGCGCTCCTCGTCGACTACATCGTCACGGTCGCCGTCCAGACCGCGGCCGGCACCGACGCGCTGATCTCCCTGGCCCACCTCGCGGGCAACGGGTACACGGGCCTCGACCACCTCAAGCTGCCCATCACCGCGGCCGTGGTGGTGCTGCTGATGTACGGGAATCTGCGGGGGATCCGCGAGGCGGGGCGGGCGTTCGCGACGCCCGCGTACCTCTTCATGCTCGCCGTCGCACTCATGCTGGTCGTCGGCCTCGTCCGGGCGCTGGACGGCGGGCTCCCGCACACCGACCTGAACGCCCCGGGCGTCGTGCCGCTCGGCCAGGAGGGGAGCGGCTGGCTCTACGGCGCCTCCCTCTTCATGGTGCTGCGCGCCTTCGCCAACGGCGGCTCCTCGCTGACGGGGCTTGAGGCCATCTCCAACGGCGTCTCCGCCTTCCGCACGCCCCAGGGCGTCAACGCGCGGCGGACGCTGACCGTCATGAGCTGCGTCCTCGGCGTCATGGTGCTGGGCGTCTCCACCCTCGCCCACTACACGCACGCCGTCCCCTACGTGGACGGCAACCCGACCGTCATCGCCCAGGAGGCCCACCTCGTCTTCGGCGACGGCTGGGCGGGCACGGCCGGGCTGGTGTTCGTCCAGCTGGCGACCGCGCTCATCCTCTACACCGGCGCCAACACGCCCTTCACCGGCTTCCCCTTCCTCGCCAGCTTCGTCGCCGAGGACCGCTTCCTGCCCCGGAAGCTGATGCGGCGCGGCCACCGGCTGGCGTTCTCCAGCGGGATCATCTCCCTGACCGTCGTCGCCCTGGCGCTGCTGCTGGTCACCGGCGCCAACGTCGACAAACTGGTCGCCCTGTACGCGATCGGCGTCTTCACGGGCTTCACGATG
This sequence comes from Streptomyces telluris, assembly GCF_024519335.1. Classification (NCBI taxonomy): domain Bacteria; kingdom Bacillati; phylum Actinomycetota; class Actinomycetes; order Kitasatosporales; family Streptomycetaceae; genus Streptomyces; species Streptomyces telluris. The sequence continues at coordinate 1,695 of NZ_JANIID010000044.1, forward strand.
GCCGCGGCCGGGATGACGGCCCACTACTGGCGGCGGCGGGAGGGCGGCTGGAGGACGGGGGTGAACCTCGTGGCGGCCGTGGTGTCGGCCCTGGTCGTCGTGATCTTCGCGATCACGAAGTTCACCGAGGGCGCGTGGCTGGTCGTCGTGGTCTTCCCGATCGGCGTGTGGGCGCTCATCCGCATCAACCGCGAGTACCGCGAGGAGGCCGCGGCCCTGGAGACCATGCCGCCCCTCACCGAAGCCGCCGAGCCGCGCTGGCGGCGGCACCTCGTGTACGTCCTCCTCGACGTGCTCGACCTCGCCGCCGTCAAAGCGCTGCGGTACGCGCACGAGCTGCGGCCGGACGAAGTGCGGGCCGTGCACTTCGTCATCGACGAGGCGCGGGCGCGGCGGCTGGCCGCGCGGTGGGAGGAACTGCCGGGGACGGACGTGCCGCTGGACCTCGTCGACTGCCCGGACCGGCGGCTGCGGCACGCCGTCGCCGCGCTCGCCGCGCGCGACACGGCCGACGGGACGACCGCCCTGACGCTCCTCGTCCCCCGCCGGACGTACGCACGGCCGCTCGCCGCGCTGCTGCACACGGACTCCGGGGACGAGCTGGCGAAGACGTTGCAGCACCTGCCGAACGTGGCGGTGACGGTGGTGCCGTTCGATGTGACCGCGGCGATGGCCCGGCTGCGCGCGTACGCGCCCCACCAGTGAGGCGGGAGCGGCACCGCCGGACACGCCGGTGCCGCTCCCGCCTCGGTTACCTTCGCAAGGTCGCACCATGCCTTGGAGGGGACCCATGTCCGCATCACCACCCGCACCGCCGTCACGCAGTGAACCCCGCAGCGAATCCCGCACCGGCCTCATCTGCAGCGTCGCCGCCTACGGCATCTGGGGGCTCTTCCCCCTCTACTGGCCGCTCCTGGACGCGGCCGGGCCCGTCGAGATCCTGGCGCACCGCATGGTGTGGTCGCTGGCGGCCGTGGTGCTCGTGCTCATAGTGACCCGGCGCTGGGGGTGGATACGCCCGCTGCTGCGGCAGCCCCGCCGGCTGGGCATGATCGCGCTGGGCGCGGCGACGATCTCCGTGAACTGGGGGATCTACATCTGGGGCGTGAATTCCGGGCACGTCGTGGAGACGTCGCTGGGGTACTTCATCAACCCCCTCGTCAGCATCGCCTTCGGCGTGGTGGTCCTGCGGGAGCGGCTGCGGGCCGCGCAGTGGGCGGCGGTCGGCGTCGGCGCGGCCGCGGTCCTCGTGCTGGCGGTGGCCTACGGCAAGCCGCCGTGGATCGCCCTCGCGATCGCGGCGACGTTCGGTACGTACAGCCTGGTCAAGAAGCAGGTGGGCCTGGACGGGGTGGAGTCGCTGGCGGCGGAGACGGCCGTGCAGTTCCTTCCCGCGCTGGGATTCCTGGTGTTCCTGGGGGCGACGGGGCACAGCACGTTCGTGAGCGAGGGCGCGGGGCACACCGCGCTGCTGATGTGCTCGGGGGCGATCACCGCGGTGCCGCTCATCCTGTTCGGCGCGGCGGCGGTGCGGCTGCCGCTGTCGGTGGTGGGGATGGTGCAGTACCTGGCGCCTACGTTCCAGTTCGCCCTGGGGCTGCTGGTGTTCCACGAGGGGATGCCGCCCGAGCGCTGGGCGGGCTTCGCTCTCGTGTGGCTCGCGCTGGCCGTGCTGACGTGGGACGCACTGCGGACGGCGCGCAGGGCGCGGGCCGAGCTGCGGACGGCACGGGCCGCCGCGGCGGCAGCGGGTGCGGCGACGGGTGCCGGGGACACGGCGGGGACGGGCACGACGGCGACGGGTGCGGCGGACACGACCGGCGCCGCCGCCATCGTTAACACAGAAGTCACAACTACCCCACAGGCAACAGAAGTCACAGCTCAGGGCCGGTAAGGACCTTCCGGGACCCGCCCGATATCCGGAAACCGGTGTCCCCTGTCCGAAATCCGCCCTTGACGCTCTTTCGGGGCACCCTCAACATCATGCCCACGTCAAAATGAGTTGGGAGCCCCCCATGCTTGAACTCAGCGGTCCCACCCTGCAGCCCTCACGACCCCGAAGATCCCGCACCGGCGCCCTCCTGGCCACCGGTGCGGCCCTCGCGGCCACCCTGCTCGGCGCGGCCTCCGGCCCGGCCCTGGCGGTTCCCACCGCCGCCACGGCCCGTCCGGTCGCCGCCGCCGGACCCGACATACCCGTCGCCAACGTCAAGGCGCACCTCGCCCAACTGCAGTCCATAGCCACCGCCAACGGCGGCAACCGCGCCCACGGCCGCCCCGGCTACAAGGCGTCGATCGACTACGTGAAGTCCAAGCTGGACGCGGCCGGCTTCACCACCACCGTGCAGCAGTTCACCACCGGCGGCGCCACCGGCTACAACCTCGTCGCCGACTGGCCCGGCGGCGACGCGGACCACGTCGTCTTCGCCGGCGCCCACCTGGACTCCGTCTCCGCCGGACCGGGCATCAACGACAACGGCTCCGGCTCGGCCGGCGTCCTGGAGACCGCGCTCGCCGTGGCCCGCGAGGGCTACAAGCCCGCCAAGCACCTGCGGTTCGGCTGGTGGGGCGCGGAAGAGCTCGGCATGCGCGGTTCGAGCTACTACGTCAACCAGCTCCCGGCCGCAGAGCGCGGGAAGATCGACGCGTACCTCAACTTCGACATGATCGGCTCGCCGAACCCCGGCTACTTCGTCTACGGCTACGACCAGAACCTCAAGGCCCTCTTCGAGAACTGGTTCGCCACGAAGAACATCGCCACCGAGATCGACACCGAGGGCGACGGCCGCTCCGACCACGCCCCCTTCCAGCGGGTCGGCATCCCCGTCGGCGGCCTCTTCAGCGGCGCCGACTACCGCAAGACCGCCGCGCAGGCCCAGAAGTGGGGCGGCACCGCCGGCCAGCCCTTCGACCGCTGCTACCACTCGTCCTGCGACACCTCGGCGAACATCAGCGACAAGGCGCTCGACACCAACACCGACGCCATCGCGAGCGCGGTGTGGACGCTGAGCGGCGGCACCACCAACCCGCCCGGCGGGAAGATCTTCGAGAGCAAGTCGCAGCTCGCCATCCCCGACGGCGGAGCGGCCGTCGAGTCGCCCCTGACGGTCTCCGGCCTCACGGGCAACGCGCCGTCCGCCCTCAAGGCCTCCGTCGACATCAAGCACACCTGGCGCGGCGACCTGGTCGTCGACCTCGTCGGGCCGGGCGGGAAGGCGTACCGGCTGAAGGACTCCAGCGGCAACGACTCCGCGGACGACGTCGTCGCCACGTACACCGTCGACGCCTCCGGGGAGACGGCGAACGGGACGTGGAAGCTGCGCGTCCAGGACATCGCCGCGCAGGACACCGGGCGCATCGACGGCTGGAAGCTCACCTTCTGATCCGGCGCGGCCGGCCGGCGCGGACAGCCGGCCCCGCCGCCCCGGCACGGACCACTGAGGGCACAACCCCGCACGCGGGCCCGGGAGGCCGTCACACGCCTCCCGGGCCCGCACCCCTCACCACGGTCGGCCCGGGCCCGGCACGGCCCCGCACAGGCCTCGCACGGGCCCCTCAGGCCGTGATGTCCTTCGTCGTGAACCGCGCCCACGCCGCCGAGCCGAACACGGCCGCGTACAGGGCCTGCAGACCGAAGTTGTCCAGCAGCTGGTCCCAGTAGACGGGGGCGCGCAGCAGGTCCGCGAAGCTCAGCCAGTAGTGCGGGAAGAGGTACGGCTGGATCGCGTGCAGCTGCGGGAACTGGTCCAGGATCTGCGCCGTGATCAGCAGGCCCACGGTGGTGGCCATCGCCGCGATCCCGCTGCCGGTGAGCGTGGAGACGAACAGCCCGAGCGCCGCGACGCCCACGAGCGAGAGCGCCACGGCCCCCGCGACCGCCAGCGTCCGCAGCAGCCCCTCCCCGAAGGACACCGTCACCCCGCTGATCAGGGTCACGTCCCCCAGCGGGAAGAGCACCGCCCCGACGGCGAGCGCGGAGGCCGCGACCGTCAGCGTCGCCGCGCAGCAGAACGTCAGCGTCGCCGCGTACTTGACGAGCAGCAGCCGGGTGCGGCCCGCGGGCGCGACCAGCAGGTAGCGCAGCGTGCCCGCGCTCGCCTCGCCCGCGACGGAGTCCCCCGCGATCACGCCGACGGCCATCGGCAGGAAGAAGGGCAGCGTCGCGGCCAGCGAGGTGAAGACCAGGAAGAGGCCGTTGTTGGTGACCTGGCTGATGAACGCCGGGCCCGCGCCCCCCTGGCCGGCCGACCCGCCGTCCTGAGTCTCGATCTTCACGGCGATGCCCACCAGCACGGGCACGGCCGCGAGCACGCCCAGCAGCGCGAGCGTGCGCCACCGCCGGAACACCGTCGTCACCTCGCTGCGGAAGAGCGACAACGGCGCCCGCAGCGGGCCGGCAGCACGCCTCTCCGCGGCGGCCGGAGCGGCCGGTACGGCCTCAGCCTGCGACATCGAATCCCTCTCCGGTGAGTGCGACGAAGGCGTCCTCCAGGGAGGCGCGTTCGGTGCCGAAGGAGCGCACGCGGACGCCCGCGCGGACGAGCGCGGCGTTGAGGTCCGCGAGCTCCCGGGCCACGGCGGGCAGTTCGCCGGTGACGCGGTCGTCGTCGACGGTGAGGTCGTTCACGCCCTGTTCCTTGAGAACGCGGACGGCCTCCGCCGTGTCGGGTGTGGTGACGGCCAGCCTGCCGCGCGCCGAGGAGGCCAGTGCGGCGACCGTGCCCTGGGTCAGGAGGCGGCCCTGGGCCATCACGGCGGCGTGGGTGCACACCTGCTCGATCTCGTCGAGCAGGTGCGAGGAGAGGAAGACCGTGGTGCCCTCGGAGGCGAGGCCGCGCACCAGGGTGCGGATCTCGCGCATGCCCTGCGGGTCGAGGCCGTTGGTCGGCTCGTCCAGGACCAGCAGCTCGCGCGGCTGCAGGAGGGCCGCGGCCAGGCCCAGGCGCTGCTTCATGCCCAGGGAGTACGCCCGGGCCTTCTTGCCCGCCGCGGCGACCAGCCCCACCCGGTCCAGGGCGGCGTCCACCCGGGCCTTGCGGGTGCGCGGGTCGGCCGTGGGGTCGGCGGCGTCGTACCGCACGAGGTTCTCGCGGCCGCTGAGGAAGCCGTAGAGGGCGGGCCCCTCGATCAGCGCCCCCACCCGGGGCAGCACGCGCCGCCCGGCCCGCGGCATCTCCTCGCCGAGGACGCGGGCGACGCCGGAGGTCGGCTCGATCAGCCCCATGAGCATCCGGATGGTGGTCGTCTTGCCGGAGCCGTTGGGGCCGAGGAAGCCGAACACGCTGCCGCGCGGCACGACGAGGTCGAGCCGGTCGACGGCGAGCTGCCCGCCCCGATAGCGCTTGGTGAGCGCGTGGGTGGCTATCGCCGGTTCCCCGGCGGCGGACAGCTCCTCCATGGGGCCTCCCTGCCTGCGATCCGCTGTACGTACTGCTTCGCCTTCGCCCCGCGCACCACTTCGCCGGGCGTGCCGCTTCGCCGGGCGTGCTACTTCGACGCGGCCTTGACCAGCGCGTCCTTGGTGACGGCGCCCACGTAGACCTTGCCGTCGTCCGTGACCAGGGCGTTGACCAGGCGAGTGCTGAAGACGTGGCCCGAGCCGAAGGAGCCCGAGACCTTGCTGCCGAGGCCGTCGAGCAGGGCACCGGCCGGACCGGCGTCCTTGCCGCCCTTGGCACCCTTGGCGCCCGCGCCCGGCCCCACGCCCCCGGGCGACCGGAACTCGGCGATCGACGTCCAGCTCTTGCCGATCACGTTCATGCCGGACAGGCCCGACTCGTCCAGGCCCTTCTTCCGGCCGTCCGCACCGGTCTTGCCGCCCTCGGCGCCCTTGCCGTGCTTGTCCTCGGTGACCTCGGCGCCCTTCGGCGGGGTGAAGGCGAAGGTGTCCGCGGCCGGCTTCGAGAAGTCGACCTTGGTGAAGGCCGCCTCGACGACGGCCTTGCCGCCGCCCTTCGGAGCGAGCGTGAACTTCAGCGGCACGCCGTTCTTCGCGTCCACCGCGATGCGCACCGCGCCGACCGTCGACTCGGCCTGCTTGGGCTTGATGACCAGCTGGTAGGCGTCCCGGCCGGCGACCTTGGCCGTGCCGTCCACCGACACCGACGTGGAGTCGTCCACGGCGGCGAGCGTCTTCTTGGCGAGGTCCTGCGGCGAGGCCCCGCGCAGCTCGCCGGGGGCCTCCTTGCCGCCGCCCTCGGCACCCTTGGGGGCCGTCGAGCGGTGGACGGTGTTGCTCTTGCTGTCGTAGGCCCAGACCTGGTCGCCGTTGCGGATCAGGCTGTACTCCGCGGCGCGCTCCACGATCGACAGCCGCTGCTTGTCGGGGCCGTCGGCGGCGACGCGCAGGGTGTGCGTACCGGAGGCGAGCTCGGTGAGCTTGGCCTGCGGCGAGGCGTCCGACCCCGCGCCCTTGCCGGCCTGGCCGTGGCCCGCGCCCTTGCCGCCCGGGCCCTCACCGAGGGAGAGGCCCGCGGGCATCGAGGGGAGGCCGAGGTCGGTCGTGATCTTGACGGTGCCGGACAGCTGCTGCGTGTCCGACTTCGCCATCCTGGCTATGAGGTCCTGCGCGCTGATCTTCGGCAGGTCGGGGTCGCCGCTGCTCGCGAGCGCCGTGCCGATCCCGATCGATGCCGCGGCGACGCCGGCCACCGCGACCGGGACGGCGTAGCGGACGGCCTTGCGGCGGCCCGGTGCCCGCCCGGCGCTTTCCCCGGCGCCGGCCGCCCCGTCGGTGCCGTGGGTCGGTTCGATGCGTGCCATGTCCTCTACCTCCGTCGTCGGCGGCGGTCTCGACGTGTCGTGCACCCGCCACCTCCTGAGCTCATTGTGAGCCCGGCCGCTCGGTGGTGGAGCGGGGAATCCGGGGCTTTTTCCCGGTCTCTTCCCTCGCCTCGAGACACTTCGATTCCACCAGAGGCGGCCTGCCGGGTCATCAGACGACGGGATCAAGTCCGTGTACCCCTCGGGTAGGACATCCCCTACGGGGCGGCCACCCGCGAGGGGGAGGAGGCGCCTGACCTTCGTCGGGCCAACCGGCCCGCGTCGAGGCACCCGACCCTCGTCGGGGCACCCGGCCCTCGTCGGGACATCCGGCCCGCGTCGGGGCACCCGGCCCGCGTCAGCCGGCCCGGTGCACCACGGCGTCGCAGAGGTTCTCCAGGGCCGCCTTGGCGAAGCATTCGGGCAGCGGGGCCAGCACGGACCGCGCCTCCTCGGCGTAGCGCACGGTGTCGCGGCGGGCCTGCTCCAGGGCGGGGTGGGCGCGCAGGCGGCGCAGCACCTCGGCGTGGAGGGCGTCGTCGGCGAGGTCGCCGTCGAGCATCTCGCACAGTTCGAGGTCGGCGGGCGAGCCGGTGGCGGCGGCCCGGGCGCGCAGGTGGAGGACGGGGAGGGTGGCGATGCCCTCGCGCAGGTCGGTGCCGGGGGTCTTGCCGGACTCGTGGGAGTCGCTGGCGATGTCGAGGACGTCATCGGCGAGCTGGAAGGCCATGCCGAGGCGCTCGCCGTAGTGGGTGAGGACGTCGATCGTGCGCTCGTCGGCGCCGGACATCATCGCGCCGTAGCGCCCGGAGACGGCGACCAGCGAGCCGGTCTTGCCGGCGAGGACGTCGAGGTAGTGCTCGATGGGGTCGCGGCCGTCGCGGGGGCCCGCGGTCTCCAGGATCTGACCGGTGACCAGGCGCTCGAACGCCTCGGCCTGGATGCGGACGGCCTCGGGGCCGAGGTCCGCGAGGATCTGGGAGGCACGGGCGAAGAGGAAGTCGCCGGTGAGGACGGCCAGGGAGTTGCCCCAGCGGACGTTGGCGCTGTCCACGCCGCGGCGCTTCTCGGCCTCGTCCATGACGTCGTCGTGGTAGAGGGTGGCCAGGTGCGTGAGCTCGACGACGACGGCGGAGGGGACGACGCCCGGGGCGTAGGGGTCGCCGAACTGGGCGGCGAGCATCACCAGCAGTGGCCGGAAACGCTTGCCCCCGGCGCGCACGAGGTGCTGTGCGGCCTCGGTGATGAAGGGCACGTCGCTCTTGGTGGCCTCGAGGAGTCCCTCCTCGACAGCGGCCAGTCCCGCCTGGACATCGGCTTCAAGAGCCTGGTCCCGCACGCTCAGCCCGAAAGGCCCGACGACGGTCACGAGGGGTACTCCTGTCTGCCTGCGAACACGGGGTTTGTCGATGTGTCGCTGTCTCCACCGAAAGTCAGCGTATCCGGTCGGCTGTGGATCACCGTGGCCGCCCGTCCGGGTTGCGCTGTCCCGGGCCCTTCACGGACCCTCTCCCCGGCCGGTGTCCGGCGTCCTTCGCGACCCGACACGCGTGCTGGTGTGCGATGTGGGTGCGACGTGACATGTGCCCCGCGCGGCCCTTGGTCACCCCGCGGGCGGCCCTGCCGGGCAGGCCTGATCTCGTGGGTTTCGGCCACTCGGCGGGACGGCCCGCCGCGCCTCGGGTCTCGCCACGGGCCGGTACGGCACCGCCGGTCACGCCCACGGCGGTTGCCCTCTCCTGCGGCTACCCCTGGGGGGCCCGGGCGGCGGAGTTCCCTCCTGCCGGCAGCCTGCCGTTCTCTTCCCTCCGCCGCGGCGGGCAACCACCGGCCGGGCGTCCGGCGGTGCCGTACCGGCTCGCGGCGGACCCCTCGGAGCGGCCTGCCGCCCCGGCGCACCCGCCCCGGGGCAGGCCGGAGGCGGGCGGCACCGCCCCGCGACCCTCCCGGGGCCGGGAGGCGGTGCCCGCCCACTGCCCTACCCCTACGGGCTACGGCAGTACTAGGGGTTACGGCAGTACTCCGGGTTACGGCATGCGCCCCGGGGCGCGGCGGCACCCGGGGTTACGGCAGCACCCCCACCGCACGCGCCAGCCGCGGCGAGGCGTACTCCGTACCGCAGACGAACCGCATGACCGGGCCGTAGCTGGCCGCGGCCGGCAGGCCCGTGAAGAACAGCCCCGGTACCGAGGAGCGGTAGCCGGGGCCGAGCCGGGGGCCGCCCGCGCCGACGGCGAGCCTGGTGCGCAGGCCGTGGCCGAGGAAGTCCATGGCCGCGAGGTCGACCCGGTAGCCCGTCGCCGCGATGACGTGGTCGGCGGCGAGCTCCCCCGCGCCCGAGCCGTCCGGGGCGGCGAGGCCGAGGACGGGGCGGCCCTCCTCGATGCGGGCCGAGGTGATCCGCTTGCCCTCCGAGACGTGGACCCGGCCGATGAAGCGCTCGCGCAGCCACCAGGCGCCGAGCGGGCCGAGCACGCGCTGCACGAGGAACCGCCGGGCGGGCGGCGGAAGATGGCGGAAACCATCGGCGTGGTACGAGAACGCGTAGAGCGACCAGGCCCGGCCGAAGGGGGTGTCGGGCTTCAGCCGCGGCTGGCCGTCCGGCGCCGCGCCGAAGCGGACGGCACCCTTTCGGCGGGCGACCACCCGGACCGACGCCGCCCCGGCGTCCGCCAGCAGCACCGCCGTCTCCAGCGCCGACTGCCCGGCGCCGATGACGACCACCTCGCGCCCGGCGAACCGCGACAGGTCGCGGTGCTGGGAGCTGTGCGAGATCGGCCCCGAGACGGACGGGCCGTCGGGGACGGCCGCGGCCAGCTCGGGCGGCAGCTGCTCCAGCCCGCTCAGCCCCGTGGCGATCACCACGGCGCGGGCGGCGAACTGCTCCCCCGAGTCCAGCTTCAGCTCGAAGTCCGCGGCGCGCCGGTCCACGGACACCACGCGCACCTGCTCCAGCTCCGGCACCAGGCGCTCCTGGAACCACAGGCCGTAGCGCGAGAACGTCTCGACCGGGATGGTGTCCCAGTCCGACTCGAAGCGCCGCTCGCCGGTCTCCCGGCAGAAGTCGAGCAGGGTGTGGCCCGGCTGCGGCGCGTCGATGCTCGACGCCGAGGGGGTGGATTTCAGGATCATCCCGGCGGGCATGTGCTCGCGCCAGCTCACCATCGGCGAGCCGAAGACGCGGGTCGCTATCCCACGGGCCCGCAGGTGGGCGGCGGTCGACAGACCGTACGGGCCGGCCCCGATGACTGCTACGGGAAGTGTCACGAGTCCCCTCCCAGGGCGTTACTCGCTATGCATGACCGGTAATCGTTGATGGCGGCGGACACTCGGCGACGGGTATTCGTCAGCGGCTGTTCGGCTGTTCAGTTGTTCGACAGCGGTCATTCGGCGACGGCTGTCCGGCGGCGGGCTATCCGGCGGCGGACGCGGTGGCGCGCCTGGAGCGCCACATCTGCCACAGGTGCCGCACGCCCGGTCGTACGAACCGGGCGAGCATGGTGAAGAAGGGCTTCATGTCGTCGCGCGCGAACCACGCCAGCTCCGTGCCGGTGGGGCGCGACGGTGCGTGCGGGGTGCTGTAGCCACTGCGGCGGTAGGCGGCGAGGGCGGGCAGGTCGATGTTCTCCACGATGAACCGGCGCCCGGCGGGCTGCTCCCCCTCCGGGACCCTGCGCCCGGTCAGGTCCAGGTGCAGGGCCCGCACGACGTCGACGCCGGCCTCGCTCTCGAAGAGCCGGAACTGCGCGCCCATGCGGGGATTGAAGTCCAGCAGCTTGTACCGGCCGTCGCGGCGGTCGAAGCGCCAGTCCAGGTCGACGATCCCGCAGAAGCCGATCTGCTTGATGAACTGGGCCGTCATGTCGGCCAGTTCGGGATTGTCCACGACGTAAGCGTTGGCGGTCATGCCCGCGTGCGGCGGCCACGAGCGCACCTTCACGCCCGTGAACATCGCGAGCGGGGTGCACTCCGCGTCGAAGTAGGCGTGCACGATCCAGTCCTCGGCCTGCTCGCGGGGCAGGTACTCCTGGAGGATCACGCCCGGGGACGGGCCCCAGCCGCGCGCCAGCTGCAGCAGCTCGCGCGGCCCGCGGATGCGGGTGGTGCCGTGCACGGCGGGCTTGCGGCGGCGCTCGAACGCCTCCCTGTTCTTGGCGACGAGGGGGAAGCGGGCGCGCTCCGCGAACTCCTCGATCTCCTCGAACGACGCCGGGAACAGGGCCTCCGGGGACGGCACCCCGTGCTCCACGCACAGCTCGTGCAGCCCCTGCTTGCTCGCCAGCCTGCGCGGCAGCTCCGGCTCCACGGGTGGGAAGAGGAAGCTGCCGGAGAGCTCCCCGGCGTGCTCGGCGATGAGCACCGCGGCCTCTTCGTCGGTGGGCACCAGGACCGCGGGGCGGCCGATCTCGCGGCCGATCCGCAGCAGGCCCTCGACCAGCTCCGCCGGCCGCTCGGTGCCCGTGGTGCGCCAGACGAAGCCGCCGCGCAGATAGCGCGAGACGGCGGCGGGGGTCCAGCGGTCCTCCGTGACGGCGTACATGGGGATGCCGAGTCTGCCGAGGCTGCGGATCGCGCCCACCCCGCCGTGGTGCAGGGGATAGTCACCGATCTTCACGATCAGCCCTGGAACGGACCGGTCCGCCGCGATGGGCGTGCTCCTGCTCGCCACCAGCATCCCCCTCGGCCCCTCAGCCGCAGCGGCCCCCCACTGTGCCTGGCCCGATTAAGGACGCTACTTCGGAATCGCCGCTTCCAGCAAGGAATTACCGGATATTGCGCGCTCTTTAGCCGGAGCTCGGACAGTGGTTCGGACGATCGGCGGGCAGCCGTTCGGAACGCGCCCGGAGGACCGCCCGCACGGCCCTCCGCACGGCGCTCCGGGCAGCCCTGCGGACCCGCCCCGGGCGCACGGCGGGAGCCCGCCGCGAGACCCCCTCCTGACACCCCTTGCCTGCCGGCCACCAGCACGTAATGTGGGGCCGCGGGCCCCGGCGGGGCCCACCGGCTTCCCGGAGCGTCCAGGAGAGAGCGAGGCAGCGTCCCATGCCCCAGCACAGCCCCCGCGAGCTTGCCGAAGGCGACCCCTTCGGAGCGGACACCCTCCCGTACGGCGTCTTCACGACCGCCGACGCCCCGGACCGCCCCCGCATCGGCGTCCGCTACGGAGACTCCGTCCTCGACGCGGCGGCCGCGGCGGCGGCCCACGGCTCCGCGCACGCCGCCCTGCTGGAGCAGCCCACGCTCAACCCCCTCCTGGCAGCCGGCCGGGCCGTCTGGCAGGCCGTGCGCGCCGAGGTCCGCACCTGGCTGGCCGACGGGCCCTTCCACCCGCTCGCCGACGTGACGCTGCACCTGCCCTTCCAGGTCGCCGACTACGTCGACTTCTACTCCAGCGAGCACCACGCCACCAACGTCGGCCGCATCTTCCGCCCCGACGGCGAGCCCCTCACGCCGAACTGGAAGCACCTGCCGATCGGTTACCACGGCCGCGCCGGCACCGTCGTCGTCAGCGGCACCGACGTCGTACGTCCCCAGGGCCAGCGCAAGGCGCCCGCCGACGCGCTCCCCTCCTTCGGCCCCTCGCGCCGCCTCGACATCGAGGCCGAGGTCGGCTTCGTCGTCGGCACCCCCGCCGGCGCGCCCGTGGGCCTCGCGGACTTCCGCGAGCACGTCTTCGGCGTCTGCCTCGTCAACGACTGGTCCGCGCGCGACCTGCAGGCCTGGGAGTACGTCCCCCTCGGCCCGTTCCTCGGCAAGTCCTTCGCCACCTCCGTCTCGGCCTGGATCACCCCCCTCGACGCCTTCGACGAGGCCCGCACGGCGCCGCCGGAGCGCACCCACCCGCTCCTGCCCTACCTCGACGACTCCGCGGCCGAGCCCGGCGGCATCGACCTGAGCATCGAGGTGACGGTCAACGGCGCGACGGTCTCCCGGCCGCCGTTCTCCGCCATGTACTGGACCGCCGCCCAGCAGCTCGCGCACATGACGGTCAACGGCGCGACGCTGCGCACCGGCGACCTCTTCGCCTCCGGCACGGTCAGCGGCCCCGAGCCCGACCAGCTCGGCTGCCTCCTCGAACTCACCGCCGGCAAGGGCCCGTGGCTGGAGGACGGCGACGAGGTCACCCTCACGGCCTGGGCGCCCGGCCCGGACGGCTCCCGGATCGGCCTCGGCGAGGTCACCGGCCGCATCCTCCCCGCCCGCGACGTCCCCGCCCACGGCACCGCCACGCCATGACCCCCGACGCCCCGCGCCCCACGCTCGCCGAGGAACTCCTGCTGCTCTGCTTCGACCCGGACAGCGGCCGCAAGCTGATGCGCGCCGGCCACTCCTCGGCGTACGGCGTGGCCGGGGCTGCGCTGGCCGAACTGCGGCTGGCCGGGCGGGTCGTGGAGGAGCACGGCCGGGTGCGGGTGACGAACCCGCTGCCGCCACCGGACGACCCGCTGCTGGCCGCGGCGCTGGAGAGCCTGGCGCAGCCCGGCAAGGACGCGAAGCGCGGCGGGCCGCGCACGGCCCGCTGGGTGCGGAGCGCGTCCGGGCGCCTCGAAGAGGCCTGGCTGGCCCGGCTGGCGGAGAGCGGTGCGGTGCGTGTGGAGACCCGCCGGTTCCTCGGCCTCTTCCCGTACCGGCACGCTTCCGTGGGCCCGGTGGATCTGACGACGGCGGCGCGGAGGCGCTTCGAGCTGGCCCGGCGCGGCGGGTTCGCCGATCCGCGCGCCCGCGCGCTGGCCGCGCTGGCGTCCGCCATCGGCATATCGGGGTCGCTCTGCCCCGGCTGGGGACGCCGGCCCGAGCGGCAGGCCATGCGCCGGCTCGTCCGTACGGACTGGGCGGCGCGGGCCGTGCACAAGAATGTGATGAGCGACAACGCGGACGGCGGTGGCGGAGCCGCCGACGGAGGGGGCGGGGGCGACGGCGGCGGGTGATCCCCTCCGCAACCCCCGCCGCCGGGTGAGGACTTCAGGACGGCCGGAGCAGGGCTGCTAATTTGTCGTGTCCATAACCACTCGGAGGAGACACGTGCGCAAGGCAGTACAGATCACGGGGGCGGCGCTCTGCGCCGCTGTGCTGATGACCGGTTGCAGCAGCGAGAGCGACGGCGGCAAGAAGGACGACAAGCCGGCCGGCGGTGCCACCCCGGCCTCCCAGGCCCCGGCCGAGCAGCCGTCGGCGCCCCCCGCCGACGCCAAGCGCGCGACCGCGGCCGAGCTCGCGGGCGGCTGGTCCAACAGCGGCAAGCTCACCGACAAGAGCCTCGTCATCCTGTCGTTCGCCCAGGACAAGGTGATGCTCAGCGGCAAGACCGCCTGCTCGGGCACGCTCGTCGACAACTCCCAGCCCGCGACGATCACCATCAAACACTGCCAGGACGGCAGCACGGACTACAGCACGGGCACCATCAAGGACTTCGACGGCAAGTCCTTCACCGTGGCCTGGGCCTCCGGCAAGCAGGACAAGATGACCAAGGCCGTGGGCGGCGACGGCAAGCCGGCGGGCCTCCCGGGCGGCCTCCCGGGCGGCCTGCCCACGAAGCCGGCGAGCTGACTCCGCACACGGCCCGGCCCCTGACCCTCGGAAGGGTCAGGGGCCGGGCCGTGAGCCGTGAGCCCTACGGCTACCGCACGAACACCCCTGCCTGGCCGGCCAGATCCAGGAAGTACTGGGGCGCCACGCCGAGAACGAGCGTGACCGCGACGCCGATCGCGATGGCCGACGACGTCAGCGGACTCGGCACCGCCACCGTCGGCCCGTCCGCCTTCGGCTCGCTGAAGAACATCAGCACGATCACCCGGACGTAGAAGAACGCGGCGATCGCCGAGGACACCACACCGACGATGACCAGCGCCGCGGCCCCGCCCTGCGCCGCCGCCTTGAACACGGCGAACTTGCCCGCGAAGCCGCTCGTCAGCGGAATGCCGGCGAACGCCAGCAGGAAGACCGCGAAGGTGGCGGCGGTCAGCGGCGAACGGCGGCCGAGCCCCGCCCACTTGGACAGGTGCGTGGCCTCCCCGCCCGCGTCGCGCACGAGCGTCACGACCGCGAAGGCGCCGAGGGTGACGAAGGAGTACGCGCCCAGGTAGAACAGCACGGACGACACGCCGTCGGGGGTCGTCGCGATGACGCCCGCGAGGATGAAGCCCGCGTGCGCGATGGAGGAGTAGGCCAGCAGCCGCTTCACGTCGGTCTGCGTGACGGCCACGATCGCGCCGACCAGCATCGTGATGATCGCGACGCCCCACATCACCGGCCGCCAGTCCCAGCGCAGCCCCGGCAGGACCACGTACAGCAGCCGCAGCAGCGCGCCGAAGCCGGCGACCTTGGTGGCCGCGGCCATGAAGCCCGTGACGGGTGTGGGGGCGCCCTGATAGACGTCCGGCGTCCACATGTGGAAGGGCACCGCACCGACCTTGAACAGCAGGCCCATCAGCACGAGCGCGCCACCGATCAGCAGCAGGGCGTCGTTGCCGGTGGTGGCGGCGAGGGCCGGGTCGAGCGTCCGCACGGAGCCGTTCACGACGTCGGCGATGCCGGAGTAGGTGACGGTGCCGGCGTAGCCGTAGAGCAGGGCCACGCCGAACAGCAGGAAGGCCGAGGAGAAGGCGCCGAGCAGGAAGTACTTCACGGCCGACTCCTGCGACAGCAGCCGCTTGCGGCGGGCCAGCGCGCACAGGATGTACAGCGGGAGGGAGAAGACCTCCAGCGCGACGAAGAGCGTCAGCAGGTCGTCCGCGGCGGGGAAGACGAGCATGCCGCCCACCGCGAAGAGCACGAGTGGGAAGACCTCGGTGGTGGTGAAGCCGGCCTTCACCGCGTCCTGCTCGGCCTTGCCGCCGGGCACGGCCGCGCCCTGGGCGGCGAAGGAGTCGACGGGCTTGCCGTGCGCCTCCGGGTCCAGGCGCCGCTCGGCGAAGGTGAACACGGCCACCAGGGAGACGAGGAGAATGGTCCCCTGCAGGAACAGCGCCGGGCCGTCGACGGCGACGGCGCCCATGGCCGCGGCGTGCGCCTTGCCGGTGGCGTAGCCTCCGGCGGCCAGGGCGACGACGGCGGCGAAGGCCGCGGCCAGCGCGACGCAGGACAGCAGCAGTTGCGCGTGGTAGCGGGCGCGCCGCGGGAGGAAGGCCTCCACGAGGATGCCGAGCACCGCGGCGCCGAGCACGATCAGCGTCGGCGAGAGCTGGGCGTACTCGATGTGCGGCGCCGGGATCTTCTGCGGCGCGGCGGCCGACATCGTCCACAGGCTGTGGACGGATGCTGCGTGGCTCACTTCGCGGCCTCCACATCGTTCACGTCGGGCTGGGGGTCGGCCTCGTGCACCTGCGACATCGTGTGCCGGACGGCCGGGTCGAGGATCTCGGTCACCGGCTTGGGATAGACGCCGAGGAAGAGCAGCAGGGCGATCAGCGGGGTGACGACGACCAGCTCGCGCGCCCTGAGGTCGGGCATGCCCCGCACCTCCTCCTTCACCGGCCCGGTCATGGTGCGCTGGTAGAGCACGAGGACGTAGAGGGCGGCGAGCACGATGCCGAGGGTGGCCACCACACCGGCGGCCGGATAGCGGCTGAACGTGCCGACGAGGACCAGGAATTCGGAGACGAACGGCGCGAGGCCCGGCAGCGACAGCGTCGCCAGACCGCCGACGAGGAAGGTGCCGGCGAGGACCGGGGCGACCTTCTGCACGCCGCCGTAGTCCGCGATGAGCCGCGAGCCGCGGCGGGAGATCAGGAAGCCGGCGACGAGCATCAGCGCGGCCGTGGAGATGCCGTGGTTGACCATGTACAGCGTCGCGCCGCTCTGGCCCTGGCTGGTCATCGCGAAGATGCCGAGCACGATGAAGCCGAAGTGGGAGATCGAGGCGTAGGCGACCAGCCGCTTGATGTCGCGCTGCCCGACCGCGAGCAGCGCCCCGTACAGGATGCTGATCAGCGACAGGACGACGATGACGGGAGTGGCCCACTTGGAGGCCTCCGGGAAGAGCTGGAGGCAGAAGCGGAGCATCGCGAAGGTGCCGACCTTGTCGACCACGGCGGTGATCAGCACGGCGACGGGAGCGGTGGCCTCGCCCATGGCGTTGGGCAGCCAGGTGTGCAGCGGCCACAGCGGGGCCTTCACGGCGAAGGCGAAGAAGAAGCCCAGGAACAGGGCCCGTTCGGTGGTGGTCGCGAGGTCCAGCTTGCCGGCGGCGCGCGCCTGGACGATCTCCTGGAGGGAGAAGGTGCCGGTGCCGAGCTGGTCGGCGGTGACCGCGTACAGCCCGATGACGGCGGCCAGCATGATCAGCCCGCCGACGAGGTTGTAGAGGAGGAACTTCACCGCGGCGTACGAGCGCTGGGCGGCGGCGTCCCCCTCGGTGCGCTCGCCCGCGCGGTCCCCGAAGCCGCCGATGAGGAAGTACATCGGGATGAGCATGGCTTCGAAGAAGATGTAGAAGAGGAAGACGTCGGTGGCCTCGAAGGAGATCACCACCATCGCCTCGACCATGAGGATCAGCGCGAAGAAGCCCTGGGTGGGGCGCCAGCGGGACGATCCACTCTCCTGCGGGTCGGCGTCGTGCCAGCCGGCCAGCATGATGAAGGGGATCAGCAGCGCGGCCAGGGCGATCAGGACGACCGCGATGCCGTCCACGCCCAGCTCGTAGCGGACCCCGAAGTCCTTGATCCAGGCGTGCGACTCGGTGAGCTGGAAGGGCCCCTTCGCGTCGGGGTCGAAGCGCACGAGCTGCACGGCCGCCAGGACGAGCGTCGCCAGCGAGAAGGCGAGCGCGAGCCACTTGGCGGCGGTGCGGCGCCCGGCCGGCACGGCCGCGGTGGCGACCGCGCCGACCGCGGGAACCGCGGCCGTGAGCGTCAGCAGGGGAAAGGACATGGCTAAACCGCCCTCATCAGCAGGGTGGCGGCGATGAGCACCGCCGCACCGCCGAACATCGAGACCGCGTACGAACGGGCGTAGCCGTTCTGCAGTTTGCGCATCCGGCCCGACAGGCCGCCCACGGAGGCGGCGGTGCCGTTGACGACGCCGTCGACCAGGGAGTGGTCGACGTAGACCAGGCTGCGGGTGAGGTGCTCGCCCCCGCGGACCAGCACGACGTGGTTGAAGTCGTCCTGCAGGAGGTCGCGCCGGGCGGCCCGGGTGAGCAGGCTGCCGCGGGGGGCCGTGACGGGGACGGGCCGGCGCCCGTACTGCGCCCAGGCGATCGCCACGCCGATCACGAGCACGACCATGGTGGCCGCGGTGACGGTCAGGGCGCTGACGGGCGAGTGCCCCTCCGCGTGCCCGGTGACCGGCTCCAGCCACTTCAGGAAGGTGTCGTTGATGCTGAACAGGCCGCCGGCGAAGACCGATCCGAAGGCCAGGACGACCATCGGGATCGTCATGGTGCGCGGCGACTCGTGGGGGTGCGGCAGCTCGCCCTGTGCGTCGGGCTGCCAGCGCTTCTCGCCGAAGAAGGTCATGAGCATCACGCGGGTCATGTAGTACGCGGTGATGGCCGCGCCGAGCAGGGCCGCGCCGCCCAGGATCCAGCCCTCGGTGCCGCCCTTGGCGAAGGCGGCCTCGATGATCTTGTCCTTGGAGAAGAAGCCGGACAGCCCGGGGAAGCCGATGATGGCGAGGTAGCCGAGGCCGAAGGTGACGAACGTGACCGGCATGTACGTCCGCAGGCCGCCGTAGCGGCGCATGTCGACCTCGTCGTTCATGCCGTGCATGACGGAGCCGGCGCCGAGGAAGAGACCGGCCTTGAAGAAGCCGTGCGTCACCAGGTGCATGATCGCGAAGACGTATCCGATCGGTCCCAGCCCGGCGGCCAGGATCATGTACCCGATCTGGGACATGGTGGAGCCGGCCAGGGCCTTCTTGATGTCGTCCTTCGCGCAACCGACGATCGCACCGAAGAGGAGCGTGACCGCGCCGACCGTGACCACCGCGGTCTGGGCGTCCGGCGCGGCGTTGAAGATTGCGCCGGAGCGGGTGATCAGATAGACGCCGGCGGTCACCATCGTGGCCGCGTGGATGAGGGCCGAGACCGGCGTCGGGCCCTCCATCGCGTCCCCGAGCCAGGACTGCAGCGGCACCTGGGCGGACTTGCCGCAGGCGGCGAGCAGCAGCATCAGCCCGACGGCCGTCAGCTTGCCCTCGCCCGCCTCCGTGGCCCGCTCCAGGACGGGGCCGAACGCGAAGGTGCCGAACGTGGTGAACATCAGCATGATCGCGATCGACAGGCCCATGTCGCCGACGCGGTTGACGAGGAACGCCTTCTTGGCGGCGGTGGCCGCACTCGGCTTGTGCTGCCAGAAGCCGATGAGCAGGTACGAGGCGAGGCCGACGCCCTCCCAGCCCACGTACAGCAGGAGGTAGTTGTCCGCGACGACGAGCAGGAGCATCGCGGCGAGGAAGAGGTTGAGATAGCCGAAGAAGCGCCGCCGCCGCTCGTCGTGCGCCATGTAGCCCACCGAGTAGAGGTGGATGAGCGTGCCCACGCCCGTGATCAGCAGGACGAAGGTCATCGACAGCTGGTCGAGGTGGAAGCCGACGTCCGCGCGGAAGCCGCCGACGGGCACCCAGCTGAAGGCCGTGGCGTCCAGCGTGCGGTCGTCGGCGTCGCGGCCGAGCAGCGCGGCGAAGAGCACCACGCCGATCGCGAAGGACACCGCCGCGAACAGCGTGCCGATCCAGGGCCCGCCGCGGTCGAGCCTGCGCCCGCCGCACAGCAGCACGGCCGCGCCCAGCAGCGGTGCCACGACGAGCAATCCGATGAGGTTCTCCACGTCAGCGTCCCCTTACAGCTTCAGCAGGCCGGCGTCGTCCACCGAGGCCGAGTGCCGGGAGCGGAAGATCGTCACGATGATGGCGAGGCCCACCACGACCTCGGCCGCGGCCACGACCATCGTGAAGAAGGCGATGATCTGGCCGTCGAGATTGCCGTGCAGCCGGGAGAAGGTGACGAAGGCCAGGTTGCAGGCGTTCAGCATCAGCTCGACGCACATGAAGATGACGATCGCGTTCCGCCGGATGAGCACGCCGGCCGCCCCGATGGTGAACAGGAGGGCCGCCAGGTAGAGGTAGTTGACCGGGTTCACTTACTCGCCCCCTTCGCGCCTGCGTCCTCGCTGCGGCCGCGCTCCTGCCAGTCGCCCGAGCGCTGTTCCAGGGCCGCCAGGTCCTCCAGGGCCTCGCCCGAGACGTCACGGACCTGGCCGCGGGCCCGCAGGGTGGGGCTGACGGTGAGGTCGGACGTGGTGCCGTCCGGGAGGAGGCCCGGGATGTCGACGGCGTTGTGCCGGGCGTAGACGCCCGGGGCGGGGAGCGGGGTGATCTGCTTGCCCTCGCGGACGCGCCGCTCGGCGAGCTCGCGCTGGGTGGCGGCGCGCTCGGTGCGCTCGCGGTGGGTGAGCACCATCGCGCCGACGGCCGCGGTGATCAGCAGGGCGCCGGTGATCTCGAACGCGAAGACGTACTTGGTGAAGAGGAGGGCGGCGAGGCCCTCCACGTTGCCCCCGGCGTTGGCCCGGCCGATGCCGTTGAACTCCTTCAGGGAGGCGTTGGCGATGCCGGCCATGAGGAGGATGCCGAAGCCGAGCGCGCACAGGGCGGCGAGCCACCGCTGGCCCTTGATGGTCTCCTTGAGGGAGTCGGCGGCGGTGACGCCCACGAGCATGACGACGAAGAGGAACAGCATCATGATCGCGCCGGTGTAGACGACGATCTGGACGACGCCCAGGAAGTAGGCGCCGTTGGCGAGGTAGAACACCGCCAGGACGATCATGGTGCCGGCCAGCGAGAGGGCGCTGTGCACGGCCTTCTTCATGAAGACGGCGCCCAGCGCCCCGAGGACGGCGACGACCGCCAGGATCCAGAACTGGACCGCCTCGCCCGTCGAGGTGGTGGAGGCGGCCGAGGCGGCCAGGGAGGAGACGACCGGAGAAGGGGCGTTCATGCGTCGGCCCCTTCCTCGTCGGGCTTCTCTCCCTTGGTGACCGCGACCTGGCGGACGGTGCCGGGTGCGGCCTCCGTCACCAGGCCGCGGTAGTAGTCCTGTTCGGTCATGCCGGGGAAGATCGCGTGCGGGCTGTCGACCATGCCCTCCTCCAGGCCGGCCAGGAGCTCCTCTTTTGTATAGATGAGCGACTCGCGGCTGCTGTCGGCCAGTTCGTACTCGTTGGTCATGGTGAGGGCGCGGGTCGGGCACGCCTCGACGCACAGGCCGCACAGGATGCAGCGGAGGTAGTTGATCTGGTAGACGCGGCCGTAGCGCTCGCCCGGCGAATAGCGCTCCTCGTCCTTGTTGTCCGCGCCCTCCACGTAGATGGCGTCGGCGGGGCAGGCCCAGGCGCACAGCTCGCAGCCGATGCACTTCTCCAGGCCGTCCGGGTGCCGGTTGAGCTGGTGGCGGCCGTGGAAGCGGGGGGCCGTGGGCTTCTTGTACTCCGGGTACTGCTCGGTCAGCCGCTTCTTGAACATGGCCTTGAAGGTCACGCCGAAGCCGGCCACGGGATTGCGGGGGGTGTCGCGGGGATCATCGCCCCGCGCGGGTTCGGTAGCCACTGCCGTCAGCCCTCCTTTCCGTCACGCACAGTATCGGGCCCGCCACTGACAATGAGGTCTCCGTCACGGCGCGGCCTGCGGCGCGGCACCGGCGGAAGGGTCTGCCCGGGCAGCGGCGGCACGGGGAACCCGCCGCCCGTCGGGTCGAACTCCCGCTCCGGCGCGGCCTCTCCGTCGCCCTGGCCGCGCTCGCCCTTGCGGAAGATGTCCGCCACGAAGGAGAGCAGCAGGACCGCGACGACGGCGCCGCCGACGTACAGCACGATCTGCTGGAAGTCGTAGTTCTCGTTCCGCAGGGCCCGCACCGAGGCGACGAGCATCAGCCACACCATCGAGACCGGGATGAGGACCTTCCACCCCAGCTTCATGAACTGGTCGTAGCGCAGCCGCGGCAGCGTCCCGCGCAGCCAGATGAAGAAGAACAGCAGCAGCTGCAGCTTGATCACGAACCACAGCAGCGGCCACCACCCGTGGTTCGCGCCCTCCCAGAACGCCGAGACCGGGTACGGGGCCCGCCAGCCGCCGAGGAACAGCGTCACCGCCACCGCCGAGACGGTGACCATGTTGACGTACTCGGCCAGCATGAACATCGCGAACTTGATGGAGGAGTACTCGGTGTTGAAGCCGCCGACCAGGTCGCCCTCGGACTCCGGCAGGTCGAACGGCGCCCGGTTGGTCTCCCCCACCATCGCCACGATGTAGACCAGGAAGGACACCGGCAGCAGCAGCACGTACCAGCGGTCGTGCTGGGCCTCCACGATCGCCGAGGTCGACATCGACCCCGAGTAGAGGAAGACGGCCGCGAAGGAGACGCCCATCGCGATCTCGTAGGAGATCATCTGCGCGCACGAGCGCAGGCCGCCGAGCAGCGGGTACGTCGAGCCGGACGACCAGCCCGCGAGCACGATGCCGTAGATGCCCACCGAGGCCGTGGCGAGGATGTAGAGCACGCCGATCGGCAGGTCCGTGAGCTGCATCGTGGTGCGGTGCCCGAAGACCGAGATCTCGTTGCCGGCCGGGCCGAAGGGGATCACGGCGATCGCCATGAACGCGGGCACGGCCGCCACGACCGGGGCGAGCAGGTAGACCGCCTTGTCCGCCCGCTTGACGATCACGTCCTCTTTCAGCATCAGCTTGATGCCGTCCGCGAGGGACTGCAGCATGCCCCACGGGCCGTGCCGGTTGGGGCCGATGCGCAGCTGCATCCACGCGACGACCTTGCGTTCCCAGACGATCGAGAACAGCACGGTCAGCATGACGAACGCGAAGCAGAAGACCGCCTTGACGACGACCAGCCACCACGGGTCCCGGCCGAACATCGACAGGTCCTCGGCGGCCAGTCCGGTCAGTCGGTGAGCCTGCACAGCCTGCACAGCTTCCACAGCGTTCACTACCGCGCCTCCGGTGTCCCGGTCCCGGTGCCCTCACCGGAATCCGCCCCGATCCGTACGAGCTCGCCGGGGCGCGCGCCGGTGTCCCCGGCGACGCCGCCGCCGGCCGAGTTCATCGGCAGCCACACCACGCGGTCCGGCATGGCCGTCACGCGCAGCGGCAGCCGCACCGTCCCGGCCTGGCCCGTCACCGCGAGCAGCTCGCCGTCGCGCACGCCCACCTCCGCGGCGGTCGCCGCGGACAGCCGGGCGAGCGCCGCGTGCCGCGTGCCGGCGAGGGCGTCGTCACCGTCCTGCAGGCGCCCCTGGTCCAGCAGCATCCGGTGACCCGCGAGCACCGCCTCGCCCGCGGCGGGCTGCGGCAGCGGCCGGGCGGCCTCCACCGGGTCCGCGGCGTGCGCCCCGTCCCAGGGGCCGAGGCGGCGCAGCTCCGCGCGGACGGCGTCGACGTCCGGCAGGCCGAGTCCGATGCCCATGGTGTCGGCCAGCATGTGCAGCACGCGGGCGTCCGCCGGCACGTGGCGGCGCGGCAGCTGATCGGGCCTGATCGCCACCTCGAACGGGCGGGCCCGGCCCTCCCAGTTGAGGAACGTGCCCGCCTTCTCGGCCACGGCCGCCACCGGCAGGACGACGTCCGCCCGGTCCGACACCTCGCTGGGCCGCTGCTCCAGGCTCACCAGGAATCCGACGGCGTCCAGCGCTTCACGCGCGCGTGCCGGATCGGGCAGGTCCGCGACCTCGACGCCGCCCACCAGCAGGGCGCCCAGCTCGCCCCTGGCCGCCGCCTCCACGATCTGGCCGGTGTCCCGGCCGGGGCTGCGCGGCAGGTCGGAGACGCCCCAGGCGGCCGCGGTCTCCTCGCGCGCCCGCGGGTCGGTGGCCGGGCGGCCGCCGGGCAGCAGCCCCGGCAGGGCCCCCGCCTCGATCGCGCCCCGCTCCCCCGCCCGGCGCGGGATCCACACCAGCTGCGCCCCGGTCGCCGCGGCGGCCGCGACGGCGGCCGTCAGCGCGCCGGGCACGCCCGCGAGCCGCTCGCCGACGACGATCACCGCCCCGTCCGCGCGCAGGGCGTCGGCCGCGGCCCGCCCCGGTGCGTCCGGGCCGGCCGCGTCGGCCAGCGCCCGCAGCCACTCGGTCTCGGTGCCGGGAGCGGCGGGCAGCAGCGTCCCGCCGGCCTTCTCCAGACCGCGGCTGGCGTGCGTGGCGAGCGCGAAGACGCGCTGCCCGTGCTTGCGCCAGGCCTTGCGCAGCCGCAGGAAGACGCCGGGCGCCTCCTCCTCCGCCTCGAAGCCCACCAGCAGAACCGCCGGGGCCTTCTCCAGAGCGGCGTACGTCGGCCCGCTCCCGTCGAGATCCCGGCCGCGGCCCGCGACGCGGGCGGCCAGGAAGTCCGCCTCCTCACCGCTGTGCACCCGGGCCCGGAAGTCGACGTCGTGCGTGTCGAGCGCCACCCGCGCGAACTTGGCGTACGCGTACGCGTCCTCGACCGTCAGCCGGCCGCCGGTCAGCACGCCCGCTCTGCCGCGCGCGGCCGCCAGCCCGCGCCCCGCGGCGTCCAGGGCCTCCGGCCAGCTCGCCGGTTCGAGCACGCCCTCGGCGCTGCGCACGAGCGGGTGGGCGAAGCGCTCCGGCCGCTGCGCGTAGCGGAACGCGAAGCGACCCTTGTCGCACACCCACTCCTCGTTGACCTCCGGGTCGTCGGCGGCGAGGCGGCGCATCACCTTGCCGCGCCGGTGGTCCGTCCGCAGCGCGCAGCCGCCCGCGCAGTGCTCGCACACCGACGGCGACGACACCAGGTCGAAGGGGCGCGAGCGGAAGCGGTACGCGGCCGAGGTCAGCGCGCCCACCGGGCAGATCTGGATGGTGTTGCCGGAGAAGTACGACTCGAAGGGAGCGCCCTCGCCCGTGCCGACCTGCTGCAGCGCCCCGCGCTCCAGCAGCTCGATCATCGGGTCGCCCGCGATCTGCTGGGAGAAGCGGGTGCAGCGCGCGCACAGCACGCACCGCTCGCGGTCCAGCAGCACCTGCGGGGAGATCGGCACCGGCTTCTCGAAGGTGCGCTTGCGGCCCTCGAAGCGGGTGTCGGCCTGCCCCGCCGTCATCGCCTGGTTCTGCAGGGGGCACTCGCCGCCCTTGTCGCAGACGGGGCAGTCCAGCGGGTGGTTGATCAGCAGCAGCTCCATCACGCCGCGCTGCGCCTTCTCGGCCACGGGCGAGGTCAGCTGCGTCCTGACGACCATGCCGTCCGTGCAGGTGATGGTGCAGGAGGCCATCGGCTTGCGCTGGCCCTCGACCTCCACGATGCACTGCCGGCAGGCGCCGGCGGGGTCGAGCAGCGGGTGGTCGCAGAAGCGGGGGATCTCGATGCCCAGCAGCTCCGCGGCACGGATGACCAGCGTCCCCTTGGGGACGGAGATCGCCGCGCCGTCGATCGTGAGGGAGACGAGGTCCTCCGGCGGCGGCTCCGCGCCCCCTCCTCCGGAGGGGGCAGACGTCGTGACCGTCACGCGTTCACCTCCAGGTGGGAGTTCTGTGGGCCGTCGGCCCACAGGGTCGACTTCGACGGGTCGAAGGGGCAGCCCCGGCCCGTGATGTGCTGCTCGTACTCCGCGCGGAAGTGCTGCAGCGAGGAGAGGATGGGCGCCGCGGCGCCGTCGCCGAGGGCGCAGAAGGACTTGCCGTTGATGTTGTCGGAGATGTCGGCGAGCTTGTCGAGGTCGGACTTGCGGCCCTTGCCGGCCTCGATGTCGCGCAGCAGCTGGACCAGCCAGTACGTGCCCTCGCGGCAGGGGGTGCACTTGCCGCACGACTCGTGCGCGTAGAACTCCGTCCAGCGGGTGACGGCGCGCACCACGCACGTCGTCTCGTCGAAGCACTGCAGCGACTTGGTGCCCAGCAGGGAGCCGGCGGCGCCCACGCTGTCGAAGTCCAGCGGCACGTCGAGGTGTTCGGCGGTGAACATGGGGCTGGAGGAGCCGCCCGGCGTCCAGAACTTCAGCCGGTGGCCCGGCCGCATGCCGCCGCTCATGTCGAGCAGCTGGCGCAGCGTGATGCCCATGGGGCCCTCGTACTGGCCGGGGTTCGCGACGTGCCCCGAGAGCGAATAGAGCGTGAATCCGGGGCACTTGTCGGTGCCCATCGAACGGAACCACTCCTTGCCCTTGTGGAGGATCGCGGGAACCGACGCGATGGACTCGACGTTGTTCACCACGGTGGGGCAGGCGTAGAGGCCCGCCACGGCGGGGAAGGGCGGCCGGAGCCGGGGCTGGCCGCGGCGCCCCTCCAGGGAGTCGAGGAGGGCGGTCTCCTCGCCGCAGATGTACGCGCCCGCGCCCGCGTGCACGGTCAGCTCCAGGTCCATCCCGGAGCCGAGGACGTTCTTGCCGAGGTAGCCCGCGGCGTAGGCCTCGCGCACGGCCTCGTGCAGCCGGCGCAGCACCGGCACGACCTCTCCGCGCAGATAGATGAAGGCCCGCTCGGAGCGGATCGCGTGGCAGGCGATCACGATGCCCTCGATGAGGGTGTGCGGGGCGGCGAAGAGCAGCGGGATGTCCTTGCAGGCCCCGGGCTCGGACTCGTCCGCGTTGACCACGAGGTAGTGCGGCTTGCCGTCGCCCTGCGGGATGAACTGCCACTTCATCCCGGTCGGGAAGCCCGCGCCGCCGCGGCCGCGCAGGCCCGAGTCCTTGACGTAGCCGATGACGTCGTCGGGGGCCATCGCGAGCGCCTTGCGCGCGCCCTGGTAGCCGTCGTGGCGCAGGTAGGTCTCCAGCGTCCAGGAGCGCGGCTCGTCCCAGAAGGCGCTCAGCACGGGAGCGAGCAGCTTTTCCGGGCTCGTCTCCCCCATCGCTGGTGCCATGGTCATCCCTCCCCCTCCTCGGTGACGGGTCCGGCGGGGTGGTCGGGGTCCGAGGCGGATGTCTTCTGCGGGGCGTCATGGGAGCTGAGGTGCTCGCCGGGCTGCTGCCGGGGCCCGGTTGAGGGCGGGGCGCCGCGGGGCGGGCCCACCCGGGCCGGGCCGGCGCCGTCGCCCTTGGCCAGCCGGAGCCCCGCCAGGGAGGCAGGGCCCGCGCCGCCGCTCGCCTCGACCGCGCCGGGGCGGGGGTCGGGGAAGCCGGCGAGGATCCGGGAGGTCTCCCGGAAGGTGCACAGCGGGGCGCCGCGGGTCGGATCGGCGCCGCGGCCGGCGCGCAGGTCGTCCACGAGGGCCTTGGCGCTCTCGACCGTCTGGTTGTCGAAGAACTCCCAGTTGACCATCACGACGGGAGCGAAGTCGCAGGCGGCGTTGCACTCGACGTGCTCAAGGGTGATCTTGCCGTCGGGGGTGGTGTCGCCGTTGCCGATGCCGAGGTGGCGGCGCAGGCCCTCGAAGATGGCGTCGCCGCCCATGACGGCGCACAGGGTGTTGGTGCACACCCCCACCTGGTACTCGCCACCGGGCTCGCGCCGGTACATGGTGTAGAAGGTGGCGACCGCCGTGACCTCGGCGGTGGTCAGGCCGAGCAGCTCGGCGCAGAACCGCAGGCCGGTGCGGGTGACGTGCCCCTCCTCGGCCTGCACGAGGTGCAGCAGCGGCAGGAGCGCGCTGCGGCTGTCGGGGTAGCGGGCGATCACCTCCCGCGCGTCGGCCGCGAGCTGCTCCCGTACGTCGGCGGGATAGTCGGGCGCGGGAAGCTGAGGCATCCCGAGCTGTACGTCATGGGTCACAGCGCCTCCCTGTTCTCCCCCAGTGCCTGAACGGCCTGGGCGGTACCCCCATCTCCGCCCCCGCGGCGCAGAGGTGCGGCTTTCGTGCTCGTCTGCGGCCCGGCGGCCGCGCGTGCGACGCTCACCTATCGACGCCTCCCATCACGGGGTCGATGGACGCCACCGCGACGATCACGTCGGCCACCTGGCCGCCCTCGCACATCGCCGCCATGGACTGCAGGTTGGTGAAGGACGGGTCGCGGAAGTGGACGCGGTAGGGGCGGGTGCCGCCGTCGCTGACGACGTGGACGCCCAGCTCGCCCTTGGGCGACTCGACCGCGGCGTAGGCCTGGCCGGGCGGGACCCGGAAGCCCTCCGTCACCAGCTTGAAGTGGTGGATCAGGGCCTCCATGGAGGTGCCCATGATCTTCTTGATGTGGTCGAGGGAGTTGCCGAGGCCGTCGGGGCCCAGGGCCAGCTGGGCGGGCCAGGCGATCTTCTTGTCCGCGACCATGACCGGGCCGGGGGCCAGCCGGTCCAGGCACTGCTCGATGATCCGCAGGGACTGGTGCATCTCCTCCAGGCGGATCAGGAAGCGCCCGTAGGAGTCGCAGGTGTCGGCGGTCGGCACCTCGAAGTCGTAGGTGTCGTAGCCGCAGTAGGGCTGGGACTTGCGCAGGTCGTGCGGCAGCCCGGTGGCACGCAGGATGGGGCCGGTCGCGCCGAGGGCCATGCAGCCGGCGAGGTCGAGGTGGCCGACGTCCTGCAGGCGGCCCTTGAAGATGGGGTTGCCGGTGGCGAGCTTGTCGTACTCCGGCAGGTTCTTGCGCATCTTCTTCACGAACTCGCGCACCTGGTCCACGGCGCCGGGCGGCAGGTCCTGCGCGAGGCCGCCGGGGCGGACGTAGGCGTGGTTCATGCGCAGGCCGGTGATCAGCTCGTAGACGTCGAGGACGAGCTCGCGGTCCCGGAAGCCGTAGATCATGATCGTGGTGGCGCCGAGCTCCATGCCGCCGGTGGCGATGCACACCAGGTGCGAGGAGATTCGGTTCAGCTCCATCAGGAGCACGCGGATGACCGAGGCGCGGTCGGGGATCTGCTCCTCGATGCCCAGGAGCTTCTCCACGCCGAGGCAGTACGCCGTCTCGTTGAAGAACGGCGTCAGGTAATCCATGCGCGTGACGAAGGTGGTGCCCTGGGTCCAGGTCCGGTATTCGAGGTTCTTCTCGATGCCGGTGTGCAGATAGCCGATGCCGCAGCGGGCCTCGGTGACGGTCTCGCCGTCGATCTCCAGGATCAGCCGGAGCACTCCGTGGGTGGAGGGGTGCTGCGGACCCATGTTGACGATGATGCGCTCGTCGTCGGCCTGCTTGGCGGTGGCCGCGAGTTCGTCCCAGTCGCCGCCGGTGACCGTGTAGACGGTGCCTTCCGTCGTCTCGCGCGGGCTTGCTTGTGATGCGCTCATCAGCTGTACGACCTCCGCTCGTCCGGAGCCGGGATGCGGGCGCCCTTGTACTCGACGGGGACACCGCCGAGGGGGTAGTCCTTGCGCTGCGGGAAGCCCTGCCAGTCGTCCGGCATCATGATCCGCGTGAGCGCGGGGTGGCCGTCGAAGACGATGCCGAAGAAGTCGTAGGTCTCGCGCTCGTGCCAGTCGTTGGTGGGGTAGACGTCGACGACCGACGGGATGTGCGGGTCGGCGTCGGGGGCGCTCACCTCCAGCCGGACCAGCCGGTTGTGGGTGATCGAGCGCAGGTGGTAGACGGCGTGCAGCTCGCGGCCCTTGTCTCCGGGGAAGTGCACTCCGCTCACGCCCGTGCACAGCTCGAAGCGGAGCGCGGGGTCGTCGCGGAGGGTGCGGGCGGCGCGGGGCAGGTGCTCGCGGGCGATGTGGAACGTGAGCTCGCCGCGGTCGACGACGGTCTTCTCGATCACGTTCTCCGGGAGGAGGCCCTGTTCCTCCAGGGCGCCCGCGAACTCGTCCGCCACCTCGTCGAAGTACCCGCCGTAGGGGCGGGTGGCCTCGCCGGGCAGCCGTACGGTCCGCACCAGGCCGCCGTAGCCGGTGGTGTCGCCGCCGTTGCGGGCGCCGAACATGCCGCGCTGGACGCGGACGGTCTCGCCGGAATCCTCCCGCTGGGCGGGCACCTGCTCGGGGGGGACCCGTTCCTGCTCGCTCACCGCAGCAGCCCCTTCATCTCGATCAACGGCAGGGCTTTGAGGGCCGCCTCCTCCGCCTCGCGGGCGGCCTCCTCGCGGTGCACCCCGAGCTTCTCGCCCTGGATCTTCCGGTGCAGCTTCAAGATCGCGTCCATGAGCATCTCGGGCCTCGGCGGGCAGCCGGGGAGATAGATGTCGACCGGCACGATGTGGTCGACGCCCTGGACGATCGCGTAGTTGTTGAACATGCCGCCGCTGGAGGCGCAGACGCCCATGGAGATCACCCACTTGGGGTTGGGCATCTGGTCGTAGACCTGGCGCAGGACGGGGGCCATCTTCTGGCTGACCCGGCCAGCGACGATCATCAGATCGGCCTGGCGGGGCGAGCCGCGGAAGACCTCCATGCCGAAGCGGGCCAGGTCGTAACGGCCGGCGCCGGTGGTCATCATCTCGATGGCGCAGCAGGCCAGGCCGAAGGTCGCCGGGAAGACGGACGACTTGCGGACCCAGCCGGCGGCCTGCTCGACGGTGGTCAGCGCGAAGCCGCTGGGCAGCTTCTCCTCGAGTCCCATGTGGTGCCCCCTAGTCCCATTCCAGGCCGCCGCGGCGCCAGACGTAGGCGTAGGCGACGAAGACGGTGAGCACGAAGAGCAGCATCTCCACGAGCCCGAACAGACCCAGGGCGTCGAAGGTGACGGCCCAGGGGTAGAGGAAGACGATCTCGATGTCGAAGACGATGAAGAGCATCGCCGTCAGGTAGTACTTGATCGGGAAGCGCCCGCCGCCCGCGGGCTGCGGGGTGGGCTCGATACCGCACTCGTAGGCCTCGAGCTTGGCGCGGTTGTACCTCTTGGGCCCGATGAGCGAGGCCATGACCACGGAGAAGATCGCGAAGCCTGCCCCGAGGGCTCCCAGTACGAGGATGGGCGCGTAGGCGTTCACCGCTCCTCGCTCCTTCCAGTCGACGCTGACTGCCGGCTTACCGGACCCGGCCGGGCGCACCGCCCTCGGTGACGACCACCGGAGATCACCGCGAAGATCACCGATATGTGAGGCAGTTCACAAGCCCGGGTCGATTGCATCCTATGCCCGCCGGTCTGTGATCTGCGACACGGGGTACACACCCGCGTTTGTGATCTCCACCACCTGACGAACGATCATCAAGTCGGATGAGCGGCGATCTTCATACGCGAAGCGCCCGAGTGATCACCAGAGGTGACAATCGGACGCCGAGTGCCTGGTCGGAGGGGTGTCGCATTATCAAGAGATGCCGCGCGCAGACAAATTGGCACGCGGCGCCTTCAACTGATATAGGAGCGCCGTCCGCTGACCCGGCGTCGCCCCGGAGGACGCACCGGG
Organism: Streptomyces telluris; assembly: GCF_024519335.1. Classification (NCBI taxonomy): domain Bacteria; kingdom Bacillati; phylum Actinomycetota; class Actinomycetes; order Kitasatosporales; family Streptomycetaceae; genus Streptomyces; species Streptomyces telluris. Next base: position 32,597 of record NZ_JANIID010000044.1, read on the forward strand.
CGACGACCGGTGCCTCCGTTCACGAGGGCTCCCGCGGGGCGGGCGGGACGTGAGCTGCGCCACGCGCCGGACGGGTCTGGAACCGGTTTTGCCGGGTAGCCTCGACACGTGAGCCGAGATGGTGATATGACCATCGCCGATCATGACCGATGGCCAAAACCCCATGCTGAGGCGGCCGATAGGGGTCGGCGGGGCGCGGAGTGCCGTGATGTTCCCGTGATCAAATGCCCGAATTCTGGTCGCGTCCACGTCAATTGTGACGCACGTCACCTTTATTGAACTCACCCTGCGCGGACTGATAGTCCGTTGTCCCATGTCCCCCAACGCGCACATAACCAGCCACCGGAAGCCCCGTCGTACGGCCACCCAGTCGTGGGTCGTCCGCACTGGTGTTGCCGGTGGCGTCCTCAGCACCCTGGCCGTGGCCGGCGCCGGTTCCGCCACCGCCGCCGAGAAGCCCGTCGAGGCGACCGTCGAGATGCCCGCGGTCAACGCGGCCCTGGCCACGTCCATCGCGCAGAGCGCGGCGGCCACCCAGCAGACCGCCTTCGACTACCAGGACCGCGCGCAGCAGGACGAGGCCACCAGCAAGGTCGAGGCCGCCGCCAAGAAGGCGGCCGACGAGGCCGAGCGCAAGGCGGAGGCCGAGCGCAAGGCCGCCGCGGCCAAGGAGAAGCGCGAGAAGGAAGAGGCCCGCGCCTCCCGCGCCACCGAGCGCCAGAGCCTGAGCAGCAAGTCCGCCGCCCAGGACTCCGAGGACGCCGACGCCCCCGCCTCGTCCTCCGCCAAGAGCAGCGGCACCGCCACCGGCAGCACCGCCTCCCTGGTCTCCTTCCTCCGGGCCCAGGTCGGCAAGGCGTACGTGATGGGCTCCACCGGCCCGTCCTCCTACGACTGCTCCGGCCTGGTCATGGCCGCCTACAGCCAGATCGGCATCGACCTGCCGCGCATCTCGCAGGACCAGTCGACGGCCGGCACCCAGGTGTCGACCTCGAACCTGCAGGTCGGCGACATCCTCTACTGGGGCTCCGCCGGCAGCGCGTACCACGTGGCCGTCTACATCGGCGGCGGCAAGTTCATCGGCGCGCAGAACCCGAGCACGGGCATCGTCGAGCGCGACATGAGCTACTCCCCGCCCACGGGTGCCGTCCGCGTCCTCTGACGCCGGACCGCCCAGCGGCTCGCACACCCGCGAAGGGCCGCCGTCCCACCGCTCGGGACGGCGGCCCTTCGGCATGCCCGCCGGCGGCCGTGTCCCCCGCACGGCCCGCGGCGCGGCCTGCCCGCACGGACACCCTGCGACCCCCGTCGCCCCAGGACATCCGTGCCTCCCCCGGCACCGGGACGGACGCTCCGAGCCGCATGAGAAGCGGCCGCCCCGGTATGTGAAGTCTGCAAGCACCGTCACCGCGGGGACAAAGCCCTTCGGCGGGGACCGAATCCGGACTCCCCGTAAAGTTGTCCAGATCTGGACAGCTGGCCGATACCGCCGGGGCGCTACCTTCGGTCACCGTGCTGCGCATCCACTTCGGCCCCGAAGATCTCGGCAGGGTGCGCCTCGCGCCCGGCCCCGATCCGCTGGCGGAGGCGGCGCTGAGCCTGCCCGTGCTGCAGAACCGGTGGATGGGCGGCATCGCCCTGGACGGCTGGCGGCACCGCACCCAGCGCGGCCTGAGCCCGGTCATGCGGCCCCTGCTGGAGCTCGCCCCGGCCAACATGGGCGAGTACCTCCCCGAGGCGTTCCTGCACGCCGAGGACGGGGCCGGCTCGCTGGCGGAGAGCCTGGAGTCGGTGTGGTCGCTGCCGCGGAAGGTCTGGACGGCCGAGCTGGAGTGCGCGCTGGACCACCGCCCCGTGCCGCAGTGGTTCGGCGACCTGCACACCGCCGACCGCCCGGCCGCCCGGACCGTCGACCAGGCCTTCCGCTCGTACTGGGAGACGGCCCTCGCGCCGTACTGGTCGCAGGTCACCGCCTGCGTGCAGGCCGACCGCACGCGCCGCATCCGCACCGCCGCGGAACAGGGCGTCGAGCACCTGCTCGCCACCCTGCACCCCACCGTGCGCTGGGAGTCGCCCGTGCTGCACGTGCCCTGCATGCACAACGAGGGCTTCCACCGGGACTTCCACGACGTGCACCTGGCGGGCCGCGGCCTGACGCTCACGCCCTCGTTCTTCTGGCCGCACCCCACGGCCCGCGCCCACAGCGCGGACGACGAGGCCCCGATCGACCTGTGCTACCCCGTCGCCCTCGACCTGTCCGCCTACCAGGCGGTCCTCTCCCGCCCCGCCGCCCCGGGCGAACCCGGGCGGCTGACCGCGCTGCTGGGGCGCACCCGCGCCCGCGTGCTGGACGCGGCGGCCGAGGGCGGCAGCACGGCACAGCTCGCCCGCCGCACCGGCATCTCCCCGGCCTCGGCGAGCGAGCACGCGACGGTGCTGCGGGAGGCGGGCCTGCTCAGCACCACCCGCACGGGCCCTTCCGTGCATCACACGCTGACCCCGCTGGGACAGGCGCTCCTCAACGGGGTGGTGTGAGCGCGCGTCCTACATGCAGGGATCGCCGGCCGCCACGCGGCATTCGTCGCCGGGGTCGCCACCCGCGTACACGTAGCCTCTGTTGTGCTGGACGAAGATCGCGTCGGCATCGGGACCGCCGAGAACCCGGCCTCCGCGGGCCACGGTGCCGTGCACGTCGATCCTGTCCGTGCCGCGGGCGCCCGTGATCTCCCCGTGGACCGTGCCACCCGCTGCCACGGAGATCGTGTCGCTGCCCTGGCCGGTCCTGACGTGCCCGCCGGGCCCGATGGTGGCCGAGCCGCGGAACCCGACCGCGTCGTCGCCCTCCTGGGTTTCGACGCCGCCGCTCAGTTCACCGCTGGTGATCTCGACGCGGTCGGCCCCGCTGCCGCCCCGGACCACCCCGCCGATCGCGCCGGTGAGGGTGATGGTGTCGGCACCGCCGAGAGCGTCAACAGTGGTCTCGGCATCCACTCCGTCGGCGCAGACGATGGAGTCGTCCCCGTCGGTACCGCGGACGAACGGACCGGCTACGGGCACGCCGTTCACGCGGCAGGACGAGACGGCCCGGGCGGGGGCGGCGAGAGCGGCTCCGCCGAGGACGAGGACCGCGGTGGCGGCCAGGGCTCCGGTCGGACGGAGGGCGTGGCGGATCACGGGAGTTCGCAGTTGAGCGGGCGGTTGCCGCCGACGACGCAGATGTCGAAGCCGGGGCCGCCGTCGACCGTTCCCAGGTTGACCGGGACGACGATGATGTCGTCGTCGTCGACGCCCTCGACCAGTCCGAGGTTCACGACCCCGGGGCCGAAGGTGACGCTGTCGGGCCCCTTGGCGGCGCGGATACGGGTGGTGCCCGCAGTGGTGGCCCCCGGGAAGAGGGTGATCGCATCGCTGTCCTGGCCGCCGCGGACCGTCCCGTGGACATGGCCGTTGAGTTCGATCAGGTCGTTTCCGACCTGACCGTCGAGGTCACCGCTGGGGGTCAGCGTGGCGCCGCCGATCAGCCTGATGAGGTCCCTGCCGTCACCCGCGTTGACCCGCCCTTGCGTGAGGCCCGTGAGGGTGATGATGTCGTTCCCCTCCAAGGCGTCGACACGGTCCGCGGCGTCCAGGGACGAGCAGGTGATGACGTCGGGGCCGGGGGTGCCGGTGACGACCGGCCCCGGCTGCGCAACGCCGTTGACCACGCAGGAGGAAGCCGCATGGGCGGGGGTGGTGGCGAGGGTGGTCGCGGGCAGGGCCAGTGCGGCCGCCACGGCGGCGAGCCGGGCCGTCCGGCGGACGGACGGGGCTCTGTGCGCTGCATTCATGAGCGCACTCCCTTCGGGAGAAAGCGGGCCGGCTCCGCAGTGGAACCGGACTATCCCGTTTCTCCCGAAAGAGTGACACGCCGAAACGGCATCAGAACTACACGAAAGGGTTTACCCCGTCACGCCTTCGGCGCCACCCGGCTCAGCCCGTTGATGATGCGGTCCATCGCATCCCCGCCCTGCGGGTCCGTCAGGTTCGCCAGCATCTTCAGCGTGAACTTCATCAGCAGCGGGTGCGTCAGGCCGTGCTGGGCGCCGATCTTCATCACCTTCGGGTTGCCGATGAGCTTCACGAAGGCCCGGCCGAGCGTGTAGTAGCCGCCGTAGGTGTCCTTGAGGACCTTCGGGTAGCGCTGCAGGGCCAGCTCGCGCTGGGCGTACGAAGCGCGCGCGTGGGCCTGGACGATGACGTCCGCGGCGATCTGCCCGGACTCCATGGCGTACGCGATGCCCTCGCCGTTGAACGGGTTCACCAGGCCGCCCGCGTCGCCGACCAGCAGCAGGCCGCGCGTGTAGTGCGGCTGGCGGTTGAAGGCCATGGGCAGGGCGGCGCCGCGGATCGGGCCCGTCATGTTCTCCGGGGTGTAGCCCCAGTCCTCGGGCATCGAGGCGCACCAGGCCTTGAGGACCTCGCGCCAGTCCAGCTCCTTGAAGGAATCGGAGGTGTTGAGCACGCCGAGGCCGACGTTGCTCGTGCCGTCGCCCATGCCGAAGATCCAGCCGTAGCCGGGCAGCAGCCGGTCCTTCGGGCCGCGCCGGTCCCACAGCTCCAGCCAGGACTCCAGGTAGTCGTCGTCGTGGCGCGGGGAGGTGAAGTACGTGCGCACGGCCACGCCCATGGGGCGGTCCTCGCGGCGGTGCAGGCCCATGCCCAGCGACAGCCGGGAGGAGTTGCCGTCGGCCGCGACGACCAGCGGGGCGCGGAAGGTGACCGGGGTCTTCTCCTCGCCGAGCTTCGCCTCGACGCCCACGATCCGGCCCGTGCGGTCGTCGATGACGGGCGCGCCCACGTTGCAGCGCTCGTACATCCGCGCGCCGGCCTTCACCGCGTTGCGGGCCAGCTGCTCGTCGAAGTCGTCGCGCTTGCGGACCAGTCCATAGTCCGGGAAGGAGGCGAGATCCGGCCAGTCGAGCTGCAGCCGGACGCCGCCGCCGATGATGCGCAGGCCCTTGTTGCGCAGCCAGCCCGCCTCCTCGGAGATGTCGATGCCCATCGCCACGAGCTGCTTGGTGGCACGGGGGGTCAGCCCGTCGCCGCACACCTTCTCGCGCGGGAACGCCGTCTTCTCCAGCAGGAGGACGTCCAGTCCGGCCTTGGCGAGGTAGTACGCGGTGGTCGACCCGGCCGGGCCGGCCCCGACGACGATCACATCCGCGGAGTGTTCGGTATCGGTCACGGTCGGCTCTCCCGTTCGGCTGAGGACTGGTCACCCGAGTCTATGAGCCGCCCGGCCGCGGCCGGGCGGGGGCCACCCGGCCCTTCAGGGGGCGCCGGAGCGCGCCCGGCTACCCGGCCCGCCAGGAGCCGAGCGCGGTGTCGAAGGGCTTGCGGTACGCGTCCCCGCCGCCGTCCCGGCCGCGGAACATGATGGCGTACTCCGTGCCCGAACCGTCCACGTACGCCTGGTTGTAGCCGTGCATGGTGCGGCCGGAGGACTTCTCGACCCAGGTCCACTCCCACAGGGCGCCCGGGCGGCCCTGGAAGGTGTTGCGGGTCATCTTGACCCGCTTGTAGCCGTTCAGCTGGGCCACGCCCTTCTCCAGCTCCTGGAAGTGGTCGTAGGCGGGCTGCTTGGTGCCGTGCACGATGCCGATGCGCAGGTACTCGCTGCCCGTGCGGCCCGCGTAGTCGATCTGGCCGCTGCCGTTGTCCTCGCGGCGCCAGCCCTGGGGCACGGCGAGGGAGAACCCCTCCGGAGCGGACACGTTCTCGTACCCCGCGGGCGCGGGGCCGCCGCTCGCCGCCTCCGACGACGCGGAGGGCGACGGCGAGGCCGAGGCGGACTCGGAGGCGGACGGGGACGCCGACGCGGAGGCGGAGGCCGAAGGCGACGCGGACGGCGAGGCGGACGGCGACGGCGAGGGCGGCGTGCTCGGCGCCTTCGTAGGCGGCGCCGGCTCCACGGACTCGGTGTCCTCGATGCGGGCGGCGTCCCGCTTGCCGTCGTCCTTGCCCTGCGTCAGGAGGATCCCGCCGCCCACGGCTCCGCCGATCACCATGACCGCCACGGCGGCCGCCACCCAGCCGAGGTTGAGCTTGCGGCGGGCCTTGGGGAGCACGAAGAACTCGGGGGTGGGGCCGATGACGGTGAGCGGGTTCGCCTCCGGCGCGGGCGGGAAGGGCGGGGCGGCATGGCCCGGCACGGCTCCGGGGAGCGTCCCGGGCGCGGACGCCGGTGCCGGTGCGGCGGGGTACGCAGGCGCGGCGGCGGGCGCGGCCGGGCCGGCGGTGGCGGGCACGGTCCAGGGCGCGGGGGGCGGCGGGAGAACGGGGGGCACGGGCATGGGGGCCGGAGCCGCAGGGGCGGAGGCCGCGGAAGCGGAGGCCGCGGAAGCCGGGGCCGCGGAAGCGGAGGCCGCGGGAGCCGGGGCCTCGGAAACCGGAGCCGCGGGGGCGGGAGCCGCCGGGGCCGGGACCGCGGAAGCCGGGGTCGCGGGAGCTGGGGCCGCGGGAGCTGGGGCCGCGGGAGCCGAGGCCACATCCGGCGCCGGCGGGGCCTCCGGCGGGTCCGGTATCGGCGCCGCGCCCGGCTTGTCCGGTATCTCCTCCGCAGCCGGCGCCGCCGGCATCGGCGGGGCCTCCGCCCCGCCCCGCGCCACCGCGGCCGGTTCCGTCTCCAGCGGCCGTTCGCGCCCGCACTTCATGCAGAAGCGTGCTTCCGCGGGGAGCGTGGAACCGCAGGCGGGACAGCAGGGCAAGGTCATGGAGCGCTCCGGAGCTCGGGCGGGTCATTCGGAGGGCGGGGGTGCCTTGATCGTATCCACTGAGGGCGCCCTGCCCATGACAAACCGTCAGTCACCACCCAGGACGGCCCACCCGCGATCCGGCCCGCTCCGGGCCCGGCCCGTCCGGGACGCGTCCCCCCGGACGCGTCACTCCGAAGGCTTCGTGCCCCGGTGCAGCGCGACGACGCCGCCCGTGAGGTCGCGCCACGCGACCTTCGACCAGCCCGCCTCCTGCAGCAGCGCGGCCAGCTCCGGCTGGCGGGGCCAGGCGCGGATCGACTCGGCGAGGTAGACGTACGCGTCGGGGCTGCTGCTGACGGCCCGCGCGACCGGCGGCAGGGCCCGCATCAGGTACTCGCTGTAGACCGTGCGGAAGGGCGCCCACGTGGGCGTGGAGAACTCGCAGATCACCACGCGGCCGCCGGGCCGGGTCACGCGCAGCATCTCGCGCAGCGCGGCGCCGGTGTCCTGCACGTTGCGCAGCCCGAAGGAGATCGTGACGGCGTCGAACACCCCGTCCGCGAAGGGCAGCCGGGTGGCGTCGCCCGCGGTCAGCGGCATCCAGGGGTTGCGCTTCTTGCCCTCGCGCAGCATGCCGACGGAGAAGTCGCACGGCACGACGTAGGCGCCGGCCATGGTGAACGGCAGCGAGGAGGTGCCCGTGCCGGCCGCGAGGTCCAGGACCTTCTCCCCCGGGCGGGCGTCGACGGCCCGGGCGACGGCCTTGCGCCACAGACGGGCCTGGCCGAGCGAGAGCACGTCGTTGGTGAGGTCGTATTTGGCCGCCACGTCGTCGAACATCGCGGCGACTTCGTGCGGCTGCTTGTCCAGGGATGCTCGGGTCACGCCCCCATTGTTCACCCCCGGGGCGGGCGGGGACGCAGAGGGTGGCTGGACGGGGACGGCGCGCCCGGGAAGGACCGGCCGCCCTGCGGTGCCGACTGCGCTCGTCCCGGGAGCCCCCGCTCCCCGGGACCGCCGGACCCCCCGCCCGGCGTTGCGCGCCCTTGCGGCCCGGCGTCACGAACCGTTGCCAGGGCCCTCCACAGTGGCACCGCGGGACGTCCGTAGCGGCCGTCCCCGCGCTGCCCATCCTGCCCCGCGGAACGGACCAGGGCCTTCCGCCTTGACGGGCTCCTGACGCAGGGGCCGGGCGTCCTTACGGATCACTGACGGCGGTCAGCGCCGCCGGTACACCAGCCGGCCGCCCAGCACCGTCGCCACGCACGTCCCCGCGCCCGCCGACAGGAGCGCCGCCTCGTCCGGCACGTCGAAGGCGGCGAGGTCGGCCGGACCGCCGACGGCGAGAGGCGCCTCGGCGGAGCCGGGCAGGTCCCGGCCCTCCCGCAGGGGGTCCAGGTCCGGACCGTCGAGCAGGATCCCCGGCGCGAGGCGCGCGGAGACGACCCTCATCCCCGACCGGGCGACCGCCGTCGCCACCACCGGGTCCGTGAAGCCGCCCGTCGCGGCCACCGCCGTGGTGCCGTGCCGCAGCATCTGCTGCAACCCGCGCCGGACGCTGCCCGCCCGGCGGGTCTCGGTCATCTCCAGCGCCGCGAGCCGCTCGCCGGTGAGCGGGCGGTCCCCCAGCTCGTCGTACTCGCGCGGATCCGGGAAATAGGCGTCTCCCAGGAGCCGCGCCGCGTGCCACTGGCGCAGACCGGGCGTCAGCACGCCCGGCCAGCGACGCTCGCGCGCCCGCGGAAAGGCCGCGGCGACCTCCTCGTACGGGCCGATCGCCGCGATCGTGTCCCCGTCCACCAGCACGGCCCCGCCGGGCACGGGAGCCGCGCCCGGGGCGGCGGTCAGCAGCAGGCCGGCCGTGTGCAGCGTCAGCACAGCGGCGTCAGCTCGCGTCGATGAGCTTCAGCTCGGGGTGGGCCGTGCCGCCCTCGATCGCCGTCGACGACAGGTGCGAGACGACGCGGTCGTCGACCGGGTCGTTCGCCGGGTCCTCGTGCACGAGCAGGTGCTCGTACGTGGTGGCGCGCTGCGCCGGGACGCGGCCCGCCTTGCGGATGAGGTCGATGAGCTCCATGCGGTTGGAGCGGTGCTTGGCGCCGGCCGAGGAGACGACGTTCTCCTCCAGCATCACCGAGCCCAGGTCGTCCGCGCCGTAGTGCAGCGAGAGCTGGCCCGCCTCCTTGCCGACGGTCAGCCAGGAGCCCTGGATGTGGGCGACGTTGTCCAGGAACAGCCGCGCGACGGCGATCATCCGCAGGTACTCGAAGACGGTCGCCTGCGTACGGCCCTTCAGCACGTTGTTCTGCGGCTGGTAGGTGTACGGGATGAAGGCGCGGAAGCCGCCCGTGCGGTCCTGCACGTCACGGATCATCCGGATGTGCTCGATCCGCTCGGCGTTGGTCTCGCCGGTGCCCATCAGCATGGTGGAGGTCGACTCGACGCCCAGGGTGTGGGCGAGCTCCATGATCTCCAGCCAGCGCTCGCCGGACTCCTTCAGCGGCGCGATGGCCTTGCGGGGCCGTGCGGGCAGGAGTTCGGCGCCGGCGCCCGCGAAGGAGTCCAGGCCGGCGGCGTGGATGCGGCGGATGGCCTCCTCCGCGCTCACCCCGGAGATCCGCGCCATGTGCTCCACCTCGGACGCGCCGAGGGAGTGGATCACCAGCTGCGGGAACTCCTTCTTGATGGCGGAGAAGTGCTCCTCGTAGTACTCCACGCCGTAGTCCGGGTGGTGGCCGCCCTGGAACATGATCTGCGTGCCGCCGAGCTCCACGGTCTCCGCGCAGCGGCGCAGGATGTCGTCGAGGGGGCGCGTCCAGACCTTGTCGCTCTTCGGCGGGGCGTAGAAGGCGCAGAACTTGCACGCGGTGACGCACGAGTTCGTGTAGTTGATGTTGCGCTCGATGATGTACGTCGCGATGTGCTCGGTGCCCGCGTAGCGCTTGCGGCGCGCCGCGTCGGCCGCCGCGCCGAGCGCGTGCAGCGGCGCGGAGCGGTAGAGCTCCAGCGCCTCCTCGGGAGTGATGCGGCCACCGGCGGCGGCGCGGTCGAGGACGGCTGTGACATCAATGGTCGTGAGGTCGGCCTTCTCGCTCACCGGGGCGTCCCTTCGGAGGGGGTTTGACACGACCGTCAGCCTACGCCAGCCCTCATCCGTCCCGGCGGGTGAGGGTTGCGTGGGGGCTGCCGCCCTTGGTGTCCTCGGACGTGTACATGAGCTTGCCGTCGGCGGCCAGGGAGAACGTGATCCGCGCGGTCTCGCCCGTGCACCCGAGCGACGGCGTGCCGTCGGTGGCCTCTTCCAGGGTGAGCCGGGTGGGGACGGCGGTCAGCAGCTTGCCCTTGCTGCGGCACTCCAGGACGTTGAGCGCGGAGTAGGTGGTGCGGACGACGTAGGCGCCGGGGGCGCCGTCGGCGATGACGGCGGTCATGGTGCCGTTGGGGGTGCCGTCGCTCTGGACGACCTGCCCGGTCCAGGTGCCGAGGAACTGCTCGGGCACGGACTTCGCCCGGCCGCCCCCGGTGCCCGTGGTGGTGCCGGCCCCGCCCTTGCCGCCGTCCCCGCCCGGCAGGAGGCCGAGGCTGAGCACCACGGCGACGGCCGCCGCGAGCAGGAGCGCGCCGACCGCGGCGAGCACGGCCTTCGTTCTGCGTCGTCCCGCACCGGCTCCTGGGGAGGGGTCCGCGGCCTCCGCCGCGGGCGGCAGCCCCGCACCCCACGGGGGCGGCACGGCGTCCTCCGGGGACGGGGCGGCACCGGCGGGCGGCGGGGCGGCGTCCGCCCGGAGCGGGCCCGCGTCCGGGGCCGTGGGCGCTCCCCCTTCCAGGTCCAGCAGCTCCACCGCGCGCCGGCTCACGCGCTCCACCACGGGCCCGGGCAGCCAGCCCGCGCCCACCAGGGCTCCGGCACCCTCCGGGGCCAGCCGGCGGGCGACCTCCTCCGGGGCAGGGCGGGCCGCCGGATCCTTGGCCAGGCATTCACCGACCAGGGAGCGCAGCTCCCCGGTGAGGCCCGGCCCGAGGACCGGCGCCTCGTGGACGACCTTGTAGAGCAGCACCGCCGCGCCGTCCCCGGCGAAGGGCGGCTCGCCCGTGGCCGCGTAGGCGAGCACGGCCCCCAGGGAGAAGACGTCCGCCGCCCCCGTCACCCCGTGGCCGAGGATCTGTTCCGGGGCCATGTAGCCGGGCGAGCCGACCGAGACGCCCGTGGCCGTCAGCGACGCCGTGCCGTCCGTGGCCCGGGCGATGCCGAAGTCGATCAGCCGGGGCCCGTCGAGGGTGAGCAGCACGTTGGACGGCTTGACGTCGCGATGGACGAGGCCGAGCGCGTGGACGGCCGCCAGGGCCTCCGCGAGCCCCGCGCCGAGGGCCCGCACGGTCCGCCCGGGCTGGGGACCGCCGGCCAGGACGGCCTCGGTGAGGGACGGGCCGGCCACGTAGCCGGTCGCCACCCAGGGCACCGCGGCGTCCGGGTCCGCGTCCAGCACGGGAGCCGTCCACGCCCCGCCCACGCTGCGCGCGGCCTCGACCTCGCGCCGGAAGCGCGCGCGAAACTGCTCATCCAGGGCAAAATGGGGATGAACGGCCTTGACCGCGACGGTCCGGCCGCCGGCGCTGCGGCCCAGGTACACACGGCCCATGCCGCCCGCCCCCAGCCTGCCCAGCAGCCGGTACGCACCGATGACCTGCGGATCTTCCGGCAGCAAGGGTTCCATCGGGCCTTTCGCCTCCCCCGGCGGGGGCCTGGGGCCCCGGTTTTTCGGCCTATGACTCAATTCACGGGGTGTCCCAGGAACCCCCCAGGGCGGTTTCCCCATCCACCAGGACGGAACAAACCGTCATGTCCTTCGGGGCAGCAGCAACGTCCGGAGCGACGCGATGACGTACTCACCACACGGGGCCTACCAGTCCCAGGGCCACCAGCGCGCATCCCGCGCCAAACGATGGACGATCATCGTGGCGTCCATAGCCGTGGTCGGCCTGATAACCGCCGGCATCATGAACTACTTCAAGTTCGGCCCGTTCTCGGACAAGGGCAAGCCGGTCAGCTTCGGCCAGGACCAGCCCGGCGGCGGCCAGGCCGGCGGCGCGAACGGCCCGCAGAAGGCGGACTCCAAGGTCCTGATGCCGACGGGCCCCAAGGCCGAGTTCAAGAACACCAGCACCCTCTCGGACGGCACCCAGGTCGCCGTGACGACCCTGGACGGCAAGAAGTCCGGCTTCAAGGGCAAGGTGTGGGTCTGGGCGCCCAAGGCGTACAACGACCCGAAGTTCAAGGACCACGGCTTCCCGGTCCTCGTCGCGCTCCCCGGCGGCCCCGGCTTCCCGAACAACTACTGGATGGACGACGGAGGCCTGCACCTCGAGTCGTCGGTCACCAAGTGGTACAACGAGGGCAAGGGCAAGCCGTTCATCCTGGCCATGCCGGTCCTCAACCCGAAGCCGGACGACGGCGGCCTCTACTGGGACGGCAGTGACATCCCGGGCCAGCCGAAGATGGGCACCTGGCTGACCGAGGACGTCCCGGACCTGGTCAAGGCCAACTTCCGCACGGTGAAGTCGCGCGACGGCTGGGCGTTCATGGGCTCCTCCTCCGGCGCCTTCTCCGGCCTGAAGGCCGTCCTGAAGCACCCGGACAAGTTCAAGGCCGTGATCGCCTCCGGCCCGGACATCGTCCCGGACTCCCCGCTGTGGAAGGGCCACGAGAAGGAGAAGGCCGAGAACAACCCCGAGGTCCTCGCGAAGAACCTGATCGCCGCGAACAAGCCCGGGACCGACGTCTACCTCGCGTTCCAGTACGGGACGAAGGAGGCCAGCGTCATCCCGCACGTGGACAGGTTCATCGCGACCTACGGCAACAAGGGCCCGATCCACACGCGCCTGCAGAAGATCGAGGGCGGCAAGCACAACGCCAAGACCTACATCCAGGGCATGAACGACGGCAGCATGCAGTGGATCAGTGAGCACATGGTGGGCCCCGTCGCCCCGTAGCCTCCGGGCTGACTGCTTGTTCCGGGAGCCCTGATCCCCTCCGGGGGGTCAGGGCTCCAGCAGTTCCACCCGCACGTCGGCCGGGAAGCCCGTCGTCGGGCCCGTGCGGCGGGCGAACTCGGTGACGCCCGCGAGCTGGTCCGGGCCGAAGCGGAAGTCCAGCGTCCTGAAGTAGCGCTCCAGCAGCCCGGCGTCGAAGGCCTCCCAGCGCGCCGCCTGCTCGGCCACCTTCGCCACCTCTTCCAAAGAGACGTCCCGGGAGGCCAGGAAGGCCTCGTGGACCTTGGCCACGATGTGCGGCTCGCGGGCCAGGTAGTCCCGGCGCACGGCCCACACCGCGAAGACGAACGGCAGGCCCGTCCAGTCCTTCCACATCTGCCCGAGGTCGTGGACCTCCAGGCCCAGCCGCGGGGCGTCGTGCAGGGAGGCCCGCAGGGCGGCGTCCCCAATCAGCACGGCGGCGTCCGCCTCGCCCATCATCAGGCTCAGGTCCGGCGGGCAGGTGTAGTAGTCCGGCCGCACACCGTACCGCTCGGCCAGCAGCAGCTGCGCCAGGCGCACGGAGGTGCGGGATGTGGAGCCCAGCGCGACGCGGGCGCCGTCCAGCCGGTCCAGGGGGACCTGCGAGACAATCACGCAGGACATGACCGGGCCGTCGCAGCCCACGGCGATGTCCCGCAGGGCGACCAGGTCGTCGGCGTTGCGCAGGAACTCGACGAGGGTGACCGGGGCGATGTCCAGCTCGCCCTCGATCAGCTGCCGGCTGAGCTTCTCCGGGGTGTCCTTGGTCAGGTCCAGGTCCAGCAGGGTGCCGGTGCGCGCGAGGCCCCAGTACAGGGGCAGGCAGTTCAGGAACTGGATGTGACCCACGCGCGGACGGCTGCGCTGGGGGATGCCGGCTTCGGGGTCGGTCTCTACGGCCGAGGCAGAAATGTCCACATCCGGAGGCTAGCCCCGGGCGGCCGGGACGGCGGTGGCGGGGGTCCGCCGGGCGGTGCCCGACTCGGGATCTTTTCCGTCAGGAACACCGGGAAAACCATCCGACAGCGTGATCTTCAACTCCTTCCGCGCGAGAACCCTCGCGTGCTAGGCTCGCCGCAAGTTGCAGTTTGGTTTCCCTTGCAGTACAGAGCCTGCGGAGCATGTGACCCGCAGGCTTTTGTAGTTTTCAGACTTCTCGCAGGTTCTGGAGCAGGGCAACCCTTTGGGCCCAAGGAGGGCTTTATGGCTACCGGAACCGTGAAGTGGTTCAACGCTGAAAAGGGCTTTGGCTTCATCGCCCAGGACGGCGGGGGCCCCGACGTCTTCGTCCACTACTCCGCGATCAACGCCTCTGGCTTCCGCTCCCTCGAGGAGAACCAGCAGGTCAACTTTGACGTCACGCAGGGCCCGAAGGGTCCGCAGGCGGAGAACGTCACCCCGGTCTGATCCTCGGATCTCTCCGGATCGACCGATCGCGGTCGACGTGCTGTACCCAAGGAGCCCTGCTCCCCCGCCTCGGCGGAGGGGGCGGGGCTCCTGCCTTTCACCCACCCGTCGCTGATCGTTAACCCTCCCTTAGCGACTTCTTGTTGACCACTTTCTTTCACTTTCTGTCATACAGTGCATTGATTTCGATCGCATAGCGTTCGGCGATCACGGACCGCCGCACTTTGAGGGTCGGCGTCAGCGTCCCGTCCGCCACCGTGAAATCTCCGTCGACAATCCCGAAGGCCCGAATCCGGGCCGGCCGGGACACCGTCGCGTTCGCCGCCTTCACCGCCTCCGCGCACAGCTCCCGCACCGCCGGGTGCCGGGCCGGCCGCCCGCCGAGGTCCACGCCCTCGCGCGCCGCCCAGGCCCCGACCTCCTCCGCGTCCAGCGTGAGCAGCGCCACCGGATAGGGACGCCGGTCGCCGATCAGCACGGCACGGGAGACCCACCGGGACTGCTGCACGGCGAACTCGACCGGCGCCGGCGCGAGGTTCTTGCCGCCCGACGTGATGATCAGGTCCTTCTTCCGGCCGGTGATCGTGAGGTAGCCGTCCGCGTCGAGCGCGCCGAGGTCCCCGGTGTGCAGCCAGCCGTCCGCGTCCAGCACCCCGGCGGTCGCGGCCGGGGCGTTGCGGTAGCCCGCGAAGACGCCCGGGCCGCGGGCCAGCACCTCGCCGTCCTCCGCGATCCGCACCTCGACGCCGGGCACAGGCCTGCCGACCGTCCCGGGGCGGACCCCGCCCGGGTGGTTCAGGGTGATCACGCCGGTGGCCTCCGTCATCCCGTAGCCCTCGTAGAGGGCGATGCCGCAGGCGCGCAGGAAGTCCAGGGTCTGCGGGGCGATCGGGGCGGCGCCGGTGATCGCCAGCTTCAGCCGGCCCCCGAAGGCCGCCCGGACCCGCGCGAACACGCCCTCGTCCGCCGCCCGCCAGGCCGTAAGCAGCTCGCCCGCGGGCTCCTCGCCCCGCGCGCGCACGGCGGCGGCCTCCAGCCCGGTCCGCACCGCAGCCTCCAGCCGGGCCCGGCCGTCCGGCCCCGAGGCCTCGGCCGACGACACCACCGTCGCGTGCACCTTCTCGAACAGGCGCGGTACGGACGGCAGATGCGTGGGCCGCGCCTCGGCCAGCTCGGCGACGACGTCCTCGATCCGCCCGCCGAAGTAGCACAGGGTGCCGCCGCGGACGAACACCGACAGCTGGATGAGCTGGGCCAGGAGGTGCGCGAGGGGCAGGTAGAGATACGTGACGTCACCCGGCCCGCCCCCGACGAGGTCGGCGGAGGCGTCGTCGACGGCCGTGAAGTTGCCATGCGTGAGACAGCAGCCCTTGGGCGGGCCCGTGGTGCCGGAGGTGTAGACGACGGCGCACAGGTCGGCGGGGGTGACGGCCGCGCTCCGGGCCAGGAGCTCGGCCGCGGGCACGTCGCCGTGGGGCGGCGGAGCGTCCATCGGCACCACGTGCCGCAGCTCCGGCAGCCCGCCGCGGACGGCCGTCACGCGCGCCGCCAGGTCCGCGGTCCCGCACACGGCCACGGACGCGCCCGAGTCGGCCAGCACCCAGGTCAGTTCCTCGTCGCCCGCCGTCGGGTAGACCGGCACCACGACGGCGCCGGCGGCCAGCGCGCCGAAGTGCGTACGGGTCCACGCCGGAGCGGTCTCGGAGAGGACGGCCACCCGGTCCCCGGGGCGCACCCCGAGCGCCATCAGCCCGCGCCCGGTCTCCTGCACGGCCTCCCACAAGCCGGCATAGGTGAGCTCCGCCCACCCTCCCCCGCGGCGGAACCGCTGGGCGGGCTGCGGACCGTACTGCCCGGCGGCCCACTGGACGAGAACGGCGAGCGTAGGGGGGCGCGGCATGGGTTCCTCCCTGGTGGCTGAGGCCGGCCCGCCCCTCGCGCGGGAGCGCGCCGCGTGCCGAGACCTTCCCGAACGCTAGGGACGTTCGCCCGCGCGGGGGATGACCGGAACGGTCGGCCCCACTGACCCCGGCGCTCAACGGAGTTACCGTCATTCACATGACGAGTCGCACGATCACCGTGCATCACGTACGCGCCACCCTCACCGGCCCGCGGCGACTCGGCATCGACACCGTGCCGCTCCTGCAGAGCGCCCGCATCCCCCCGCTGCTCCTCGGCGACGCGCACGCGCGCGTGGCGCCCGAGCAGTTCGCCCGTCTGGTCACCGCCGTCCGGCAGGCCACCCGCGACGAGTTCCTGGGCCTGGGGCCCGTGCCCAGCCGGCCCGGCACGTTCGCGATGATGTGCCACGCGAGCATCGGCTGCCCCGACCTCGGCACGGCCCTGCGCCGCGCCACCCGCTTCTACGGCCTCTTCCCCGGCGGCCCCGACCTCGCCGTCGAACGCACCGGGCCCGACGCCGCGTTCGCCGTGCGCACCGATCTGCGGGCGCTCGCCGAGGCCCCCTTCGTCGCCGAGTGCCTGGTGCTGGTCTGGCACCGCGCGGCGAGCTGGCTGATCGGCCGCAGGATCCCCCTGCGCTGGGCGGAGTTCGCCCACCCGGCGCCGCCGTACGCGGACGAGTACGGCCTGCTGTTCGGCTGCCCGGTCCGCTGCGGCGCGCCGCGCACCCGCGCCGGGTTCGACCCGCGCTGGCTGGCCGCGCCCGTCGTCCGGGACGAGGCCGGCCTGGCGGAGCTGCTGCGGCGCGCGCCCGCCGGGCTGCTCAGCCGCCGCGAGTACGGCACGACGGTCGCCGAGCAGGTGCGGCACGCGCTCGTGCGGGCCCTGCGGGAGGCGGCCCCGCAGCGCCGGGCGGCCCGGCTGCCGGAGGTGGCGCAGCTCGCCGCGCGGCTGGCGGTCAGCCCGGCGACGCTGCGGCGGCGGCTGCAGGAGGAGGGCACGTCCTACCGGCGGCTGCGCGACCAGGTGCTGCGGGAGGCGGCGGTGGCCGGGCTGGCGGAGGGGCGGGAGCCGATCGCGGAGCTCGCGGCGCGGCTGGGCTTCTCCGAGGACACGGCCTTCCACCGCGCGTTCCGCCGCTGGACGGGCACCACCCCGGGTGCGTACCGGCTCCTGGGCGCGCGAACGGGGTCGGCAAAGCCGGCCGTGAACGGCGGGGCAAAGCCCGGCCATGACGGGGGTCAGCAAAGCTGAGCTTTCCGGTCAGCTTCTTTCCTACCCGTCGGTCACTACGGTCTCCCCGACTCCCGCCGTCACCGGGGAGTTTCGCGGAGGGGATCCGCGACGAGACATGAGTGACCCCTCACAACTGCACTGTCGGGAGAGCCGCATGCACTTGCGTAGGCACCTGCGTACGAAGGCCTGGGCCGCCCTCGCCGCACTGGCCGTCTCACTGGGCTTCGCGGGCACGGCGGGCGCCGCCCGGCCCCCGCCCCCCGCCCGGCCGGGGGGCGTCGGCACCCCCCCCCCCGCCCCCCTCCACCCCCCGCCCCGCCCGCCCACCG
>NZ_JANIID010000045.1:0-43214 GCF_024519335.1 Streptomyces telluris
CGCGGGCGGGCAGCGGCGGTCGGCGTTCCCGGGAACGCCGACCGCCGCTGCCGTTCTGCTGCTCTACTTCGGATCGTCGCCGTGGATGCCCAGGCCCGGGAGGATGTCCGGGAGGACCGGCGGGATCGTGATGCTCGGCTGCTTGGCCGGCTTGGTCTCCCTGCTGTGCGACGTGCCCTCGGGGCTGGCGCTGCCGGGCGCCGAGGGGGGCTTCAGCAGCCCCGTGCCGCCGAGGAGGCCCTCGTGCTCCTCGTGGGCGCCGGGGGTCGCCGGGTGCTGCCGACCGCCGCCGCCGGCGTGCTTGCCCTCGCCGCTGGACGAGGCCGACGGCTTGGGCGCGGAGTGGCCCGAGCGGGCGGACGCGCCCGGGGAGGGGACGCCCGGCCGGACGGACGAGCCGTGCTTGCCGTGGTGGGCGGGGAGCAGGGACCGCAGCGGCTCGACCTCGTCGTCTATGGCGGAGAGGACCGAGCTCACTTCGGCGCCCACGTCGGCCAGTTGGACCGGGAGCTTCTCGCGCAGCTGGCTCCAGCTCTCGCGGTGCGTGGACGCGAAGCTGGAGAGGCGCTGGATGGGGCCGAGCGAGCGGTCGCGCTTGTAGGCGGTGTGCAGCAGGCGGTGGCCTTCGGAGGCGTCCTGGCGCATGCCCGAGAGCGTCTTGCGGATCTCGCCCAGGACCTCGTGGTCCAGGGTGCCGCCCAGCTTGCCGCGCTCCATCAGGCGGCGCGCCTCCTGCAGGCGGGTGGAGGCCCGGTCGAGCAGCAGGCCGCCGCGGTCGGAATCGTCGTCGGCCATGCCGAGGCGGAGATCCTCCATGCCGCGCTTGAGCGGATAGAGCGAATCGCCGGGCAGGGCATTGGAACTGGCGGCCGCCACGCCGCCGAACGCACCCGCTGCCACACCCACGGTCAGGCCGCCCGCGGCGAGCCCCTTCGACCAGCGGGAGCGCGGCCGGAGCCGGCCCAGCGCGCGGTGGGCGCCGCGGCCCGACCGGCGGGCCTTCGGCTCGGGGAGGGCGGCGGAGTCACCCCCGGCGAACTGGGTCTCCATGGCAGCGATGAGCTGCGCCCGCTGCACGGCCTTGGTCTCCGGATCGAGCCCGGGGCGGGGCAGCTCACCGAGCCGGCCCGTCAGGGCCAGCAGCCTGCCCGCCTCCGCGCCTTCGGCCGGCGGATCGGGCTGTGTGGCCGCCGCGTCCTGGACTTCCTGCTGCTCCAGGGACCGGGCGAAGGCGTTCGCCCGCCGGTGCGCCGATACGTTCGCGATCACAGGCGGCACCTCCTCTCGTCATGACGGTCGACTCCTCTGAACGCCTGGAGGGTTGCACGCCGTGATGAGCATCCACTCGATCGAGTGAGTGGCTGCGGGCATGGCGTGACCGCAGGGAGTCTGCATCCCGCACAACGACTGGCGCGCCAGCCGGGTTACGCGCCTTGGGCGATGTGACCGCTGGTGAGTGAACGGGCGCGCACGGTTAACGCGCGTCGTCGGGAAGGAGGCGGGCCAGGGTGCGGACCGCCCGGTACTGGAGGGTCTTGATGGCGCCCTCGTTCTTGCCCATGACGCGGGCGGTTTCGGCGACCGAGAGCCCCTGCAGGAAGCGCAGGGTGACGCACTCCTGCTGCTGGGGGTTGAGCTTGCGCACCGCCTCCAGCAGCGCGGCGTTGGACAGGGACTCGAGGACGGAGTCCTCCGGGCTGCGCTCGACCTCATTGGCGTCGAGCATCTCGCCGGTGGTCACTTCGAGCCGGAACCTCGACGACTTGAAGTGGTCGGCGACCAGATTGCGGGCGATCGTCACGAGCCAGGCGCCGAAGTCGCGGCCCTGCCAGGTGAAGGTGCCGATGCGGCGCAGGGCGCGCAGGAACGTCTCACTGGTGAGGTCCTCCGCGGTGGCCCGGCCGCCTACCCGGTAGTAGATATAGCGGTAGACCGTATCGGCGTACTGGTCGTAGAGGCGGCCGAAGGCCTCGGCCTCCCCGGCCTGGGCGCGCTCGACCAGGTCGAGCATGCGGGCGCTGTCGCTGTCCGCGCTGGGGCGGCGCGTTGACGTGGCGGAGCCGGAGGGCGCGGCGGACGACGCGGTGGCCGCACCGCCCCGGCGGGCGGCTCGTCTGCCCACCGCCGCGCTGCTCTCGGCGAGGGCGTAGCAGGGGCCGGCGTGGCCGGCACGGCCGCCTCCTGCAGGGGCGAGCGTGGCGAGGGCGGGGACGGCGTACGCGGTGGGGACGAAGCCGCGCAGGCGGTCGAGGACCGTTGCGCGAAGCGTAGCCAGGCCCGAGGCGTCAACCCCGACGTGTGGGTACACGGGACTCCCAGAGGCAGAGCTTCCATCACGTGCAGTACGGAACCGTTCACTCGTCGTAGGGACAAGGGGGTACCGGTTTGCGTCTGAGGAGAATAACGCTTCGTACAGGCAGCACTACACCGAGTTGCTCAAATCATCGTTTCCGTTCGATCTCTTACCGGTTGGGGATCGATCAAATATCGAACTATGAAAGGAGGTTGAACAGATTTGGTCATGGTGTGGCCGAATGGGCGGCGTGTTGTGGCAATCCGGACGCGGAAGGACTGAGGAGGAGGATGTGAGGGTATGAAGACAGGATTGCCTGAGAGTGACGCCCGGCTACGCGCTGTTGCCGAACCTTTGTGGCGACAGCGCGGCGTAGTGGCGTGAAGTGGACGGCGCGGTACGGCGCGCCGCCGCATGAATCCGCCCCGGAGCCGCTACAGCGGGCCGGGGCCGGGGTGGGAATTCCGGGCGTGGGCCCGCGTCAGTGCCGGTGCCGGTGCCGGTGTCAGTGCCGGCGGCGGTGCAGGGCCACGGCCGCGGCCGCGCCGCCCGCCAGGGCGCCCACGCCGGCCGCCGCCGGGATGCCGACCTTGGCCGCCTTGCGGCCCGTACGGTAGTCGCGCAGCCGCCATCCGCGCTCGCGGGCGTGCTTGCGCAGCCGGCTGTCGGGGTTGACGGCGTAGGGGTGGCCCACGAGCGAGAGCATCGGGATGTCGTTGGCCGAGTCGCTGTAGGCGGCGCAGCGCGAGAGGTCGAGCCCCTCGGCCGCGGCCAGGGCGCGGACGGCCTCGGCCTTCGCCGGGCCGTGCAGCGGCTCGCCGACGAGCTTGCCGGTGTAGACGCCGCCGATCGACTCGGCGACGGTGCCGAGCGCGCCGGTCAGCCCCAGGCGGCGGGCGATGATCGTCGCGGCCTCGACGGGCGCGGCGGTCACGAGCCACACCTTCTGCCCCGCGTCGAGGTGGGCCTGGGCGAGCGCGCGGGTGCCGGGCCAGATCCGCTCGGCCATGTACTCGTCGTAGATCTCCTCGCCGATGGTCATCAGCTCGGAGACGCGGTGGCCCTTGACGATGGACAGGGCGCTGTCGCGGGCGTCCTGCATGTGCTCGGCGTCCTCGCCGGCCAGCCGGAACCACACCTGCTGCCAGGCGAAGCGGGCGAGCTCGCGCTTC
The DNA here is from genome assembly GCF_024519335.1 of Streptomyces telluris. Lineage (NCBI taxonomy): Bacteria > Bacillati > Actinomycetota > Actinomycetes > Kitasatosporales > Streptomycetaceae > Streptomyces > Streptomyces telluris. The sequence goes on from NZ_JANIID010000045.1 coordinate 3,466, forward strand.
TGGAAGAACCGCCGCTTGTACAGCCCGCGGCCGAAGTGGAAGAGGGAGGCGCCCTGCATGACCGTGTTGTCGAGGTCGAAGAAGGCGGCGGCGTGCACGTCGCCGACGACGGGGAAGTCCGGCTCGGACGGCTGCCGCGCGGCGCCTTCGGCGCTCTCGGCGGCGCTCTCCTGAGCGGTTTTGCGGGCTGCCTCCGCCGCGGCCTCGCCTGCCAGCACGCTGCGTGCCGTGGCAGAGCGCCTGCGCGGAGTGATCCATCCCAGTGCGGCCATGGCCCGAGCATAGCCAGTTTGTTCGGGGTAACCGGAGTCGGGATGATTCCGGGGCGTGAACTTCCTTTGACGCTCCGGTTACCCCCGGCGGGTCCGCGTGCGCGGGCGGTGCGGGGTCAGCCCGTAAGGGCCTTGCGCAGCCGGTCGGGGTCCACGCGCCAGAAGTCGTGCTGGGCGCCGTCGACGAGGATCACCGGGATCTGCTCCCAGTACTTGCGGTGGAGCTCCTCGTCCTGGGTGATGTCCTTCTTCTCCCAGCGGGCGCCGAGTTCGCCGCAGACCTCGGCGATCACGGCCTCGGCGGCGTCGCACAGGTGGCAGCCGGGCTTGCCGACCAGGGTGACCGTGCTGTCGGCGGGGTTCTTGCGGGGGCGGCGGCGCAGCAAGGGGGACATGTCCGCCATTGTGCCCGCCCCTGGTGCGCCTCCGTGCGCGCCCGTATGCAATGGCGTGCTCCCGGCTCGTTCAAACGTGCTGGATGGGTGCCTGAGTCGACTACCATCATGTGGCGATTTATTGGTGTCCGGGGTCTTTTCCGGCCGGGGATCCGGGGGTCGGCCCCCCGGTGAGCGAGCAGTGTGTCAGGAGTGAGCGCCCGTGTCCCCGTCGACGCTCCCCTGGGTCGTGTGGGGCGGGTGTGGCTGCTGTGACAGTCCGGCCGGCCGTCCCCGGAAGGGGCCGAATGGTTCCCGGAGAGGGCCGAAAGACCGCGTGACCCCGGTCACTTTGACCGGGCAAAACGGACACCATCTTTGTGCACGCGTTCACAAAGGCATAGCCTGCGTTCGACGGGGCGGTCCTGGGACGAGGCGCCGCCCGCAGCCCCGCTCTACCCGCAGGAGCACCGTGGCAACTGGCCGAACTCACCGACCGGCGACCCGAAGCCGAGGGATTCCCGAGGCCACCGTCGCCCGGCTTCCGCTGTACCTGCGCGCGCTGACCGCGCTCTCCGAGCGCTCGGTGCCCACGGTCTCCTCCGAGGAGCTCGCGACCGCGGCGGGGGTCAACTCCGCCAAGCTGCGCAAGGACTTCAGCTACCTCGGCTCCTACGGCACCCGCGGTGTGGGCTACGACGTCGAGTACCTCGTCTACCAGATCTCCCGCGAGCTCGGCCTGACCCAGGACTGGCCGGTCGTCATCGTCGGCATCGGAAACCTGGGCGCGGCCCTCGCCAACTACGGCGGCTTCGCCTCCCGCGGCTTCCGCGTCGCGGCCCTGATCGACGCCGACCCGGCCATGGCCGGCAAGCCGGTCGCCGGGCTGCCCGTGCGCCACACCGACGAGCTCGAATCGATCATCACGGACAACGGCGTCTCCATCGGCGTCATCGCCACCCCGGCCGGCGCCGCCCAGCAGGTCTGCGACCGGCTCGTGGCCGCCGGGGTCACGTCGATCCTCAACTTCGCGCCCACCGTGCTCTCCGTGCCCGAGGGCGTGGACGTGCGCAAGGTCGACCTGTCGATCGAGCTGCAGATCCTCGCCTTCCACGAGCAGCGCAAGGCCGGCGAGGAGACCTCCCCCGCACAGGAGACCGCCGTGGCCGCCGCGGCGCAGCCCCGCTCCGGCGCGGGCGTGCGCCCGGCCCCGGGCGGCAGGAAGGGACCGGACGGGGACGTACCCGCCGTGATGCCGGCATGAGCCTCCTCGTCGTCGGACTGAGCCACCGCAGCGCGCCGGTGAGCGTGCTGGAGCGCGCCGCCCTCGCGCGCGAGGCGCAGGCCAAGCTGCTGCAGGACACCCTCGCGGCCGAGCCCGCCACCGAGGCGGCCGTCCTCGCCACCTGCAACCGCATCGAGCTCTACGCCGACGTGGACAAGTTCCACGCCGGTGTGGCCGAGCTGTCCACGCTCCTCGCCCAGCACTCGGGCGTCGGGCTGGAGGAGCTCACTCCGTATCTCTATGTGCACTACGAGGACCGCGCCGTCCACCACCTGTTCTCGGTGGCCTGCGGGCTGGACTCGATGGTCGTCGGCGAAGGCCAGATCCTCGGCCAGATCAAGGACGCCCTCGCCCTCGGCCAGGAGCTGCACACCGCCGGCCGGCTGCTGAACGACCTGTTCCAGCAGGCCCTGCGGGTCGGCAAGCGCGCCCACAGCGAGACCGGCATCGACCGGGCGGGCCAGTCCCTGGTCACCTTCGGCCTGGAGCGCCTGGCCGACGGCGTGCCGCTGGGCGACTGGGCCGGCGGCAAGCGGGCCCTGGTCATCGGCGCCGGCTCGATGTCCTCCCTCGCCGCGGCGACGCTGGCGCGGGCGGGCGTCGCCCACGTGGCCGTCGCCAACCGCACGCTCGCGCGCGCGCAGCGCCTGGCGGAGATCCTCACCGAGCCGGGCGCCCGGTCCGCCGCCGGCTTCACGGCCTCGGCCGTGGAGATGGCCGCGGTGCCGCAGGAGCTCGCGCTCACCGACGTCGTGGTCAGCTGCACCGGCGCCATGGGCGTCGTGCTGACCGCCGAGGCCATACGCGCCGCGCTCGCCTCCCGTCCGGACGCGGCCGGCGCCGGCCGTACGGACGCGGCTTGCGCCCTCGACGCCGCGTGCGGCGACGCGGCCCGCACCGGCGTCCGCCTCGCCCTCCTCGACCTCGCCATGCCGCGCGACATCGACGCCGCCGTCCACCGCCTGGAGGACGCACGGCTCGTCGACATCGAGTCGCTCGCCGAGGCCTCCGCCGACGCGCCCATGGCCGCCGACGTCGACCGGGTGCGCGCCATCGTCTCCGACGAGGTCGCCGCCTTCGGCGCCGCCCAGCGCGCCGCCCACATCACCCCCACCGTGGTCGCCCTGCGCACCATGGCCGCGGACGTCGTCGCGAGCGAGATCGCCCGCCTCGACGGCCGCCTGCCCGACCTGGACGACAAGCAGCGCGCGGAGATCACCCAGACCGTGCGCCGCGTCGTCGACAAGCTCCTCCACGCGCCCACCGTGCGCGTCAAGGAGCTGGCCTCCACCCCCGGCGGCGCCGGCTATGCCGACGCGCTGCGAGAGCTCTTCGACCTCGACCCGCAGGCGGTCGCCGCCGTCAGCCGGGCCGACTCGCAGGCCGGTACGCACAACACGGCACGGGAGCCGGCATGAACGACAACTCTTCGCGGCCGCTGCGCCTCGGCACGCGCCGCAGCAAGCTCGCCATGGCCCAGTCCGGCCAGGTGGCGCAGGCCGTGCAGCAGCTGACCGGCCGCCCGGTGGAGCTGGTGGAGATCACCACCTACGGCGACGTCTCGCGCGAGTCCCTCGCGCAGATCGGCGGCACCGGCGTCTTCGTCTCCGCGCTGCGCGACGCGCTGCTCGCGGGCGAGATCGACTTCGCCGTGCACTCCCTCAAGGACCTGCCCACCAAGCAGCCCGAGGACCTGGCCCTCGCGGCGATCCCGCCGCGCGAGGACCCGCGCGACGTGCTGGTCGCCCGCGACGGCCTGACCTTCGAGACCCTCCCCGAGGGTTCCCGCATCGGCACCGGCTCCCCCCGTCGCATGGCCCAGCTCAACGCCTGGGCCCGCGAGCTGGGCAAGGAGATCGAGACCGTCCCCATCCGCGGCAACATCGACACCCGCATCGGCTTCGTCACCAAGGGCGAGCTCGATGCCGTGGTGCTCGCCGCCGCCGGCCTGTCGCGGATCGGCCGCAGCGCCGAGGTCTCGCAGTTCCTGGAGCCCGACGCAGTTTTGCCCGCCCCCGGCCAGGGGGCCCTGGCGATCGAGTGCGCCATGACCAACGCACCCCTCGCCGCGACGCTCGCCGAGCTCGACGACCCGTACACCCGGGTCGCCGTGACGGCCGAGCGTTCCCTGCTCGCCGCCCTGGAGGCCGGCTGCTCCGCACCCGTGGGTGCGCTGGCCGACCTTTCCCCAAGCCCCGACGAGCAGATTGTCACTGAAATGCGCCTGCGGGGTGTCGTCGGTACGACCGACGGCAAGACGCTGGTGCAGCTGTCCATCACCGGCCCCGTGCCGTCGTCCAGCGAAGAAGCCGTGGCCATGGGCCACGAACTCGCCGCAGCGATGCTCGACAAGGGAGCGGCCGGTCTTATGGGGGAGCGAGCACTTTGAACCCCACCGCCCCGATCCACCCCGTGCACGGGCACGTCACCTTTCTCGGTGCCGGCCCCGGAGACCCGGGACTGCTGACGCTCCGCGCCGTGGAGGCGCTCGCGGCCGCGGACGTCCTGATCGCCGATCCGCAGGTGCTCGACGTGGTGCGCACGCATGCGCGCGCCCATGTGGACATGCCTGCCCAGACGGTTACTGATGAGGCATCAAAAACCGCGGGCGTCCCCGTCCTTAGGGACACCGCCAATCTTGTCATGGCGGCCGCGCGCAGCGGCAAGCGGGTCGTCCGTGCCGTGCTCGGCGACCCCGGCCTCGACGGCGACGCCGCCGACGAGATGCTCGCCTGCGCCGCCGAGGGCATCACCTTCGAGGTGGTCCCCGGCGTCGCCACGGCCGTAGGCGTGCCCGCCTACGCCGGTGTGCCGCTGCGCGACGGCAAGGGCGGCGACGTGCGCTTCGTCGACGCCCGCACGGCCTCGGCCACCTGCTGGTCCGAGGTCGGCGCCAGCGAGGTCACCGCCGTCGTCTCCACCACGCTCGACTCCGTCGTCTCCGCAGCCGGTGAACTGGTCTCCGCCGGCCGCGGCCCCGACACGCCGATGACCGTCACGGTCGCCGGCACCACCACCCGCCAGCGCACCTGGACCGCCACCCTCGGCACCCTCGCCCAGGTCCTCAAGGCCGCCAAGGTGCTGCCGTCGGCCGACGGCGCCCAGCCGGTCATAGCCGTGGTCGGCGAGCGCAGCGCTGCCGAGCAGCGCGACCGGCTCTCCTGGTTCGAGTCCAAGCCGCTCTTCGGCTGGAACGTCCTCGTGCCGCGCACCAAGGAGCAGTCCGCCTCGCTCTCCGACCAGCTCCGTTCCTACGGCGCCGTGCCCAGCGAGGTCCCGACCATCGCCGTCGAGCCGCCGCGCACCCCCCAGCAGATGGAGCGCGCGGTCAAGGGCCTGGTCACCGGCCGCTACGAGTGGATCGCCTTCACCTCCGTGAACGCCGTCAAGGCGGTGCGCGAGAAGTTCGAGGAGTACGGGCTCGACGCGCGCGCCTTCGCCGGCATCAAGGTCGCGGCCGTCGGAGAGCAGACCGCCAAGTCGCTGATCGAGTTCGGCGTCAAGCCCGACCTCGTGCCCTCCGGCGAGCAGTCCGCCGCCGGCCTGCTGGAGGACTGGCCGCCCTACGACCCGGTCTTCGACCCGATCGACCGCGTCTTCCTGCCGCGCGCCGACATCGCCACCGAGACCCTGGTGGCCGGCCTGATCGAGCTGGGCTGGGAGGTCGACGACGTCACGGCCTACCGCACCGTCCGGGCCTCGCCGCCGCCGGCCGAGACCCGCGAGGCCATCAAGGGCGGCGGCTTCGACGCCGTGCTCTTCACCTCGTCGAGCACGGTGCGCAACCTCGTCGGCATCGCCGGCAAGCCCCACAATGTCACCGTCATCGCCTGTATCGGCCCGGCCACCGCGAAGACCGCGGAGGAACACGGCCTGCGGGTGGACGTGCTGTCGCCCGAGCCCTCGGTGCTCAAGCTCGCCGAAGCGCTCGCGGAGTTCGGCGCGGCCCGCCGGGACGCCGCCCTGGAGGCCGGCGACCCGGTCACCCGCCCGAGCGAGCGACGGCCCGGATCGCGTAGAAGGGCACGGAGTTGAGCACCACCTACGGCACGTTCCCGGGGTCCCGCCCCCGGCGCCTGCGCACCAGCCCCGCCATGCGCCGCATGGTCGCGGAGACCCGGCTGCACCCGGCCGACCTGATCCTTCCCGCCTTCGTGCGGGAGGGCATCAGCACGCCGGTGCCGATCACCTCCATGCCGGGCGTCGTCCAGCACACCCGTGACACCCTGCGCAAGGCCGCCGTCGAGGCGCTGGAGGCCGGCGTCTCCGGGATCATGCTCTTCGGCGTCCCCGAGGAGTCCAAGAAGGACGCCGCCGGCACCGCCGGCACGGACCCCGACGGCATCCTGCAGGTCGCCATCCGCGATGTGAAGGCCGAGGTCGGCGACGACCTCGTCATCATGTCCGACCTGTGCCTGGACGAGTTCACCGACCACGGCCACTGCGGCGTCCTGGACGCCTCCGGCCGCGTCGACAACGACGCCACGCTCGAGCGCTACGCCGAGATGGCACAGGTCCAGGCCGACGCGGGCGTCCACGCCGTGGGCCCCAGCGGCATGATGGACGGCCAGGTCGGCGTCATCCGCGACGCCCTCGACCAGACCGGCCACGAGGACGTCTCCGTCCTGGCCTACACCGCCAAGTACGCCTCCGCGTTCTACGGCCCCTTCCGCGAGGCCGTCGGCTCCTCGCTGCAGGGCGACCGCAAGACCTACCAGCAGGACCCCGCCAACACCCGCGAGTCGATGCGCGAGCTCGCGCTCGACCTCGCCGAGGGCGCGGACATGGTCATGGTCAAGCCCGCCCTGCCCTACCTGGACATCCTCGCCAAGGTCGCCGAGGCCGTCGACGTGCCCGTCGCCGCCTACCAGATCAGCGGCGAGTACGCGATGGTCGAGGCCGCCGCCGCCAACGGCTGGATCGACCGCGACCGCGCGATCATGGAAACCCTGACCGGCATCAAGCGCGCCGGGGCCGACATGATCCTCACCTACTGGGCGACCGAGGCCGCGCGCAGCCTCCGGTAAGGACCGCCGGCTCCGGTAAAGGCAGTAGACGGCAAGGGCCGGTGCCCGGGGGAATTCCGCCGAAACAGTGGAAAGCCCCCGGGCACCGGCCCTAGCTTGTGGCGCACACCGTTCCCTCTGCGGAGACGCGCCCATGAGCACCGACCCCGAGCTCCCCGAGAGCTGGGAGTACACCCTCCAGGTCCCCTGCGACCCGCTCGCCCCCTGCATCGCCCGCCGCACCCTCCGCACGATCTTCGAAGAACACGGCTTCGCCCGCGTGGCCGAGACCGCCGAACTGCTCACCTCGGAGCTGGTCACCAACTCCTACCGGCACTCCGAAGGACCCGCCTCCGTACGCGTCAGGCGCGAGGGCAAGGGAAAGGGCGTGCGGGTGACCGTCTGGGACACCAACCCCGCGCTGCCCGGCCTGCAGGCCACCGCACTGCCCCGGGAGGACGCCGAGGAGGGCCGCGGGCTCGCGCTCGTGATGCGCTGCGCCGACAGCTGGGGAGGATTCGCCCTGCGCCGGCAGCCCCAGGGGCTCACCGGCAAACTGGTGTGGTTCGAACTGGGGGCGGGGTGAGGCACCCCGCCCCCGGTCCGGTCGGTCAGAGCTGCTCGGGCGTGCGGATGCCCAGCAGCGACATGCCCTGACGCAGCGTGCGGGCCGTCAGATCGCACAGGAAGAGGCGGTTCTCCACCTGCTGCGGCGTCTCGGCCTTCAGGACCGGGCACTCGGCGTAGAACGTCGTGTAGAGCGAGGCCAGCTGGTAGAGGTACCCGGCGAGCTTGTGCGGCTCGTAGGAGGCCGTGACCTCGGCGAGGTTCTCCCCGAACTGGTCCAGGTGCATGCCCAGCGCCCGCTCGGCCGGGGCCAGCACGAGCTCCGGGTGCGCCACCGGCCGGGCCTCGCCCGCCTTGCGCAGGATCGACTGGATCCGGGCGAAGGCGTACTGCAGGTAGACGCTGGTGTCGCCGTTGAGGGACACCATCTGGTCCAGGTCGAACTTGTAGTCGCGCGAGACCGACGTCGAGAGGTCCGCGTACTTCACCGCGCCGATGCCCACCTGGGCGCCGCGCTCGGCGATCTGCTCCTCCGTCAGGTCCTGGGCCTTCTCCCGCACGACGGCCGTCGCGCGGTCGATCGCCTCGTCGAGCAGGTCGACCAGGCGGACCGTCTCGCCCTCACGGGTCTTGAACGGCTTGCCGTCCTTGCCGAGGACCGTGCCGAAGCCGAGCTGGACGGCCTTGACGTCATCGGTCAGCCAGCCCGCCCGGCGCGCCGTCTCGAAGACCATCTTGAAGTGCAGGGACTGCCGGGCGTCCACCACGTACAACAGGGTGTCGGCCTTCAGGTTGCCCACACGGTCGCGGATCGCCGACAGGTCCGTGGCCGCGTAGCCGAAGCCGCCGTCGGACTTCTGCACGATCAGCGGCGAGGGCTTGCCGTCCGGGCCCTTGACGTCGTCGAAGAAGACGCACAGCGCGCCGTTGGAACGGACCGCCACGCCGGACTCCTCCAGCAGACGGCACGTCTCGGCCAGCATGTCGTTGTAACCGGACTCGCCGACGATGTCCTCGTCGCGGATCTCCACGTCCAGCTTGTCGAAGACCGAGTAGAAGTAGATCTTCGACTCGTCGACGAACCGCTGCCACAGCGCGAGGGTCTCCTCGTCACCGGCCTGGAGGTCGACCACCCGGCGGCGGGCGCGGGCCTTGAACTCCTCGTCGGAGTCGAAGAGCGTCCGCGACGCCTTGTACAGGCGGTTGAGGGAGGACATGGCCTCCTCGCCGGAGACCTCGCCCTCGTGGTCCAGCTCATGCGGGTGCTCGATCAGATACTGGATGAGCATGCCGAACTGGGTGCCCCAGTCGCCGATGTGGTGACGGCGCACGACCTGCTCGCCGGAGAACTCCAGGATCCGCACCACCGCGTCACCGATCACCGAATTACGCAGGTGACCGACGTGCATCTCCTTGGCCACGTTCGGCTGGGCGTAGTCGATGACCGTGGTGCCCGGGTGCTCGGCGAACGGCACGCCCAGGCGGTCGTCGGCGGCGCGCGCAGCCAGCGTCTTCACGATCGCCTCGTCCGTGATCGTGATGTTCAGGAAGCCGGGGCCCGAGACCTCGACCTCCTTGATCAGATCACCGGCCGGCAGGCCCTCGACGACCTTCGCCGCCAGCTCGCGCGGATTGCCCTTCAGCTTCTTGGCCAGCGCCAGCATCCCATTGGCCTGGAAATCGGCCCGGTCGCTCCGGCGCAGCAGCGGATCGGCGGCACCGGCCTCCGGCAGGGCTGCCGAGAGCGCGTCCGCGATGCGCTGGTGGAGCGAGGAAGCGAGGGAGGGAACCGAAGCCATGGGAAGGTGCCATTCCAGTAGGCGGCATGTGAGGGTCCCCCCGATTATCCCATGCGCCTACCACGGCCCCCGCGGTAATTTCGCCGCAGCCGGGCAACCCCGGAGCCACCCCTCCCGTCTGGGACAATGGTCATGCCAGGACCGTAAGGAAGGAAGTGCCGTGGCTCAGGCTCAGAGCACCGAGGCCGATTGGGTCTCCCGTTTCGCCGACGAGGTCATTGCCGAAGCGGAGCGCCGGGCCCCCGGCAAACCGATCGTCGTCGCCTCGGGCCTGTCGCCCTCCGGCCCGATCCACCTCGGCAATCTGCGCGAGGTCATGACCCCGCACCTCGTCGCCGACGAGATCCGCCGCCGCGGCCACGAGGTCCGGCACCTGATCTCCTGGGACGACTACGACCGCTACCGCAAGGTGCCCAACGGCGTCCCCGGCATCGACGAGTCCTGGGCCGCCCACATCGGCAAGCCCCTGACCTCCGTCCCGGCCCCGGCCGGCTCGGCGTTCCCGAACTGGGCCGAGCACTTCAAGGCCGCGATGGTCGAGGCGCTCGCCGAGCTCGGCATCGAGTACGACCCGATCAGCCAGACCGAGCAGTACACCTCCGGTGTCTACCGCGAGCAGATCCTGCACGCGATGAAGCACCGCGCCGACATCGACGCGATCCTCGACCAGTACCGGACGAAGGACAAGGCGACCGGCAAGCCCAAGAAGCAGCAGCAGAAGCCCGTCGACGAGGCCGAGCTGGAGGCCGCCGAGGGCTCCGGCGCCGCCGCCGAGGACGACGGCAGCGCCGGCGGCGCGGGCTACTTCCCGTACAAGCCCTACTGCGGCGCGTGCGAGAAGGACCTCACCACCGTCACCGCCTACGACGATGAGAGCACCGAGCTCGCCTACACCTGCGTGTGCGGGCACTCCGAGACCGTCCTGCTCAGCGAGTTCAACCGCGGCAAGCTGGTCTGGAAGGTCGACTGGCCCATGCGCTGGGCCTACGAAGGCGTGATCTTCGAGCCCTCGGGCGTGGACCACTCCTCCCCGGGCTCCTCCTTCGTCGTCGGCGGCCAGATCGTCCGCAAGGTCTTCGCCGGCGAGCAGCCCATCGGCCCGATGTACGCCTTCGTCGGCATCAGCGGCATGGCCAAGATGTCCTCCTCGAAGGGCGGGGTCCCCACCCCCGGCGACGCCCTGAAGATCATGGAAGCGCCGCTGCTGCGCTGGCTCTACGCCCGCCGCAAGCCCAACCAGTCCTTCAAGATCGCCTTCGACCAGGAGATCCAGCGGCTCTACGACGAGTGGGACAAGCTGGAGGCCAAGGTCGCCGACGGCACCGTCCTGCCCGCCGACGCCTTCGCCCACAGCCGCGCCGCCCGCACGGCCGCCGGCGAGCTGCCGCGCACGCCGCGCCCGCTGCCGTACCGCACGCTCGCCTCCGTCGTCGACATCACCGCCGGCCACGACGAGCAGACCCTGCGCATCCTCAGCGACCTCGACCCGGCACAGCCGGTCACCGCGCTCGACGAGGTCCGCCCGCGCCTGGACAAGGCCGAGCACTGGATCAACACCCAGGTCCCGGCCGAGTCCCGCACCATCGTGCGCTCCGAGCCCGACACCGAGCTCCTCGGCTCGCTCGACGAGCAGGGCCGCGAGTCGCTGCGCCTGCTCCTGGAGGGCCTGGACGACCACTGGTCGCTCGACGGCCTCACCACGCTCGTCTACGGCGTGCCCAAGGTCCAGGCCGGTCTGGAGCCCGACGCCAAGCCGACCCCCGAGCTCAAGGTCGCCCAGCGGTCCTTCTTCGCCCTGCTCTACCACCTGCTGGTGAGCCGCGACACCGGCCCGCGCCTGCCCACCCTGCTGCTCGCGGTGGGGGCGGACCGGGTGCGGAAGCTGCTCGCCGTGTAGTTCCCGGTCGCACGAAGGCGCCGGGCCCGCTCGATCACGATCGAGCGGGCCCGGCGCCTTTGCTACGTCCTGCCGCCGGCGTCAGCTCTTGTTCGCCGCGGCGACCGCGGCCACCGCCTCCTTGGCCGCGTCCTGCGCGCCCTTGGCGATCTCGTCCGCCGCCGGGTTCTTCGCGCCCTGGAAACCGGCGCCGCTGTACTTCACCGTGACCACGACGTTGCCCGTGCGGGCCACGACGGTCGCGTTGCGGTAGTCGTCGTCGTCCTTCTTGGTGTCCGTGGCCACCAGGGTCGCGCCGTCGCCGATGCCCTCGACCTTCTCGGCCTTCGCGTCCTTGGCGCCGTCGGCGGTCGTCGCCTTGGTCACCTGCTGCTCGGCGAACTTCTCGGCGCGCTTCTCGCCCGAGCCCAGCGTCGGGTCGGAGGCCAGCCGCTTGTAGGAGACGGTCAGCGAGCGGAACTGCAGGTCCTTGACGTCCTCGTCGTTCAGGCCGTTCCAGAAGCAGCTCGCCGAGTCGTTCGCGTCGCTGGTCGGGAGGGCCTCGCCCTCCTTCTTCTTCGCCTTCGGCACCAGCTTGTCGATCGTCTTCTCGTCGATGGTCTTGCAGACCTCCGGCGGCAGCTTGGCGAACGTCGCCGCCTTCATCGACGGCGAGGCGGCGGGGGCCGGCGCCGACGCGGAGGGCGAGGACTTCTTCTTGTCGCCGCCGTCGTCCGAGCAGCCGGTGGCGACGAGCATCACCGGTACTGCGGCGCAGGCGAGGAGTCGGGCGAGTCGCGGGGCTGTTCGGTGCATGGGTCCTTCGCTCGTTCGGTGTCGGGGGGCGGAGCGCCTGGGCGCCCTCACCCCGCTTGATCGGCACGGTACGCGGCCGACGCGGGCCGGTGGCGGATTGGCCACCGGCTAGTTGTTGAAGTTCCCCGCGTCGAGCTCCCGGGCCAGGGTCTGGGCCTTGCCCTGGAGGTCCTCGCTCCCGGGGACGTGCTGCTTGTCGGCCGACCACTGGTCGTAGGCGATGGTCACGATGACGTTCGCGGACCGGAAGACGATGTTGATGTCGCGGTGCACGCCCGAGCCGGCAGTGATCAGCTTGTCGTCGATGAAGGCGTCGTCGCCCAGGTCGTCCAGGGCGCGCGGGGCCAGCGAGGCCCCGCCCGCCGGCGAACCGGAGGCCGACGGCGCGCCCGGCCGGGACGCGGACGGCGCCGGGGAGCCGCTCTGCGCACCGCCCTGCGGGTGCGGGCCCGAGCTCGCGCCCTTCGAGGCCGACGCCGCGGGCGCGGACGGCGAGCCGGAGGAGACCGGGATGTGCGCGGCGCGGGCCCGGCGGCCGTAGAGCTCCTCCGCCCGCTGCTCGTCGCTGACGCCGGGCTGGTAGGAGACGACGCGCTCGAAGTCGACGGTCAGGTGCCGGGAGCCCTGCGGGGCCTCCAGCTTCCAGCGGCAGCCGACGCGGCGGTCGGTGTCGTAGGTGATGGCGGCCTGGCCCTTGTAGAGCTTCGCGAGGGTGTCGCGGTCGGTCTCGTCGTCACCCGGGGTGGGCAGGAGCCTGCGCAGCGTCTCGCGGTTCACGTAGCCGCAGGGCTCGGGGAGACTGCGGTACTTGCCGGGCTGGGCGGCGGGCGCGGTGGAGCCCGCCTGGCCGGGCTTGGAGTCGTCGCCGCCGTCGGCGCCCGCTCCGCCGCTGCAGGCGGTGAGCGCTGCGGCCAGCACGGCGGCGGCCAGTGCGGCGGCCGGTGCGTGAGCCCTTCGCTGCACGGTCCGTGGCTCCTTCCACCGAAAACGTGTTGCTGCCGCGGAGGCGGCGGCTGGACAGTATGTCTACCGCACGTGCCGCCGCGTCTGCCGGTTCGCTGTCGCGAATCGTGAGATATGTCCGGCTTTTGCGTTATCTTGCTTTTACGGGGTTATGAGGAAAACCATGTCCTACACCGAGGTGCCCGGCGCCCGTGTTCCGATCCGCATGTGGGCCGACCCGGCCACGGTCGAGGACGTTGCCATGCAGCAGCTGCGCAACGTCTCCACCCTCCCATGGATCAAGGGACTCGCGGTCATGCCGGACGTCCACTTCGGCAAGGGGGCCACGGTCGGCTCCGTGATCGCCATGCAGGGCGCGGTCTGCCCGGCGGCGGTCGGTGTCGACATCGGCTGCGGAATGTCGGCCGTGAAGACGTCCCTGACCGCGAACGACCTGCCCGGCGATCTCTCCCGGCTCCGCTCGAAGATCGAGGAGGCCATCCCGGTGGGCTTCTCGATGCACGACGACCCGGTCGACCCGCGACGGCTGCACGGGCTGCCGACGGCCGGGTGGGACGACTTCTGGGGGCGGTTCGACGGGGTCGCGGAGGCGGTGAAGTTCCGGCAGGGGCGGGCGCTGAAGCAGATGGGGTCGCTAGGCGGAGGAAACCATTTTGTGGAGATTTGCCTTGATATGTCCGGATCGGTGTGGCTCATGCTGCACTCCGGGTCCCGCAACATCGGCAAGGAGCTCGCCGAGTATCACATCGGCGTGGCCCGGAAGCTGTCGCACAACCAGGGGCTGGTCGACCGGGACCTCGCAGTCTTCGTCGCGGACACCCCGCAGATGGCCGCCTACCGGCACGACCTGTTCTGGGCCCAGGAGTACGCGCGGCACAACCGCGAGATCATGATGGCGCTTCTCATGGACGTCGTCCGCAAGGAGTTCAAGAAGGCCAAGCCCCTGTTCGAGCAGACGATCTCCTGCCACCACAACTACGTGTCGGAGGAGCGGTACGAGGGCATGGACCTGCTGGTCACCCGCAAGGGCGCGATCCGCGCGGGCGGCGGCGAGTACGGCATCATCCCGGGCTCGATGGGCACCGGCTCGTACATCGTGCGCGGCCTGGGCAACGAGGCGTCGTTCAACTCCGCCTCGCACGGCGCCGGCCGCCGGATGAGCCGCAACCAGGCGAAGAAGCGATTCTCCGAGCGGGACCTGGCGGAGCAGACGCGGGGCGTGGAGTGCCGCAAGGACCGCGGTGTGGTCGACGAGATCCCGGCGGCATACAAGCCGATCGAGCAGGTCATGGACCAGCAGCGGGATCTCGTCGAGGTCGTGGCGAAGCTCAAGCAGGTCGTCTGCGTGAAGGGCTGATCGTCGTGGCCAGGCTGACGAACGGCAGGCCCTGGCTGGTGAAGCCCACTGCGCCGTCGGCGTCGATGATTCCGCGCAGGTAGTCCCGGCGGGAGAACGGGACGGGCGGCGGCGTGATCCTGGTGGACTTCTTGCCGTAGGGGATGCCGAGCTCCACGAGTCGGTCTCTGGCTTCCAGGGCGCAGAGGGTCCAGATCGCGGAGTGATGGCTTGCTGAGAAGTTGGTCGCTCGTGTGCGCTCGGTGATGGTGCTGTTGTACGGGCACAGCTGCTGGAAGGCCCGGAGTATGCCGATGTCGCGGTGGCTGATTTCGACGGTCAGCCGTCCCTTTTGGCCTGTGCCTGCCTGTAAGTGCCCGTCAGCCTGCAAGAAGCCGAACATGTACGCGTAGCGAGGACCTTCGAGGTCCATGAAGGTCACGGGCCGATCGTGCGACGCCGCTGCCGTTCCGCCGGGCGGAACGGCAGGGCGCCACTCGAACTGGCGAGCGCTCGGTGCGTGTGTGCGCCCTACTGCTGCACGTCCTGCGGGTACCAGCGCAGCTCGACCGTGTTGCCGTCCGGGTCCAGGACGTAGACCGACTCCGCGTCGCCGCGGGCGCCGTAGCGCTTGCCGGGGCCGTCGACGACGGTGAAGGTGCCGGCGTCGATGACGGACTGCCAGTCCAGGGGCTCGACGACGAGGCAGATGTGGTCGACGTTGGAGGCTGCCGTGTCACCGCGCTCGCGCTCCACCAGGTCGATGATCGTGGTGGGGGCGACGCGCACCGACGGGAAGGGCACCCGGCCCGCGCGCCACTCGTCCACGCGGACGGGGTCGAGGCCGAGCGGGCCGGTGTAGAAGGCGAGGGACCGCTCCGCGTCGGAGACGTTCAGGACGAGGTGGTCGAAGGCGATGACACGCATGAAGTTCCCCTGTTCGATGCGGGCCGTCCCGTCCGGGGGCGGCCGTCGGTATGACGGTAGCCCGGGAATGATCGTTTCCGCTTCGGTCGCGGGGCGGGGCGGGGCCGGGGCCCCGGCCGGTCATGCCTCGCGGTGGACCTTGTAGTTCGAGGCCTGGGCGCGGGGGCGGACGACGAGCAGGTCGACGTTCACGTGCGGCGGGCGGGTGACGGCCCAGCCGATGGTGTCGGCGACGTCCTCGGCGGTGAGCGGCTCGGCGACGCCCGCGTAGACGGCGTCGGCCTTGGCGCGGTCGCCGCGGAAGCGGGTGAGGGCGAATTCGTCGGTGCGCACCATGCCGGGGGCGATCTCGATGACGCGGACGGGCTGCCCGCACAGCTCCAGGCGGAGGGTCTCGGCGACGGCGTGGGCGCCGTGCTTGGCGGCGGCGTAGCCGCTGCCGCCCTCGTAGGTGCCGAGGGCGGCGGTGGAGGAGAGGATCAGGACCGTTCCGTCGCCGCTCGCGGTGAGGGCGGGGAGCAGGGCCTGGGTCATGTGGAGCACGCCGAGGACGTTGACCTCGTACATGGTGCGCCAGTCGGCGGGGTCTGCGGTGGCGACGGGGTCGGCTCCGTGGGCGCCGCCGGCGTTGTTGATGAGGACGTCGACGCGGTCGAGGGTGGCGGCGAAGGCGTCGACGGCGGCGCGGTCGGTGACGTCGAGGGCGTGGGCGCGGGCGCCGGGGAGCTCCTCGGCGAGGGCGGTGATGCGGTCGGCGCGGCGGGCGGTGAGGACGACGCGGTAGCCCTCGGCGGCGAGGCGGCGGGCGGTGGCGGCGCCGATGCCGCTGCTGGCGCCGGTGATGACGGCGGTGCGGGTGCTCATGGTGATGCCTCCTGGGGCGCGGCGCGGCCGATGTGGCGTGGGTGGTCCCCGGGCAGGATATTCAGCGCTTGCGGGGCACGTACATGATGATCACCACGCCCGACGGGAGGCCGGTCGAGGGGTTACGGCCAGACCAGGCAGTAGGGCTGGTGGCCGTTCTCGTGGAGGCGGTGGGAGAAGTCCTGCCACTCGCGCAGGAGCTGGTAGACGCCGAAGGCGTCGCGGGGGCCGCCGCGGTCGGGGACGGTGGACCAGATGAAGGCGGCGGCGCCGACGGATTCCTCGCCGACGCCGCGCAGCGGGTCGACGACGGTCATGGGGAGCTTCACGACGGCGTAGTCGGGGTGGAGGACGACGAGCTCGAGCGGGGGGACCTTGTGCAGGGGTATGCCTTCGATGCCGGTGAGCACCATGGCGGCCACGGTCTCCGGCTTGATGCGGGTGAACATGCCGCCCATGCCGAGCTCGTCGCCGCCGAGCTCCTCGGGGCGCATGGAGATGGGGACGTTGGCCGCGGCCGCGCTGCTGGGTGCCCCGAAGTACTTGTAGGTCACCCCCACGCGGCCACTCCTGTTTCCTGTGCCTGCCTTGCTGCTCGCGAGGCCGTCCGTACCGTTCGCGAGGTTGTCCTTGTTGCCCGCGAGGTCTTCTTCGCGCCGGTCGCGCCGGCCCCTGTGGCGCCCCCTGCGGGACTGCCGGGCGCGCTCGGGGCCCAGGTCTCCGGTGCCCTCACCCACTCCGCCACCGCGCTGCATATCTCCACCTGACCGCTTTTTCCTACGCAGCACTGCCCCCGCCGCGCAACCCGATCATCGTCTCAGAGACCTCCCCCGTGAAGGGCATGTGAAACGCCCGGATCGGACTCGTCGCGAGGCTCTGAGACCATGGCTAGCGTGAGCTACCCATACCCCATGCATGCGCCAGTCTCGCAGACACTCTTCGACCGCGCCGCTGTCGTGACGCCCGGCGGCGTGAACTCCCCGGTCCGGGCGTTTCGTGCCGTGGGTGGTACGCCCCGGTTCATGGTGTCCGGTACCGGTCCGTACCTCACGGACGCCGACGGCCGGGAGTACGTCGACCTCGTGTGTTCGTGGGGTCCGATGATCCTCGGGCACGCGCATCCCGAGGTGATCGCGGCCGTCCAGGAGGCGGTGGCCCGCGGTACGTCGTTCGGTACGCCGGGCGAGGGGGAGGTCGCGCTCGCCGAGGAGATCGTCGCGCGCATCGAGCCCGTGGAGCAGGTGCGCCTGGTGTCGTCGGGGACCGAGGCGACGATGTCGGCGATCCGGCTGGCGCGCGGTTTCACCGGCCGGGCCAAGGTGATCAAGTTCGCGGGCTGCTACCACGGCCACGTGGACGCGCTGCTGGCGGCGGCGGGCTCGGGCGTGGCGACGTTCGGGCTGCCGGACACGCCGGGGGTCACGGGCGCGCAGGCCGGGGACACCATCGTGCTGCCGTACAACGATCTGGAGGCGGTGCACGAGGCGTTCCACGCGTTCCCCGGGGAGATCGCCTGTGTGATCACGGAGGCGTCGCCGGGCAACATGGGCGTGGTGCCGCCGCTGCCGGGCTTCAACCAGGGGCTGAAGGACGCGTGCGCCAAGAACGGTGCGCTGTTCATCTCCGACGAGGTGATGACGGGCTTCCGCACGAGCAGGGCGGGCTGGTTCGGCGTCGACGGCGTGAAGCCGGACCTGATGACGTTCGGCAAGGTCATGGGCGGTGGTTTCCCGGCGGCTGCGTTCGGCGGCCGGGCCGATGTGATGGCGCACCTGGCTCCGGCGGGTCCGGTGTACCAGGCGGGCACGCTCTCGGGTAACCCGGTGGCGACGGCGGCGGGCCTGGCGCAGCTGCGGCTGCTGGACGACGCGGCGTACGAGAAGGTCGACGCGGTGTCCGCGGAGATCAGCGGTCTGGTGAGCGAGGCGCTGACCAAGGAGGGCGTGGTGCACCGCCTGCAGACGGCGAGCAACATGTTCTCGGTGTTCTTCACGGGGCGTGAGGTGCGGAACTACGACGACGCGAAGGCGCAGGAGTCGTTCCGTTTCAACGCTTTCTTCCATTCGATGCTGTCGCAGGGCGTGTACCTGCCGCCGTCGGCGTTCGAGTCGTGGTTCGTCTCGACGGCGCACGACGCGGCGGCGGTGGAGCGGATCGCGGCGGCGCTGCCGGCCGCGGCGCGTGCGGCGGCCGCGGCGACCGAGGAGGGGGCCAAGTGAGCTCGGCGAAGGACGCGGGGAAGAAGCAGGACGAGATCACCGTGGTGCACCTGATGCGCCACGGCGAGGTCCACAACCCGGAGGGCGTGCTCTACGGGCGCCGGGCGGGCTACCACCTGTCGGACCTGGGCCGCCGGATGGCGGACCGGGTGGCCGAGCACCTGGCGGAGCGGGACGTCACCCATGTGGTGGCTTCGCCGCTGGAGCGTGCGCAGGAGACGGCGTCGCCGATCGCCAAGACGCACGGTCTGGACCTGGCGACGGACGAGCGGCTGATCGAGGCGGCGAACGTCTTCGAGGGCAAGACGTTCGGCGTGGGCGACGGCGCGCTGAAGAAGCCGGCCAACTGGAAGTACCTGACGAATCCTTTCCGTCCGTCGTGGGGCGAGCCCTACGTGGAGCAGGTCGTGCGGATGATGCGTGCGCTGGATGCGGCGCGCGATGCGGCGCGGGGCCACGAGGCGGTGTGCGTGAGCCATCAGCTGCCGATCTGGATCGTGCGCAGTTTCGTGGAGCGGCGGCGGCTGTGGCACGACCCGCGGAAGCGCGAGTGCACGCTGGCGAGTCTGACGACGTTCACCTATAGGGGGGACAAAATCGTTTCGGTCGGCTACAGCGAACCGGCCCGGGATCTGGTGCCGGCGCATCTTCTCGCGGGTGCCAAGCCGGTGAAGGGCGGGGCCAAGGCGTTCGGCGCCTGAGGGCCGTTCGGGGGCCGCGGTTGCTCCATTGGGCCGTGGCGACTGCGTAAATGCTGGGCAACTCCCTGAAGAGGGGGGAAACTGCGCAACCGTCGTACTCGACGCGCCCTCTCACGCAATGTCGTTTTATATGGACGACATACGGCGTGGGGCACGGCGAGTACGGACGGAGTCGACATGCGCGACATCAGCCGACGAGGTCTCCTCGGATGGGGAATGGGAGCGGCCGCGGCGCTGGGCGGCGTCGCCGGCTGCTCGGAGGAATCGGTTCCCGAGCGGCACGGTCAGGCGGCGAAGGCGGTCGAGCGGGCGAAGGCGAAGCCGATCGGTGACGGCTCGACGGCCGACGCCGGGCCGCAGCCGCATCAGCCGCCGGAGCCGGAGCGGCTGGAGCCGGGGCAGAAGCCGCCACAGTTCGTGATCTTCTCGTGGGACGGGGCGGGGGAGGTCGGCAACGGTCTCTTCCCGCGGTTCCGGAAGCTGGCGCAGGACCACGGGGCGCGGATGACGTTCTTCCTCTCCGGGGTGTACCTGCTGCCGGAGTCGAAGAAGCGGCTGTACAAGCCGCCCAACAACCCGGTCGGCGCCTCCGACATCGGCTACCTCACGGACGAGCACGTCCGGGCGACGCTGGTGAACCTGCGGGAGGCGTGGCTGGAGGGGCACGAGATCGGCACGCACTTCAACGGCCACTTCTGCTCCGGCGAGGGGTCGGTCGGGAAGTGGGACGGGAGCGACTGGGAGTCGGAGATCGAGCAGGCGGTCTCCTTCGTCACGGAGTGGCGGACGAACACGGGGTTCACCGATCTGGACCCGCTGCCGTTCGATTACCGCAAGGAGCTCGTGGGGGCCCGGACGCCGTGTCTGCTGGGGCAGGAGAACCTGCTGCCGACCGCTGCGAAACTGGGCTGGCGTTATGACGCGAGTTCCCCGGGCGGGACGCAGGTGTGGCCGTCGAAGAAACACGGTCTGTGGGATCTCCCGCTGCAGCAGATTCCCTTTCCCGGGCATTCGTTCGAAGTCCTGTCGATGGACTACAACATCCTCGCCAATCAATCGAAGAACACCACTCGCGGCCCCTCGGTGCATTATCCCCACTGGCGGCAGCAGGCCACCGACGCCTATCTCGCCGGATTCGAGCGGGCGTACGAGACGAATCGCGCGCCGTTCTTCATCGGCAACCACTTCGAGGAGTGGAACGGCGGCATTTATATGGATGCGGTGGAGGAAGCTCTCAAACGCATCGCCGACGATCGTCACAAGGACGTGCGCCTGGTCTCCTTCCGGCAGTTCGTCGACTGGCTGGACGCCCAGGACCCGGCCGTGCTGAGCGGCCTGCGCCGGCTCGAGGTCGGCGAGAAGTGGCACGCCCGGGCGGCGGCCTGAACCCGCGGGCGGCCGGAGCCGCTCCCGGACGGCCGCCCGAACCCGTACGAAGGGCCTGTAGGGGGGCGCGGAAGATCCCTAAACGGACCATGCGAAACTTTTCACATGAGTGCCTGCCGCGCCTTTCGACGCCCCGGACCACGCCGGCGTATCACCATGCCGGCCATCCTCGCCGCCGCCGCGGCGCTGTCCCTGACCGCCTGCGGTTCGGGTGACAACCCCAAGAGCGGCGGCCAGACCCAGTTCGTGCAGGGCACGGGCGGCGTCAGCGTCGTCAGCGACAAGAGCGGGCGGCAGGACGCACCCGACCTCTCCGGCAAGACCCTGGACGGCAAGGCGCTCGACATCGCCGAGGACTACAAGGGCAAGATCGTCGTCCTCAACGTCTGGGGATCGTGGTGCGCCCCGTGCCGGGCCGAGGCCAAGAACCTCGTCAACGTCGCCAACGACTACAAGGACAAGGGCGTGCAGTTCGTCGGGCTCAACACCCGCGACTCCGACCCCGCGCCGGCGATCAAGTTCGAGAAGGAGTTCGAGGTCCCGTACCCGAGCCTCTACGACTCCGCCGGCAAGCTGCTGCTGCGCTTCCCCGCCGGCAGCCTCAACCCGCAGTCCATCCCCTCCACCGTCTTCATCGACCGCGACGGCAGGATCGCCGCACGCGCGATCAAGGCGCTGACCGAGGACGAGCTGCGCAAGACGCTCGACCCGCTGGTCGCGGAGAAGTGACCCGGTGACCCCCGCCACCTCCGCCGCCGTCACGGTCGCCGTCGGCGAGATGAACCAGACGGTGCTCACCGGGGCGCTGCTGCTGGCCCTGCCCGTCGCCCTGCTCGGCGGGCTGGTCTCGTTCTTCTCGCCCTGCGTGCTGCCGCTCGTCCCGGGCTACCTGTCGTACGTGACGGGGGTCGGCGGAGCGGACCTGGCCGAGGCCCGCAAGGGACGGATGATCGCCGGGTCCACCCTCTTCGTGCTCGGCTTCACCTTCGTCTTCGTCTCCATGGGCACCCTCTTCGGCTGGGTCGGCCGGGCCCTCCTGGAGCACCGGGAGACGATCACCACGGTGATGGGGTGCCTCACCATCGTGATGGGCCTCGCCTTCATGGGGCTGTTCAGCAGGTTCGGGCAGCGCGAGTTCCGCTTCCACACCAGGCCCACGATGGGCCTGGTGGGGGCGCCGCTGCTGGGCGCGCTCTTCGGGCTCGGCTGGGCGCCGTGCATCGGCCCGACGCTCGCCTCCGTCCTCACCCTCTCCTCGACCCAGGCCAGCGCCGGCCGCGGCGCGCTGCTGACCGTGGCCTACTGCCTCGGCCTCGGCCTGCCGTTCATCCTGACCGCGGTGGCCTTCCGGCGCGCGCTCGGCGCGTTCGGCTGGGTCAAGCGGCACTATGCATGGGTCATGCGCGCCGGCGGGCTGATGCTGGTCGCGGTCGGCGTGCTCCTCGTCACGGGCGTGTGGAACAGCCTCATCGGCGAACTGCAGACGTGGTCCAACTCCTTCGTCCCCGAGGTCTGATCAGATGGGCAACACGAACGGCTCCGCCGGCACCGACGCCGAGGGGGTGGAGACCGCGGGTTCCGCGATGTCGACGGCGCCCCGCGAGGACGCCGAGGCCGGCCAGGCCGTGCCCGGCTCCTTCGGCGGCGTCCGCAAGCCCGGCGCGCTCGGGTACGCGGCCTGGTCCGCCCGCGAGGCGATCGGCTGGGCCCGCTGGTTCTGGCGGCAGCTGACCTCGATGCGGGTCGCCCTGATCCTGCTCTTCCTGCTCTCGCTGGCCACCGTCCCCGGCTCCCTCGTCCCGCAGACCAGCGTGGACGCGGTCAAGGCCGAGGCGTGGCGCACGAGCCACGAGACGCTCGGGCCGCTCTACGACAAGCTCGGCCTCTTCCACGTCTACAGCTCGGTGTGGTTCTCCGCGATCTACATCCTGCTGTTCACGTCCCTGGTCGGCTGCATCATCCCGCGCACCTGGCAGTTCGTCGGCCAGCTGCGCGGCCGCCCGCCGGCCGCCCCGCGCCACCTCAAGCGGCTGCCCGCCCACACCACGTGGCGCACGGACGCCGGGCCCGAGGAGGTCCTGGCCGCGGCCCGCAAGCTGCTGAAGAAGCGCCGCTTCCGCACCGAGGCGGCGGGCGACGCGGTGGCCTCCGAG
This sequence comes from Streptomyces telluris, assembly GCF_024519335.1. NCBI lineage: Bacteria > Bacillati > Actinomycetota > Actinomycetes > Kitasatosporales > Streptomycetaceae > Streptomyces > Streptomyces telluris. The sequence goes on from NZ_JANIID010000045.1 coordinate 26,010, forward strand.
AAGGGCTACCTGCGCGAGGCCGGCAACCTCGTCTTCCACATAGCGCTGATCGTGATGCTCGTGGCCTTCGCCTCCGGGCAGCTGTGGAAGTCCGAGGGCCAGAAGCTGATCGTCGAGGGCGACGGCTTCGCCAACACGCTCGTCCAGTACGACGACTTCAAGTCCGGCTCGCTCTTCGACTCCGACGACCTCAAGCCCTTCAGCTTCTACCTCGACAGCTTCGAGGCCAGCTACGAGCGCACCGGGCCCCAGCGCGGCACCCCGCGGACCTACGAGGCCCACGTCACCTACCACGAGGGCGCCGACGGCCCCGGCCGCAAGGCGACGATCAAGGTCAACGAGCCGCTGCAGACGTCCGGCTCCAAGGTCTACCTGATCGGCCACGGCTACGCCCCGGTGGTCACCGTCCGCGACGGGCAGGGCGACATCTCCTTCCGCGGCGGGATCCCCTCGCTGCCCATCGACAACAACATCACCGAGTCGACCGTCCTGAAGGTGGGCGACTACCGCACCAAGGACGGCAAGAAGGACCAGATCGGCTTCAAGGGCAACTTCGTGCCCACCCTGGACCTGAAGACCGGCACGATGCTGTCCCAGTTCCCCGACCTGGACAACCCGCGGCTCGTCCTCACGGCGTACCACGGCAGCCTCGGCACCGACGCCGGCACGCCGCAGAACGTCTACCAGCTCGACGTGTCCAAGATGAAGCAGTTCAAGGACAAGGACGGCAACCCCTTCGCGCAGGCCCTCAAGGTCGGCGACACCATGACGCTGCCCGACGGCGGCACCCTGAAGTTCGACGGCATCAAGCCCTGGGCCACCTTCCAGGTCTCCCAGCAGCCCGGCAACGTCACCGCCCTCGTCGGAGCGGTCGCGGCCCTCGTCGGCGTGGCGGGATCCCTGTTCATCCAGCGCCGCCGCGTGTGGGTACGGGCCGTCCGCGGCGCCGACGGGCACACCGTCGTCGAGGTGGCCGGCCTCGGCCGCAGCGAGTCCGCGAAGCTCCCCGAGGAGCTCGCCGACCTCGCCGCCGACCTGCAGGCCGACGCCCCGCCCGTGACCGCCACGGACGCCCCCGACCCCGCGGAGTCCGCCGAGTCCGCGGATTCCTCCGCAGCATCCGAAGGAGCGCGCGCGTGATCCCCATCGCTGCCGCAGCCAACGAGAACCTGGCGAACATCAGCAACGTGCTGATCTATTCGGCCATGGCCGTCTACACCCTGGCCTTCCTCGCCCACATCGCCGAGTGGGTGTTCGGCAGCCGCAGCGCCGTGGGCCGCACCGCCGCCGCGATCACCACCGAGGCGGCCGCCGCCGCGGGCACCGCGGGCGGCGCGAGCGCACAGGCCGGCGGCACCGCCGTCCTGGAGCGCCCCAAGGTCGTCACCCGCTCCACCGCCGGCACCCGCGACGTGCCCGACGGGCCGGGCGCCGCCGGCACCAGCGAGAAGGGCGACGTCTACGGCCGCATCGCCATCTCGCTGACCGTGCTGTCCTTCCTGCTGCACGCCGGCTCGGTGCTCACCCGGGCGCTGTCCGTGGAGCGGGCGCCCTGGGGCAACATGTACGAGTTCTCCACGACCTTCGGCATGACGGTCGTCGGCGTCTACCTCGGCCTGCTGGCCGCCAAGAAGAACGTGCGCTGGATCGGCCTGCCGCTGGTCACCACGATCCTCCTCGACCTCGGCCTCGCCGTCTCCGTGCTCTACACCGAGAGCGACCAGCTCGTCCCGGCCCTGCACTCGTACTGGCTGTGGATCCATGTCTCCACCGCGATCCTGTGCGGCGCCGCCTTCTGGGTCGGCGCCTGCTCGACCCTGCTCTACCTCTTCCGCGACGGCTACGAGGCCCGCCTGGTCGAGGGCCGCACCGGCGCCGGCCTGCGCCGCTACCTGAACGAGCTGCCGCAGGACCGCAAGTACGCCCGCTTCAAGGCCAAGCTCGCGCTGTACACCGACAACCCCATGTCGCGCCTGCCCTCCGCCGCCAGCCTCGACAAGCTGGGCTACCGCATCAACGCCACGGTCTTCCCGCTGTGGACCTTCACGATCGTCGCGGGCGCCATCTGGGCCGAGGCCGCCTGGGGCCGCTACTGGGGCTGGGACCCCAAGGAGGTCTGGTCCTTCATCACCTGGGTCGCCTACGCCTGCTACCTGCACGCCCGCGCGACCGCCGGCTGGAAGGGCCGCAAGGCCGCCTACATCGCGCTCGCCGCGTTCGGCTGCTACATCTTCAACTACTACGGCGTGAACATCTTCGTCACCGGCAAGCACTCCTACGCCGGCGTCTGAGCGGTCACCCGCACCCCGCACAGCAGCCCCCGTACGGCCCGTTTCCCGCCCTCTCCGGAGCGCGGGAGGCGGGCCGCGGTGGTAGAGCTGGACCCATGGAGATCCCCTCCCTCTACGGCAAGTCCGAGCCCCGGGGCGAGGACAGCCACCTGCTGCGCTACGAGCTGTCGCTCCCCTTCCCCAAGGCCGAGGTGTGGCTGGCCATCGCCACCCCCGAGGGCCTGCCGACCTGGCTGGCCGAGGCCCGGCCCTTCGAGCAGCGCGAGGGCGGGGCCATCACCCTGCGCTGGCAGAACACCGACGAGGCCGGGAACGCCACCGTCGCCCCCGGCCGCGTCACCGCCTGGCAGCCGCAGCGGCTGGCCGAGTACACCGTCGACATCCACGGCCGGATCCGCTTCGAGCTGGAGGACGCCCCCGCCAGCGTCGGCGGCACCCTCCTGCACTTCACCAACGAGTTCACCGGCCCCGACAACGTCCGCCTGGACTGCCTGGCGGGCTGGCACCACCACTTCGAGTACCTGCTGGAGGCCCTGGCGGGCCGGCCCGCCGACTGGTCGGGGTGGACCCTCGAACGGTGGCGGAAGCTGCGCGCGGAGTACGAGCTGCGCGGCTCCGGCGACCCGGGCGAGCCGCCGGGCGGCGCCGGGGGCTGACCTCCACGGGCCGCGCGGACCCCGCCGGGCGCCCCGCCGCGCCGTCAGCGCCGGGGCCGGCTGCCCTTCTCCTGCTCGGGCGGCTGCTGGCGGGCGCCCGGCAGCGTGGGCTTGGGCAGGTGGGCGACCTTCCAGCGGGCCTCGTCGAGCTGCTCCTTGGTGTCCGCGGGCAGCCGCGGCGGCCGCGGAGCCTTGTCGGTGAAGCCGAAGGCCGAGGTCAGGTCACCGAAGGTGCGACGGCGCCAGGCGCTGATGTTCGGCTCCCGCACCCCCGTCCACACCTCCAGGAAGCGCAGCACCGAGGTGTGGTCGAAGGGGTCGCCCGCGGCCCAGCCGCCCACCGTCCACGGCGAGACGATCAGGCACGGCACCCGGAAGCCGCCGCCGATCGGCAGCTTCCCCACGAACTCGTCCGCCGTGCCCGCCGGGGGGACCGGCGGCGGCACGTGATCGAAGAGCCCGTCGTTCTCGTCGTAGTTCAGGATGAACGCCGTCTTCGCCCACACCTCGGGGTTGTCGGCGATGGCCTCCAGCTTCTTCGCCACGTAGTCCGCGCCGGCGGCCGGCAGGTAGCGCGGGTGCTCGGACTGCGCGGCGGTCGGGATGATCCAGGAGACGGCCGGCAGCCGGCCGTTGCGGGCGTCGTCCTCGAAGGTGCCCGCGGGCAGCCGGCGCATCCCCCGCTCGTACAGCGGATCGCCCGGCTTGGCGTCCTTGAACTGCGCGAACTGCTCCAGGAGGTTGCAGCCGTAGTTGTCCTCCTCCTGGTAGACGCGCCAGCTGACGCCCGCCGCCTGCAGTCGCTCGGCGTAGGTGGTCCAGCGGTACGGGGCGGGGGCGGTGTTGTCGATGACAGGGCCGCCGCGGGTGCCGGCGGGGTCGATGGTGCCCGTCATCCAGTAGAGCCGGTTGGGCCAAGTGGGGCCGAGGACCGAGCAGAAGTAGTTGTCGCAGAGGGTGAAGGTCTCCGCGAGGGCGAACTGGAAGGGGATGTCCTCGCGCGTGTGGTAGCCCATCACGTACGGGCCGTTCGCCCCGTCGGCCTTGCGGTGCGCCGGCATCCAGCGGTCCATCTTCCCGCCGTTCCACGCCTCGTGCTGGACGGCCCAGGCGTGGCTGGTGGACGGGATGGCCTGGGCGCTCGTCTTCTGCGTGTCGAGCCGGAACGGCAGCAGGTAGCCGGCCGGGTTCTTCTCGTCCGGCTGGTGGAAGACGTCGCGGCCGCCCGGCAGCTTGACGGCGTCGGGGTCGGCGAACCCCCGCACACCTTTGAGGGTGCCGAAGTAGTGGTCGAAGGACCGGTTCTCCTGCATGAGCAGGACCACGTGCTCGATGTCGCGCAACGAGCCGCGCCGGGCCGGTCCGGCGGCGACCGCCCGCCGCACGCTCGGCGGCAGCAGCGACAGTGCCGCGGCGCCGCCCACGGCGCCCGCGGCGGAGCCGATGAGTCTGCGTCGGGTCATGTCGGGCATGGCGTGTGCCCCTCTCCCTGGAGTCGCGTGAGGCCTCAGTGTGGCCTGTCGGACTCTCCCGGCACGGGTGTGTCAAAGGCAGGAGGGGGTGCGTGAACGGGGTGCCAAATGGCTGTGAAGAGGGACGAGTTGATCTCTGAGGCGGCGCATGGCGGCCGGGATCGGCTTTTCTTATTACCCGATCGGGCGATGGGCGGCTACGCCGTACGGCGGGTGACTGCCGTGACACCGGGTGACGGCCGGACGGGCGAATCCTCCGACCGCCCGTCAGGGCGCGGCCGCGGGGGCGGATCCGGGGGCGGATCCGGGGGCGGATGCGCAGGCGGGACCCGGGGCGGGATCAGGCCGCGGGCGGCGGGTCGCCCTGGTCGCGCCGGAGCGACTTCAGGAACTCGGGGTTGTCGTCGGGCGCGACCCACTGCCGCTCACCGCCGCGCCCGGGCCCGCGCGACCCCGCCGCGGCGCGCGGACGCCCCGCGATCAGCCAGGCGACCGGCCCGATCAGCACCTCGCCGAAGAGCAGGATGACGAACACCCAGGCGATCTTCGGCAGGCCGCGGACCTCCTTCTCCGGGGTGTTCAGGCAGTCCACGAAGGCGTAGATCCACAGCGCCAGGATCAGCAGGAACGGCAGATACCTGAGCATGTCGGACGGCTCCCCGGGAACGGCGGTACGGGCCGCTCGGCGGCCCCGATACCGGTCCAGCGTAGTGCGTGCTTGATACTGGAGCGCATGGCTTACGACGACCTTCGCTCGTTCCTCCGGGCGCTGGAGCGCGACGGCGACCTCAAGCGCATCAAGGCGGAAGTCGATCCGTACCTGGAAATCGGCGAGATCACCGACCGGGTGAACAAGGCGGGCGGCCCCGCGCTGCTCTTCGAGAACGTCAGGGGAGCGGACATGCCGCTCGCCATGAACGTCTTCGGGACCGACCGCCGGCTGCTCAAGGCGCTCGGCCTGACGTCCTACGACGAGATCAGCGGCAAGATCGGCGGTCTGCTCAAGCCCGAGCTGCCGCAGGGCTTCGTCGGCATCCGCGAGGCGTTCGGCAAGCTCGGCGCGATGACGCACGTGCCCCCGCGGAAGATCAAGGACGCTCCGGTGCAGGAGGTCGTCCTCACCGGCGACGACGTCGACCTCGACAAGCTGCCGGCGCTCTTCACCTGGCCCGAGGACGGCGGCTCCTTCTTCAACCTGGGCCTGACCCACACCAAGCACCCGGAGACCGGCGTGCGGAACCTGGGCCTGTACCGCCTGCAGCGCCACGACAAGCGCACCATCGGCATGCACTGGCAGATCCACAAGGACAGCCGCAACCACTACCAGGTCGCCGCCAAGCGCGGCGAGCGGCTGCCGGTCGCCATCGCCTTCGGCTGCCCGCCGGCCGTCACCTACGCCTCCACGGCGCCGCTGCCCGGCGACATCGACGAGTACCTCTTCGCGGGCTTCCTCTCCGGCAAGCGCATCGAGATGGTCGACTGCAAGACCGTTCCGCTGCAGGTCCCGGCCAACGCCGAGGTCGTCATCGAGGGCTGGCTGGAGCCGGGCGAGATGCTCCCGGAGGGCCCCTTCGGCGACCACACCGGCTTCTACACGCCGCAGGAGCCGTTCCCCGCGCTGACGATCGACTGCGTGACGATGCGCAAGCGGCCGCTGCTGCAGTCCATCGTGGTCGGCCGCCCGCCGACGGAGGACGGCCCGCTGGGCCGGGCCACGGAGCGGTTCTTCCTGCCCCTGCTGAAGATCATCATTCCGGACATCGTGGACTACCACCTGCCGGAGTCCGGCGGCTTCCACAACTGCGCGATCGTCTCGATCGACAAGAAGTACCCCAAGCACGCGCAGAAGGTGATGCACGCGATCTGGGGCGCGCACATGATGTCGCTGACCAAGCTGATCATCGTGGTGGACGCGGACTGCGACGTGCACGACCTGCACGAGGTGTCCTGGCGGGCCCTCGGCAACACGGACTACGCCCGCGACCTGACGGTCGTCGAGGGCCCGGTCGACCACCTCGACCACGCCTCGTACCAGCAGTTCTGGGGCGGCAAGGCGGGCATCGACGCGACGGCGAAGTGGCCCGAGGAGGGCTACACGCGCGACGGGGGGTGGCCGCAGATGGTCGAGTCCGACCCGGAGACGGCGGCGAAGGTCGACCGCAGGTGGAAGGAGTACGGGCTGTGACGTCCGCGGAAGGGGTCCTCACTCCGGGCCCGGCGCCGTCGAGCGGCAAGGTCAAGGCGTTCCTCCGGCTCGTGATGATCGAGCACTCGGTCTTCGCGCTGCCCTTCGCCTACATCGCCACCCTCACCGCGATGTTCCGCACCTACGGCAACGTCCACTGGACGCGGCTGCTGCTGGTCACCGTCGCGATGGTGGGCCTGCGCACCTTCGCGATGGCCTGCAACCGCATCATCGACCGCGAGATCGACGCCCGGAACCCGCGCACGGCCAACCGCGAGATCGTCACCGGCGCGGTGTCCGTGCGCTCGGCGTGGACCGGCGCCGGGATCGCCGTCTTCTTCTTCCTGGGCGCGGCGGCCCTGCTGAACCCGCTGTGCCTGGCGCTGGCCCCGATCGCGGTCGTGCCGATGGTGGTCTATCCGTACGGGAAACGATTCACCGACTTCCCGCACGCGATCCTGGGCCTGGCCCAGGCGATGGGCCCGGTGGGCGCGTGGCTCGCGGTGACGGGGGAGTGGTCCTGGGAGGCGGTGGTCCTGGGGCTCGCGGTGGGCGTGTGGATCGGCGGCTTCGACCTGATCTTCGCCTGCCAGGATGTGATGGCGGACCGCGCGCACGGGGTGAAGTCGACGCCGGCCCGCTTCGGCGTCCCGGCGGCGCTGCACGGCGCCCGCGTGTGCCATGTGATCACCACGGGCCTGCTGGCCTGGTACGGGGCGATCACGGATGCGGGGGTGTTCTTCTGGGTGGGCCTGGCCGTCGTGGCCGGGGCGTTCCTCTACGAGCACACCATCGTCAAGCCGCACGACCTGTCCCGCCTGAACAGGGCATTTTTCACGGTCAACGGGTTCATCGGCATTGCGCTTTTCGTGTGTGCCCTGCTGGATCTGGTGGCGCGGGGGCTCGGCGTCTAGCCGGGACCGCCTCGCGCGGGCGCTCCCGGGCCTGCGGCTAGGCTCGGGGGCGTGGAGCCGTACGAACGAGTAACGCAGCGCCCGGAGCGCCGGCCGTGGGTGGTCGGGGTGTCCGGGGCGTCCGGTACGCCGTACGCCGCCGCCGTGGTGCGGGGGCTGCTGGCGGCCGGGGAGGCCGTCGACCTGGTGGTGAGCCGCGCGTCGCGACTGACGCTGCTGGACGAGACCGGGATCAAGTTCCGCGACGCGCACTGGCAGGACGACCTGCGCGAGTGGCTGGCGCTGGGGGCGGACGGGAAGCCGCAGTTCGGGGAGGCCGTCCTCGGCGACGTCCGGTTCTGGCCCGCCGGGGACCTCGCCGCGGGGCCGTCGTCCGGCTCGTACCCGGCGAAGGGGATGCTGATCGTCCCGGCGAGCACGGCCTGTGTGGCCGGGGTGGCGCTGGGGCTGTCGAAGGACCTGCTGCAGCGGGTCGCGAGCGTGACGCTGAAGGAGCGGCGGCCGCTGGTCGTCGCCGTGCGGGAGACGCCGCTGAGCGGTCAGACGCTGCGGCAGCTGGTGGCGCTCGACGAGGCGGGCGCAGTGGTGCTGCCCGCCTCTCCGGCGTTCTACGCGGGTGCGACGCACATCCAGGATCTGGTGGACTTCGTCGCGGGGCGGGTGCTGGATGCGGCGGGTGTGCCGCACCGGCTGTACCGCCGGTGGAAGGGAGAGCTGGGTGGTGCGCGCTCCCCGGAAGGGGACTAGCGCTTCTTGGCGCGCGCGGCCCGGCTGACGCTGCGGGCGGCCCTGGCCTCGGCGCGGCGCTCGGCGGTCTGGTGGGCACGCGAGCGGTTGGCCAGGTCCTGCATCTCACGCATGCGGGCGTAGGCCATCTCGATCGTGTACACGGTTACGTCACTCCTGAAGGATCGTCGTTGATCTAGCGAGTTGAGCGAAGATTTGCGGGCTGTGAAGCCCAACATGCCTTAGATTCTACATGAAACGCGGCGAGTTCGCCGATTATTGAAAGGTGCCAGGTTATGGACGCGGTGGACAGGCAGCTCATCCAGGCCCTCCGGGAGAACGGCCGGGCCTCGTACGCGGAGCTGGGCCGGCTCGTGGGCCTCTCCGGGCCGAGCGTCACCGACCGGATCAACCGCCTGGAGGCGGCCGGCGTCATCACGGGGTACCGCGCGACCGTCAACGCCGCGTCGCTCGGCCTCGGCGTCACCGCCCTGATCGGCCTTCAGCTGTCGGACAGCGCCGACCACGAGGACGTGGCGCGCCGGCTGCGCGACCTGGCCGAGATCGAGGACTGCTGGTTCATCGCGGGCGACGACTCGTACATGCTCAAGGTCCGCGTCAGCGACGTGGACGGCCTGGAGCGCACCATCCGCCGGCTCTCCGGCACCAAGGGCGTGGCCCGCACCCGCACCACGATCGTGCTGTCCACGAAGTGGGAGAACCGGGTCGGCGAACTGCCGGACGAGGCGTAGGGATACGCTCGGGAGGGTTCGTAAAGCGGAAGTATCGGAGAGGCGGACGTCATGGACGCGGGGCTCAAGCGCGAGCTGGAGGAGAAGGTCCTCGCCGGGGAGCGGCTGACCCGTGAGGACGGCATCGCCCTCTACGAGTCCGACGACCTGGCCTGGCTGGGCGGGCTCGCCCACCACGTCCGCACGCAGAAGAACGGCGACGTCGTCCACTTCAACGTCAACCGTCACCTGAACATGACGAACGTGTGCACGGCGTCGTGCGCGTACTGCTCGTTCCAGCGCAAGCCGGGCGAGAAGGACGCGTACACGATGCGCATCGAGGAGGCCGTGCGCCTGGCCAAGGCGATGGAGAGCGAGAACCTCACCGAGCTGCACATCGTCAACGGCCTGCACCCGACGCTGCCCTGGCGCTACTACCCGCGCTCCCTGAAGGCGCTCAAGGAGGCGCTGCCGAACGTCTCGCTGAAGGCCTTCACCGCCACCGAGATCCAGCACTTCGAGAAGATCTCCGGCCTGCCCGCCGACGAGATCCTCGACGAGCTGATCGACGCCGGTCTGGAGTCGCTGACCGGCGGCGGCGCGGAGATCTTCGACTGGGAGGTCCGCCAGCACATCGTCGACCACGACACCCACTGGGAGGACTGGTCGCGCATCCACCGCCTGGCGCACTCCAAGGGCCTCAAGGGCCCGGCGACGATGCTCTACGGCCACATCGAGGAGCCGCGGCACCGCGTCGACCACGTCCTGCGGCTGCGCGAGCTGCAGGACGAGACGGGCGGCTTCCACGTCTTCATCCCGCTGCGCTACCAGCACGACTTCGTGGACATGAAGGACGGCAAGGTCCGCAACCGCCTGCAGGCCCGGACCACGATGGCGACGGGCGCCGAGGCGCTGAAGACCTTCGCGGTCTCGCGGCTGCTGTTCGACAACGTGCCGCACGTCAAGGTGTTCTGGGTGATGCACGGCGTGCAGACCGCGCAGCTCGCGCTGCAGCACGGTGCGGACGACATGGACGGCTCGGTCGTCGAGTACAAGATCACGCACGATGCGGACAACTACGGCACGCCCAACAAGCTGACCCGCGACGATCTGCTGGAGCTGATCCGCGAGGCGGGCTTCCGCCCGGTGGAGCGGAACACCCGCTACGAGATCATCCGCGAGTACCCCGGCCCGGACGCCTCGCTGCGCGAATCGCCGCAGCCGATGCGGGTCTGAGATCCACTTCGGGGCGTGCTGTACTGGTTTGACTGAAGCGTGCCCCCCTTCGGTCGTCGTCGAGAAGAAGGTCCCGTCCGTGAGTAGCCAGAAGTACGCGTCGCTCCGTTACACCGCCCTGCGATTCGGCCTGCTCATCGGCTGCTTCGCCCTCGTCTACGTGCTCTGCTACGCGCACGTCATCCCGCTGGGCGTGGGCAGCTCGAACCTCATGTGGATGGTGCTGCTCTCGCTGATCCTGTCGGCGCCGCTGAGCTGGGTGCTGCTGCGCAAGCAGCGCGACGCGATGTCCGTGCAGATCGTCGAGCGCGTGGACCGGGCGAAGGAGCGCATCAACTCCAACGCCGCTCAGGAGGACGGGGCGTGACCGACGAGGTGTAACCCTCGTCACGTTTGCCCGATTTTTCGCCGATGCCCCGGCGTGGAGCTTTCCGCTCCACGCCGGGGCATCGGGCGTTTCGGGGGCCTGCGGGAGTCCCGTGCACCCAAAGAAGACCTTTGAGCTCCTCAAAGTCCGGGTGTTAACGTATTGGACATGAAGACAGCAGCAGCGCACCAGTTCCCCACGGGCCCCGTGCTCGTGGCGCGCCTGCACGTCGATCTTTGCCGCTGTGTCTCCGCGGCCTGTTGTCGCCGCTGACGCCATGTCCACCGCGGCCGGAGATCCTGCGCAAACGGATTTCCCCGGCGCCTCACGCCCTTTTTCTTCCGTCTGTAACCGGAGCTTCCGTTGTCATCGACACCCCCGTCCCCCACGGCGTCCCTGCGCGGGCGCATACCCAACGTCCCGTTCTGGGCCCAGATCCTGCTCGGTCTCGTCCTCGGCGCCCTGCTCGGCTGGGCCGCCAAGAGCGGTGACATCTCCTGGCTCTCCACCACGCTGGGCAAGATCGGCGACATCTTCGTCCAGCTGCTGATGCTGGTCATCGCGCCGCTGGTGTTCTTCGCGATCCTGGTGTCGATCACCAACCTGCGGAACGTCTCCAACGCCGCCCGGCTGGCCACCCGCACCCTGATGTGGTTCATGATCACGTCGCTGATCGCGGTCGTCATCGGCCTCGGCATCGGCCTGCTCACGGACCCGGGCGCGGGCACCGGCCTGACCGCCGCCGACGGCGCCGAGCCCAAGAAGCACGGCTCCTGGATCGACTTCCTCACCGGGATCGTCCCGACCGACATCGTCACGCCCTTCACCGAGCTCAAGGTCCTGCAGATCGTCTTCATGGCCGTGGTCGTGGGCGTCGCGATCCTGAAGGTCGGCGAGAAGGCGCAGCCGGTCCTCACCCTCAGCCACTCCGTGCTGGAGCTGCTGCAGAAGGCCCTGTGGTGGGTCATCAAGCTCGCCCCGCTGGGCACGCTCGGCCTGGTCGGCACGGCCATCTCCACGTACGGCTGGAACCTGCTGAGCAAGTACGCGACGTTCACCGCGGACATCTACGTGGGCTGCGCCATCGTGATGTTCGGCGTGTACCCGCTGCTGCTGGCCGGCGTCGCCAAGGTCAACCCGCTGCAGTTCTTCAAGGGCGCCTGGCCGGCCATCCAGCTGGCCTTCGTCTCCCGCTCCTCGGTCGGCACGATGCCGCTGACGCAGAAGGTCACCGAGCGGCTCGGCGTGCCGAAGGAGTACGCGTCCTTCGCGGTGCCGTTCGGCTCGACGACCAAGATGGACGGCTGCGCCTCGATCTACCCGGCCATCGCCGCGATCTTCGTCGCGCAGGTCTTCGACGTGCCGCTGGAGGTCAAGGACTACATCCTGATCGCCTTCGTCTCGGTGATCGGCTCGGCCGCGACCGCCGGCCTGACCGGCGCCACGGTGATGCTGACCCTGACGCTGTCGACGCTGGGCCTGCCGATGGCGGGCGTGGGCCTGCTGCTGGCGATCGACCCGATCGTGGACATGATGCGCACTGCCACGAACGTTGCTGGTCAGTCGGTCGTGCCGATCCTGGTGGCCTCCCGGGAGGGGATCCTGGACCGCGCGGCGTACGCGACGGCCGACGGTTCGCACCTGGAGGACGGCGAGTCCCGCGTGGACGCGCAGCCCCAGCCCGTGGCGGCCTGACGGGCCCGCCCGTAGCCCGCTTGACGGGCCGGTTTCCGGCCGCTTGACGGGCCGGTCTCCGGCCGCCTGGCGGGGCCGGTCCGCGACCGCCTGACGGGATCTTGACTGACCCGTCCGTAGGGAGTGGACCGAACGGCCCTACCCCGCATCCCTCCACCCCGTAACATTACCTGCCGGTAACGTGACGGGGGCGGAGGGATGTTTGTCGTGAATGCTGCACAGACCGACGTACTTCAGGCCCAGGGGAAGCCGAAGGGCAGGACGAAGCGCATGCCGCGGGAGGTGCGCGAGCGCCAGATGCTCGACGCCGCGGTGGCGGTCTTCGCGCGCCGCGGGTACAGGGCCGCGTCGATGGACGAGATAGCCGAGCTGGCCGGGGCGTCCAAGCCCCTGGTCTACCTCTACCTGCACTCGAAGGAAGACCTCTTCAGCGCCTGCATCCGGCGCGAGGCGGAGGCGCTCATCGCCGCCGTCCAGGCGGCGGTGGACCCGGGCGCCCCGGCCGACCGGCGGCTGTGGAACGGGCTGCGCGGGTTCTTCGCGCACACCGCCGCGCACCCCGACGGCTGGGCGGTGCTGCACTGCCAGGCGCGCACCCACGGGGAGCCCTTCGCGCTGGAGGTGGCCGCGCTGCGGCAGCGGCTCGTGGACGTCGTCACCCGGCTGATCACGGAGACGGCCGAGGCCGGCGGCTGCACCGAGCCGCTGCCCGAGGTCGAGGTCGCGGGCCTCGCCCACGCCCTGGTGGGCGCGGCCGAGTCGCTCGCCGGGTGGTCCAACGAGCGCGACGGCACCGGCTCCTGCGAGCGGCGGACGGCGGAGACCCTCATGAACTTCGCCTGGACGGGGCTGGAGAACCTCAGGAACGGGCGGCGCTGGGCGCCCGCCCGTTCCTGACGTCAGCGGAGTCCGGGTGCGGGGCCGGCGGCCCGCTCAGCGCCGCACGTCCTTGCGACGGCGCGCGGTGAGCACCCCGGCCCCGCCGAGGAGTCCCGCCGCCGCCAGCGCGCCGCCGATGAGGGCGGGGTCGGTGTCCGGGCGCTCCTGGGGCGCCTCGCCGGCGGCGACACCGCCCGTGGGGGGTGTTTTGCCGGTGGCCTCGCCGCTCTTGCGGTGATCGGTGGTCTCCTGCGCGGTCTTCTCCGCGGTCCGGCCGGCCTTCCCGGTGCTCCCGGCGGCGGTGTCGCGGGCGGCCTCGCCGTTCCTGCTCTTGACGGTGGTCTGGGTGATCAGGCCGGTCTTCCGGTCGAGGGTCACCTTCAGGCCGCCGTCGAGGGTGACGGAGGGGGCGGAGGCGGTGAGCGTGGCGAAGACGAAGCCGTCCGGGCCGGTGACGGCGGCCTTGTAGGAGCCTTCGCCGAGCCTGGTGACGACGGCGTACTTGCCGTCCTTCAGCTGTACGGTGCGCCGTGAGCCGCCGGTGTCGCCCTTCCGGGCGTCCTGCTTCGCGTCCTTGCCGGTGTCCCTGGCGGTTTCCTCGGCAGTTTCCTCGGTGGTGTCCTGTCCGGTGTCGGGCCGGGTCGTCGCCGCTCCGGACGTGGCCCCGGAGGCCGTGCCCGGCGTGCCGGCGGTGCCGCCGCCGTCGGCGGCGAGCGCCGCGGTGGGGACGGCGACCGTGCCGGCGAGCACGGCGCCGGCTATGGCGGTACGGAGTGCGGTGCGGGTGCTTCGCGTGGTGTTCATGGCCACGACGCTAAAACGGGCGCAACGGGGCACGTATCGGCAAAACGGGCAGACGGCGGGTGGCCGTAAGGACTAGCGGCGGTCTGGAGGGAGCGGCTCCCGAGGCGTAGATTGCCGCCATTTACCGCCCAGTAGGGAGCCGCACGTGTCCGTACCGCACAGCGTCGCCCCACCCCGCGTCACCGTCGTCGAGGGAGTCGTCCGCGAGGCGTCCCTCCCGCCGCTCGTCCCACCCGTCTCCCGCGGGTCCCTCGGCGACCTGCCCTTCGACAACGCCGCCGAGGCCCCCGCCGACCCCGTCCTCAGCCGCAAGCAGCCCGACGGCACCTGGCGCGACGTCAGCGCCGCGACCTTCGCCGCCGAGGTGCTCGCCACCGCCAAGGGCCTGATCGCCCACGGGCTGCGGCCCGGCGACCGGCTCGCCGTCATGGCCCGCACCCGCTACGAGTGGACGCTCCTGGACTTCGCCGCCTGGGCCGCCGGGCTGGTCACCGTCCCCGTCTACCCCACCTCCTCCGCCGCCCAGGTCCGCTGGATCCTGCACGACTCCGGGGCCGCCGCCTGCGTCGTCGAGGGACCGGAGCAGACGCGGCTGGTGGAGGCCGAGCGCGGCGCCCTGCCGGGCCTCGCCCACCTGTGGGAGATCGACGCGGGCGCCGTCCCCCTCCTGACGGCCGCGGGCCGCGGCCTGCCCGGCACGGCCGTCACCGAGGCCCGTGCCACCCGCGGCCCCGACGACATCGCCACCCTCATCTACACCTCGGGCACCACGGGCCGCCCCAAGGGCTGCGTCCTCACCCACGCCAACTTCTTCACCGAAGTCGACAATTCCACCGAGCTGCTGCACCTCCTCTTCAAGGCTGCCGGAAGGGCGCCCGCCGCCACGCTCCTCTTCCTGCCCCTCTCGCACGTCTTCGGCCGGACCGTCGCCGTCGGCTGCATGCGCGCCCGCGTCCGCGTGGGCCACGCCCCCTCCCTGCGCACCGAGGACCTCCTCGCGGACCTCGCCGGCTTCCGGCCCACCTTCCTGCTCGTGATCCCCTACGTGCTGGAGAAGGTCTACAACACCGGCCGGGCGACCGCCGAGAAGCTGGGGCGCGCCGCCTCCTTCGACCGCGCCGCCCGCGTCGCCCGGCGCTGGGGCGAGGCGGAGGCGGCCCGCCTGCACGGCACCGGCCCGGGTCCCGGCCCGGCGCTGCGCGCGGCCCGCGCCCTGTACGACCCGCTGGTCTACCGCCGGATCCGCGGCGCCCTGGGCGGCGAGGTGCGCTACGTGCTCAGCGGCGGCTCCCCGCTCGGCGAGCGCCTCGCGGCGTTCTGCACGGGCGCGGGCATCGAGGTGTTCGAGGGCTACGGCCTCACCGAGACCACGGCGGCCGCCACCGTCACCCCGCCGCACCGCCCCCGCCTCGGCACGGTCGGCTGGCCGCTGCCCGGCGGCGCCGTGCGGATCGCGGAGGACGGCGAGGTGCTGCTGCGCGGCGGGCACGTCTTCGCCGGGTACTGGGACGGCGAGCTGGGGAAGGCGGTGCCCGCGGCGCCGGGGGAGTGGTTCCCCACCGGGGACCTGGGCGCGCTCGACGCGGACGGCTATCTGACCATCACCGGCCGCAAGAAGGAGCTGCTCGTCACCTCGGGCGGCAAGAACGTCGCCCCCGCGCCGCTGGAGGACCGGCTGCGCGCGCACCCCCTGGTCGGCCAGGCCATGGTCGTCGGCGACAACCGTCCCTGCATCACCGCCCTCCTCACCCTGGAGGCCGACGGCGTCGCCCACTGGTGCCGCATGCACGGCAAGGAGGGCCTGCCGCCGGAGGAGCTGGTGCGCGACGGCGAGCTCCTCGCCGAGCTGCAGACGGCGGTGGACGACGCGAACGCCCTGGTCTCGCGGGCGGAGTCGATACGCCGCTTCGCCGTCCTGCCCGTGGACTTCACGGAGGAGGCCGGCCACCTCACGCCGTCCATGAAGCTCAAGCGGGCGGCCATCGCCCGGGACTTCGCGGAGGAGGTGGAGCGGCTGTACGAGCGCTGAACCGGGGTCCGGTCCAGCGCTCGGCGCGCCTCAGCAGTTGCCCGCCGCGGACCTGCCGGCGAACCGGTCGGCGAGCCAGTTCGCCGCCGGGACGGATTCCGCGATCACGCCCCCGACGTGCCCGGCCAGCGGCAGCGACTTCCACTGCACGGCGGCCCGCTTCGTGCACCAGCCGGCGCGCAGCCGCTGCGCGCCCGCGTAGGGGATGAGCTCGTCGAGGGTGCCGTGGTAGAGGTAGACGGGCCGGTCGGGGGCGCGGGTGCCGAGGTCGGAGGAGTGCAGCGCGCGCTGCCAGTCCTTCTCGTGCAGCGGGTTCCTGACCGTCACGTCGGAGATCCGCTTGAACAGGCCCGCGACGGCGTCGGCGGCCACGCAGTGGTTCTTGAGGAAGCCGACGTGCCGCCGGCCCTTGTCGTTGAGGTAGGAGCCGAGGTTCAGCTCGGGGAAGGCCGCGTCCTGCCCGATCGCGCCCATCAGGACCAGGCCGCCGCCGATGCCGCCGTCGTTGTACTCGGCGACCTCGACGAGGTCGGCGGGGACGCCGCCCGCGGCCGTGCCCTTGAGGTTCAGCTCGGGGGCGTACGACGCGTGCAGCTCGGCGGCCCAGCCGGCGGCCTGGCCGCCCTGCGAGTAGCCCATGATGCCGACCGGCGAGCCCTCGGCCAGCCCGGCCTCCGGCAGCCGCAGGGCGGCGCGGGCCGCGTCGAGGACGGCGTGGCCCTCGGCCCGCCCGACGGTGTACGTGTGGTCGCCGGGCGTCCCGAGGCCCTCGTAGTCGGTGACGGCCACCGCCCAGCCGCGCAGCGTGAGCTGCTGGATCAGGTTCGCCTCCACCGTCGTCCCGTACGGGAAGCCGGCCGACGGGGCGCAGTGGTCGGCGAGCCCGATCGTCCCCACGGCGTACGTCACGAGCGGGCGCGGTCCCTTTCTGCCGTCCTGGGGGACGATCACCGTCCCGGAGACGACGTTGGGGGCGCCCTTGGCCGTGGTGGAGCGGTAGGTGACGTGCCAGGCCCTGGTGCCCGTGGGCTGGCCGGGCAGCGGGTGGAAGGAGGTCGGCGCGGAGGTGACGACGTCACCCGGCCCGGCGGCGGGCGGGGGGCCCGCGGCGCCCGCCGCGCCCGGCCCGCCCCCGCGGGCGGGCCCGGGGGGGGGGGGGGGGCGGGCTTTCGAGGAGGGCAAACGTGGTCGCGGGGGGCGCGATCATGCCCGCCCGGGCC
>NZ_JANIID010000046.1:0-42938 GCF_024519335.1 Streptomyces telluris
CGATCAGCAGGATCAGCGCATAACTTCAGCACCACCCCGCACTCCGCCGAGGGCGGTGGCACCCCCGCACCGACGGGGGCGCCACCGCCCTCGCCGCATACCCGGGGTTCCCGTGACCCGGGACGAATGGACGGGCCAAGATGAGGTAGCCGGAAAGTAAAGACGTTCGAACGCTGGAGGGACACGATGTTACGGAGCAGCCTGCGCAGGACAGCGGCCATGGCCGTGGCGATAGCGGCGACGGCCGCGACCGCCGCCGCCCTCGGCGGTGGGGCGACCGCCTCGGCCGCCCCGGCCGCCGGGCGGACCCCGACCTGCGACGTATCCGGCCTGCGAGCCTCACTGTCCGACAAGGGAGGTCATCAGCACGGCATGTCCCACGAAGGCACCGTGCTGGTGCTCACGAACACCTCCGGCCGTGCCTGCGCACTGCGCGGCTACCCCGGCCTGCAGCTTGAGGACAGCCGGCACAAGGCCGTCGACACGAGCACCTCCTGGGGGAGCACCTACTTCGTCCCCGACCCCGGCAAGAGCACCCTGCTCCTGAAGCCCGGCGGTTCCGCGGAAGCCGCTCTGGCATGGGCCCACGCCGACGCCCCGCGGATGGTGAAGGCCGGCTACCTGCGCATCACGCCTCCGGCGTCCCGCGACCACCTGACGATCCCGTTCGACAAGACGGTGACCAACGGCGACCTCTCCGTCACCGCCTTCACGCGCAGCATCACCGTCTCCTGACGCTTCCCGGCGGACCAGCCGGTCCCGCTGCCCGGACGGAACCGGGCAGCGGGCCGCCACCGGCTGCCGGCCACGGGCCCCGCAGCCGTTACGTGATCTCGCGGAGGGCGTTCGTGGCACAGTGCACTTCGCCGCCGCCGAGGTGCGCCCAGGAGAAGTTCTCCACCCAGTGCACCCGCACGCCGCCTCCGGCCAGGGCGCGTTCGGTCTCGGCGCGGAAGAGGTCACGACCGGCGACCCGCGGGCCGTGCGGTGTGGGGGCTGCGAAGTCGCGGGCGGTCAGGGACAGCCCGTTGGCGAGGGCGGGGGAGAGGGCGATGTGGCGCCGCGGCTGTCCCGCGCCCGAATCGACCCTGTAGTAGAGGACGGGAAGCCGGACGATCTCCTGTGGCTTCAGCCCGGTCTCCCGCAGCAGGACCGCGAGTTGTCCGTCGATGTGCCGGGCAGCGTCCTCGTTGTCACCGGCCTGCTGCTCGTAGCGCAGGAATTCGTCGACGGTCGGCTTGGCCTCCGCGACCGTGTCGGCGAAGAGGTGCTGACCGCCTTCGCCCGCCTGCCGGGCCTGTTTGAGCAGGGCGACGGCCTTGCGGGGGTCGGAGACGGCGAGTGTCCAGCCGCGCGCGTTGTTCGCCCGCACGACGTGGACGGTCTCGTCGACGTGGCCGACCAGCAGCCAGGAGGTGTCCAGCACCACCGAGGGCTGCTGCCCCTGGGCGTTCAGCATGCCGACGAACGACGGGTCGGGCCGGCGGTCGGCGCTGCTGCCGTAGAGAACCCGGCCCTGCGGATGCCCGGCGTACGGCGGCAGGGACTCGAAGTTGCCCGTGAAGTTCAGCAGTTCGTCGACGTTCTTCTCGCGCCGGGACGTGGGCGTGTACTGCTGGACGACGCCCACATCGGGACCGCGCAGGTCGCGGTAGAGGAGCCGGCCTGCGCGGCGGAGGCTCGCGGTGCGGCCGTCCGCGGACGTCCAGTAGTTGGGGGAGCGCAGCAGGATGCGCAGTGTCTGCCGGCCGTGAGGAGTCGTCTTTGTGACGTAACCGGGCTCGGCGATGTCCTGGCGCCAGATGTCCTTCCACCACTGCGCGGTGCCGGGCTGGAACCGTACGCCGCTCTCGGGAAGGCCGGACTCCTTCGCGGCCTTGCGCAGGGAGTCCGCGAATTCCCGCCACTGGCCGGGAGGCCGCGTCGCGGCAGGGACCTCCACGGGCTGCCCCTCGCCCGGGCCCGGAGCGGCGGCGAAGACGTGCTGCGCGCGCTGCAGGTCGTGCTGCAGGAGTACCGGCGCCACGCGCAGGGCCGTCCGGGCCGTCCGGGTGGTGCCGCGCTGCGTGACGGTCAGGGTCACGTCGATCCGGCCGTCCCACCGCTTGCGGTCCCGCACGATGTCACGGCCCTCGACCGCCAGATGCACCCCGCGCCGCAGTTCCTCGGCGCTCAGCCGTCCGCCGGCGCCCAGCGATACGTACTTCCCGTCGCGCACCACGAAGATGCGCGCGTAGGGACTCTGCGCGGCGGGCAAGGAGACCCGGCCGCCGTCGGCATGGCCGCTCACGGTTATGGGCGCAACCGCCAGCGGGGTGAGGTCTTTGGCATCGGCGGCGCCGTTGACCACCTCATCCGCGGCGTCGTTGCAGGCGGCGAGCCGCTCGTCGACGGCCACGTCCAGCCGGTCCAGATCGCCGGCGCGCAGGGTGCAGCGCCGGGCGTCATCATCGAGATTCGGCAGCACGGTCGTGCCCTCGGGCGTGCGCAGCTCGGGCTGGGCGGTCACGGTCGAGGCCTGGGCGCCTGCAGGAGAGATCAGCGTGGCGACGACGGCCGCACAGGCCAGCACTCCGGCCACGGACGCCCGCCTGGTCAGTGGACTTTTCATGCCTTCACTGTCGCGCCGCCGGACCTCAACTCACATCGGCCACCGGGTGGAACTCCGGTTGCATCTTTGTGTCCAGCCCGGGGTGGAGCTTCTCCACTCACGGGTGGAGATCTGCACCATGGAGCCCCGGTGGATGACCGGGGCTCCATGCATGCGCGGTGCTGGAAGGCCGTCGCTTCAGACCTTGTTGAAGCACAGCGTGTAATCGACTCCACGACTGACGGAGTACTGGATGCCGTAGTCGAATGCCGGGCCGCACTTCTTGTCGGGCCCGTACAGCTTCTCGCCCATCTTGTACTCGGCCTGGCCGGAGCCGCAGTCGACGATTTCGGGAACGGGCTTGCCCTTGGGGTCCTGGATCTTGACGCAGTCGCCGATGTTCGGGCTGTGCTTCTTGCTCTCCTCGGCCTGTGCGGCCTGTGCGGCCTCCTTCTTGGCCTTACCGCCGTTGGGGTCGGTGTTGTAGTCCCACACGTACCAGGCGGCGCCACCGAATATCGACAGGACGACGATGGCGGAGATCGCTGCTCGCAGCGGACTCCTCTGCGGTTGCCGGGGTCCCTGCAGAGGCTGAGGCTGCGGGTACCCGTGAGGTGCCTGCGGATAGCCGTGCGGAGGCTGGTTCTGATAGGGCGGCGGCGGTGCGGACATGGTGGAGCTTCCCCGTCATTGACTGCAAAGAGTGAAGATCAACGTGTTGTTGACCGGTGAAGGTTACCTTCCGGAACCTCGGCGTCAATCGGCAGAGCCGAGCCGTGGCGCCGGCCCGGTCCTGCCTGTTGCCTCCGATGTCGGTGATGCAGGCAGGTATGTCGCATGCCGGATTTGCCGTATAGAGACTTCAGTGGCATTTTCGTTCTGTTTGTGGATCTGTCTGGCGGGCAGCTTGGCAGCGGAACCTTCCGGCGAGGGGCGGGGGATGACGGTAGTGATGAGGCATCAGGTGCGGGTCGGTACAGGGGTGGCGCTGGTGTGCGCGGCCGGGATGGTGCTCGCAGGCTGCGGCAAGGACAGCAAGGACAGCAAGGGTGGTGCGGACGGGGCGAAGTCCCCCGGCAGCAGTGCGCCCCCTGCCGCTTCGGCTTCGCCCCCGGGGCAAGGATCCGGAGACGGGAAGCCCGGCGGCGCCGGCGACGGCGGGCTTCCCGCCCTGCCGTCGTCAGGGGACGCGAAGAAGCAGCTGAACGGGCTGACCGTGGCCAAGCCCCGGCCGATGACCGGATACAGCCGCGACAAGTTCCCGCACTGGGCCCAGCAGGGCAACAAGTGCGACACGCGCGAGACGATCCTCGGCCGCGACGGCAAGGACGTGAAGCGCGATGCGGAGTGCCGGGCGGTCTCCGGCACCTGGCAGAGCCTGTACGACGGCAAGAGCTTCACCGCGGCCTCCCAGGTCGACATCGACCACATCGTGCCGCTGGCCAACGCCTGGCGGTCGGGCGCCGACCAGTGGAGCACGGACCGGCGCAAGGCACTTGCCAACGACCTCACGCACCCGCAGCTGCTGACCGTCTCCGCGGCGACGAACCGCAGCAAGGGCGACCAGAGCCCCGACCAGTGGCAGCCCCCGGCGAAGACCGCCTGGTGCGCCTACGGCCGCGCTTGGACCTCGGTGAAGTCCACCTACGGCCTGACCGTCACCGAGGACGAGAAGAAGATGCTCACGACGATGCTGGGCACTTGCACCTCGTGATCGGATAACCGGCTGCGGTCTGCCGTCTGCCGCCGGCCCGGCACCGGGAGAGGCAGCCGCCGGGCGGGACGTCGTGACGCCCCGCCCGGCGGCCCCTGTCATACGGCCGGTTCGGATCAGATGCCGAACGGCGCCGCGTAGCGGACGGTACCGGCCGGCAGCGGGTGGCCGGCGTCGAGGGCGAGGGCCATCATGGCCTCGTCCGGGACGTCGATGGTCAGCCCGATGCCGTGGGCCGAGGCCCGGGTGAAGCCGAACCGCGGGTAGTACGCCGGGTGCCCGAGGACGGTGACGAAGCGCTCGCCCATGCCCTTCGCGGCCTCAAGAACAGCGCGAACGGCTGCGGAACCGGCGCCGGTGCTCTGGTGCTCGGGGAGCACGGAGACGGGAGCCAGGCACAGGGCCGGGACGTCGCCGATGTGGCATCGGGTGAGCAGCGCGTGACCGACCGGCTTGCCGTCGGCGCCGGTGACGACGATCGACAGGCCCTCGATCCACGAGGAATCGGTGCGCAAGGCGTCGACGAGGTCGGCTTCCAGCGGGGTTTCGAACGCCGCGAGGACGATGTCGCGGACGGCAGGGATGTCGGCGCCGGTCTCGGCGCGCGTGATCCAGTCAATGCGATGAGTCATGGCGGTACGGAGATCCGTTCCATGGTGATGTTCGTATGGATGTCGCCCCGCGAGCTCACGCTCCCGGCAGGGCACAGCAGGATGCGGTCAGACCGTCGCCCGGGACGTGAGGATGATCCGGGCGCTGCGCACGGCAGTGGCCTTGCGTACGGTCATCAACCTCACCTCCCGAAATCTCCCGCTATCAGATACGAACGTCGAAAACTGTATCACCCGTGGGTGGGCGCCGGCTCGTGAATTACGGCCTGTAGACGCATGCCGCGAGCCGGGCGTGCGCCTTCCAGCCCAGCGTCTCGTACAGCGCGCGCCCTTCGTCAGTCGCTCCCAGGACGCCCACGGACGCGCCCCCGGCCACGGCGTGGTCGGCGAGCGTGCGCATCACGAAGGCGCCGAGGCCGCGGCGGCGGTGGATCTCCTCGGTCACCACGCGGTCGACGACCGCCTCGTGGCCGAGCAGGGCGACCTGGCCCGTGGCGGCGAGTCCGCCCGCGGCGTCGTGCGTCCGGACGTAGGTGACGCCGTCGCTCGTCTCCAGGGACGCGGTGTAGCCCTCGGGCGGGACGGGTTCCGTGGCCGACAGGTCCACGGCCATCAGATGGCCGGTCTCCTCCTCGTCGACCACCCAGCCCCGAGGCAGCCACGGCCGGATGTCCTCGGGCTCCGCGGGTGCCTTGAGCCAGGTGTGCGGCACGACGACCGATGCCGCGGCCGCGCGCACCGCCGACTCATGGGCTTCGAAGAGCACGTGGCGCGCCGCCTGCTCGGCCTGCCCCACCTCTATGTAGGCCCCCCAGGGCTGCTCGACGGGTCGCGGCGTCCGCCGCGAAAGGGCCCATCCCGACGCCCACGCCCTGACAAGATCCGAAACCACGACGCCTCCCCGAAGTAACCGTCACTCACCGGGAATGCACATTACTCGGGATCATGAGTCACAGCACTTTCTTTTCCTCCCGCGTCCTCTCACGCCATGCCCGGCAGCCGCCCGATCTCTTTGACGACCCTCGCCGCGCCGTCCTCCGCTTCCATGCGCCGTGCGGTCGCTGCAGCCCGCTTGCGGTACTGCGGTTCGTCGACAGCCCGCTTCACTGCTTCCGCCGGCCGGGCGGTGAGTTCCTTGTACGGAACGGGGGCGGTCCCCGCGCCCAGGGAGGCGATCCGCCCCGCCCGGAACGGTTGGTCGGCGGGGGGAGAGGGGGAGACGCGCCCAGCCGCCCTGTTGCCCCAGCGGCCCAGTGAGCGGCCTCCGCCCACAACCGGCCCGAATGCGCCCGTGGGTGTCACCGGCTGCAAGTACACGCCGATGCTGGGGATGCCCAATGATTCCGCGACGTGCCAGCCCAGCGGAGCCGTGGTGGTCGAGAGCAGCAGCAGGTCCGCACCGGCCGCGGCGGCGTCGGCGATGCCCGGCCCCAGCTCCTGAGTACAAGCAGTGAAGCGGCGGCGGTCAGCTCTGCGGCTGTTCGGGGACGACGAGTTCACGGCGCGGGGACATCGCCGGCGTGACGGCGCCGGCTGAGCGACTCGACTCCTTCTGTCCCTCTACCCCTCTTGTTCCTCCTGCTCCTTCTGTTCCTTCGGGCCCGGCTCCGTGTCGTACGTGGCGGTGCGGCCGGCCAGGCGCTCGTACCGCTGGCGGGCGGCTTGCGGGGTGCTGAGCCCCAGGCCGAAGGCGATCTCCTGCCAGGTCATGCCGCGCCCCCGCGCCATCTGCAGGAGACCGGCTTCCAGCTCGTCCATCTCACCCCGGACCGACGGAACGAGGCTCAGGGCGGCGGTGATGTCGGTGCGGTCCACCTCCGGCTCGCCGTCGACGCGCTGTGCGGCCCCGCTGAGCAGGAACGACACGAGCCGTACGGCTTCGTGCGGCCCGAGGACGGACGGATGGGTCTGGCGGCGGCGCTGTTCGTCGGTGGCCGCGTGCCGCTCCGCGATACGGAACAGGGAGGCATAGACGCGCTGTGCCCGCGCCTGGTCCGCGTGCGGAGGCGCGAAGGGGTCGGTGGGCCGGTCGGTCGGCCGGCCTGCGGGCTGATCGGGAATAGACGGCATGCGATCAAGATGCGGGCGCATGCGAGATGTTGTCAACTAGGTGTTGTAAACAACATGTTCAAACATGTCGACGGCGTCGCCGGCCTTCTGTCGGCGGAGCCGCCCCGGCTTGCCCCGCTACAGCTACAGCTACAGCTACGACTCGGTTCGCGGTCGATCGCCGGCCGTAGCAGCGCCTGCCTGGAGGCGGTACACCACGTTCTTGCGGAGCGGCCCCTCGGGCACGGTCAGGTCGTCGAAGTCGTCGGCCGGGTCGTACGTCATGCCGATGCGGCGCATCACCGCCCGCGAGCGGAGGTTGGTGGCCGTCGTCACCGCGAGGATCTCCGTCAGGCCGAGCTCGGCGAAGCCGAATTCCACGACGGCGAGTGCGGCCTCGGTGGCGTAACCATGGCCCCACGCCGGGCGGGCCAGGCGCCAGCCGGCCTCCACTCCGGTGAACGGCATGTCCTCCTCCACCGGGTCCAGTCCGGCGAACCCGATGAACTCTCCGGTGGCCACGACCTCCACCGCCCACCATCCCCAGCCGCGCCGCTCGAGATCGGCACGGAAGTGGGCGACGGACGCCTCGCTCTCCTCCCGGGTGAGCACCTCGGGGAAGTACCGGCGCACTTCGGGATCGGCATTCATGGCCGCCCAGGGGGCGAGGTCGGACTCCTGCCACGCGCGGAGCACAAGCCGGTCAGTTCGCAGTAGGGACATCACGCCAACCTAATGTGGCCGTGGCCGCCGAGCCATCGAATATGCAGGCCGTGCGGGCCCCTTAAGGGACCCGCACCCTCCTGGGGGACCGGAAGGCCATCTTTCTGTCCTTCCTTGGACGGATGCCTCGCTGGTCTTTGCGGACGATGTCCCGCCATGCACCCCGCCCCGATCGTGGAAGGGAGAGTTCACCTCCGCATCAGGCATCAGATCAGGCATCAGGCATCAGGCATTAGACATCAGGCATTCTTAGGAGAGCAGCCCATGGCAGAAATGACGCGCCGCGGCGTACTGGCAGGCACAGCAGCGTTCGGCGCGGCCGCCGCGGGATTATCCGTGCCGACCCTCGCGGCTCCCGCGGCAGCGGTGTCGCGCAGCAGCACCCCGCCCCGCCCGGACGCGGTCACGGTCGAACCCGGCGACCTGCGCTACCAGTCGCTGACGCATCGCGGGTGCAACGCTCGCTTCGTCGGCGCACCCGACTACGTGCGCGTGGTCAGTTCGACCGAACAGGTCGTCGACGCCGTGCAGCAAGCCGTACGCCAGGGCAAGCGCATCGCCGTCCGCAGCGGTGGGCACTGCTTCGAGGGCTTCGTCGACGACCGGTCCGTCCGGGCCCTCATCGACGTCTCTCCGATGACCGCCGTCTCCTACGACCCGCAGCGCCGTGCGTTCGCCGTCGAGCCCGGCGCCTCGCTCGGTGAGATGTACCGGCGTCTGTTCCTCGGCTGGGGCGTGACCGTTCCGGCCGGTGCCACGGCGGAGGTCGGCGTCGGCGGGCACATTCTGGGCGGCGGATACGGTGCCCTGTCCCGCCGCCACGGCCTGGGCGTGGACCACCTGGAGGCCGTCGAGGTCGTGGTGGTGGACAGGGACGGCGAGGCGCGCAGCGTGGTGGCCTCCAGGGATCCCGCCGATCCCCACCACGACCTGTGGTGGGCGCACACCGGCTGCGGAGGCGGCAACTTCGGCATCGTCACGCGCTACTGGTTCCGGTCGCCCGGTGCGAAGGGCTCCGACCCCTCACACTTGCTGCCCCGGGCCCCGGAGTCCGCACTCACCTTCAGCGCCTCGTGGTCCTGGAAGGACCTCGACCGGAGCTCCTTCACCCGGCTGGTGCGCAATCACGGCAGCTGGCACGAGCGCAACAGCGCCCCCGACTCTCCCTACGCCGGGCTGTTCAGCGTCCTGATGCTCAACAACCGCAAGTCGGGCACCGTCGACCTGGTCGGGCACCTGGACTCCACCGGGCCGGGTGCCCGGCGGCTGATCGACGACTACGTGGCCGCCGTCGGCCGCGGGGCCGGGGCGCGGCCCACCCGGAGCCATGTGGAACGGCCGTGGCTGCAGGTCGCCGCGAGCGTGGAGGAGAGCCGGCCGGGATTCTTCAAGGCGAAGGCCGCCTATCTGCGGAAACGTTTCACGGACCGGCAGACGGACACCATCCATGACCACGTGGCGGGCAAAGAGGCCGCCGAGCTCACCGGCTCCCTGTGGCTTGTCTCCTACGGCGGGAAGGTCAACACCGTCGCGCCCGGGGCGACCGCCGTCGCGCAGCGCGACTCCATCCTCAAGGCGGTCTACCTCACCGGCTGGGAACCGCAGGAGGACGCCGGACCGCACCTGTCGTGGGTGCGCGACTTCTACCGCGCCGTCTACGCCGACAGTGGCGGCGTACCGGTCCCCGGCACCGTCAGCGACGGCTCCTTCATCAACTACCCCGACACCGACCTCGCCGACTCCGCATGGAACACCTCCGGCACGCCGTGGCAGAGCCTCTACTACAAGCAGCACTACCCCCGCCTCCAGCGCGTCAAGGCCCGCTGGGACCCCCGCAACGAGTTCCGCCACGCCCTGTCGATCCGTCTGCCCCAGTGACGCCCGGTCTCTTTGCGCCACGGCTCCGTCCCGGCCGGGCGGCGGATGTTCGACGGTGGCGCGAGGCCTTCCTCCCGCGGCGCGCGCCCGGCAGGCGCTCAGGACCGGGTGGCCACGAGGAGGTCGACGAGGTAGGTCTCTTCCACGGTTCCGTCCGGGAAGTCCTCACGGAGGCGGGTGTGCTCGTCGGCGAGGAAAGCCCGGGACCTGGCCCGGTCGAGGACGAGCAACGCCGAGTGACTGCCGATGTTGGCCAGGTGCGTCTCCAGGGGAACGGTACGGCTCCAGCGCACTTGGCGACGCGCGACCCGTAGGCCGGAGAGGCCCGCGATCCGCACGGCGCGGGTGTCGTCGGGGCGCGCCGCGGGTGACGGTTCCGCTCCGCAGAAGCGCGCAAGGCGCTCGTCCTGGGCGGCTATCCAGGGCACGTCCAGGGCGCTGATGTTCCACCAGAGGGCGAGCGCGCCGTCCGGGCGCAGGACCCGCAGGGCCTCGGGAACGGAGCGTTCGGTGTCCGTCCAGTGCCAGGACTGCGCGTACGTGATGAGGTCGCAGGAGGCGTCGGGAAGGGGCAGGGCGTTGCCGTCGCCGCGGACGAGCGGCACACCGGGCAGTGCGCGGCGGAACTGGGCGGCCATGCCGCCGCCGGGCTCGACGGCGACGACGTCGGCGCCGCGTTCGCGGAGCAGGACGGTGGCGATTCCGGTGCCCGCGCCGACATCGGCGACACGGGAGCCTGCCAAGGGTTGTCCCGTGAGCTCTTCGACGGCGTCGAGGAGGGCGGGCGGGTAGGAAGGGCGGTTGGCTGCGTACTGGGCGGCGGCCGAGTTGAACGACTCGGAGCGTGCGACGCGTGAGACGGCAGACATCCGCCCAGGCTAGCCAGCCGCCCGGGCTGACGTCCCCCCTTCACTTGGCTGATCTTGGTCTGCCTCACCTGCCGCGGTCGGGGAGAGCGATTCCGGAGGTGCTCTATCGCGAGCGGTACGCCGGGAGTAGCCTGCGGGCGCTTGTCCGCCGTCAGGGGGTGTGCCGTGGGTGCCGTCGCAGGCGTCGATCCCGTCGCCGAGCACGAGAGGGCCCGCGCCGCCTTGCGCGCCGTCATCCCGCGCCTGGACCGTCTGCTGCGCGCCGCCCCCGACTTGGACGCGCCCTCCGGTGTGCCGCCGTGGACGGTGGGGGACGCCGGCGCCCACCTCTGCGCCGTGTACCTGGCGTTCTGCTCCGCCTTCACCCATGAGTTCGCGGACTGGGACGGCGTCCTGCCGGCGGGCGACGGCTCGTTCACCGAGCGGATCACGGCGGTGAACGCCAAGTCGATCGGGCTCCTGGACGCGGACGAGCGCAGGCACCTCGGCGAACTCCTCACCGAGCGAGGGGAGAGGTTCCTGCACGTCACCAGGGACCTCGCCCCCGGCACACCCGTCGCAGCACCCTGGTACGGACAGAAGGTCGTCCTGACTCTGGCGAACGCGACCGGGCTGATGCTCAGCGAGAGCCTCCTCCATGGTCTCGACGTCGCGCGCGGTGCCCGCATTCCCTGGACGATCGGAGCGGACGAGGCACGCCTGGTGATCGGCCAGGCGATGCCGGCGGTGATGCCGCTCGCCCTGGACGAGGCGAAGGCGCAAGGGGTCCGCATCTCGTTCGACGTCGTCATCAAGGGCGGCCCGCGCCTTGCGGTCGTCGTCGACGACGGGACGGCGACGGTGACCCGTGACGCGCCACCTCGGGCCTACGACTGCAGGATCACGGCGGAACCGACCGCGTTCCTGCTGATCAGCTTCCGGCGCACGCCGCTGTGGACGGCGATCGCCCGCGGCCGGATCCGAGCCGGCGGACGCAGGCCGTGGCTGGCCCTGCGCCTGAGCGAACTGATCGCCGGCCCCTGAGCCCGGGCATTCGTCGGCGCCGGCACCCGGGGAGGCAGCCGTCAACGACCGTCCGGCAGGACGGGACGTGCCCTCCGGGTGAGGGCCAAGGCGGCGAAAGCGAGGGCGGCCGAGACGGTCATGCCCAGGAACATGGGGAACGCGGTGTGCTCGCCGCCCAGCCCGACCAGTGGAGCGGCCACCGCTCCCAGCAGCCCCTGCCCGGCCCCGAGCACGGCGGAGCCGGCACCGGCCGCGTGGGGAACGCGCTCCAGGGCGAGCGCGGTCGCGTTGACGGACACCAGGCAGATGCCGGCGAGCGCCACGTACACCAGCCCCAGTGCGAGCGTCAGGGTGAGGGCGTCGGCCAGGGCGAGCACGGTGAGCGCGGCGGAGGCGGTGACCATGACGTACAGGCCGGTGCGCAGGAGCGCTTCGGGGCTGAAGCGGCCGACCAGCTTGGTGACGACCGCGGTGGCCAGGGCCCCGGCGACTCCGGTGGAGGCGAAGGCCGCGGACGTCTGCCCGACGCTCAGGCCGAGCAGGTTCTGGAAGAGGAACGACGCGCCGCCGAGGTAGCAGAAGAGCACGGCGAGGGAGAGCCCGAAGGAGAGGGCGTAGCCCAGGTAGGCCCGGTTCCCCAGCACCTCGCGCACCGCCCGCGCCGTCGCGGCCGCGCCTCCCGTACGGCGCCGGTCCCTGGGCAGGCTCTCGGGCACGGCGACGGCCGCCGTCACGACCGCGAGGACCGTCGCGGCGGCCAGGACCCAGAACACCGTCCGCCACCCGCCGTTCTCGATCACCACGCCGCCCGCGACGGGCGCGACGACCGGGGCGAGGCCGGTGAGAGCCATCACGATGCCGAACAGCCGCGCCGCGGTCTCGCCCCGGGCCACGTCGGCTATCACGGCCCGGCCGATCACGACGCCGGCGGCACCGCTGAAGCCCTGGACGAAGCGCAGGGCGACCAGCCATTCCAGCGACGGCGCGAGCGCGCAGAACGCCGTGGTCACCACGCACGCGACACCGCCCGCCAGCAGCGGCACCCGTCGGCCGCAGCGGTCGGAGAGCGGGCCGAGGACCAGCTGGCCGAGTCCCATGCCGATCAGGAAGGCGGTCAGGGTGAGCTGGACGCCCGATGCGTCGGTGTGCAGATCGCCCGTCATTTGTGGCAGCGCGGGCAGGTACATGTCCGTAGCCAAAGGCATGACGAAGGCGAGCAGCCCCAGGGCCGCGATCAGGACGGGCATCCGGTATCTCCAGACAGGTCGAACGAGTGCGCTGTGCCGGACAGCAGGCCGCCGCAGGAGGCTCCGGAAGGGCCACCGGCCGGGCTGGAGTGAGCGTTATTGAGCGCAATCGCTGTCCGGGATCCCGACCGTAGAAGCGGAGACCTCTCATCCGCTTCCTTCGCAGGGCCGGAACTGCAGCGTCCGCTGGTCCTACTTCCCGGGCACCGGTCTCCGTCGGACCGGCGCGCCGCGCTCACGGGCGACGGGCGCCCTGAGTCCTAGGCCGTGGTGGGCCCGTTGCCGCACACGGCCCGTGACACCCCCATGCGAAGATCCTTCCGCAGGTGTGCCGGTTCCGGACCGCGGAAGGTGACGATGTACGCGATATCCCTGGGCGACGACGGTGCGGAGCTGCGCCCGGTCGAGCCGTGGCAGGCCGCGGAGTTCCTGGCCCACATGGACCGGGGGCGGGAGTTCATCGGGCAGCACAACGGGCTCCCCGACGTCGTCACGGACCTGGAGTCCAGCCGGGCGTTCCTCCGGACGTACGCGGAGAGGACCGCGGCCGACACCGGACGCCTCTACGGCATCTGGTCGGACGGAAAGCTGGTCGGTGGTTTCCTGCTGCGGAGGCTGGACTTCGAGCAGGGCGTCGCCGAGGCGGGCTGCTGGCTGGAGCCGGCGGCGGTGGGCAGGGGCCTGGTGACCCGGGCCGCGCGCGCGGTCATCGACTGGGCCGTCGAGGAGCGCGGCATCCACCGCGTGGAGTGGTGGGTGTCGGCGGAGAACGCGCCCAGCATCGCCGTGGCGCGGCGGCTCGGCATGACGAGGGACGGCGTGCTGCGGGAGAGCTTCCTGTACCGGGGGAAGCGCCACGACGAGGAGATCTGGTCGGTGCTCGCGCCGGAGTGGCGGGCGGCCGAGCAGGCGTCTTGAGGCCTGAGACCTGAGGGCTGAGGTTTCTGAGGTCCGAGAGCCCCGAGGCTTGACGGCTGACCCCGCCTCCGCCCCCGCCCGCGGCCGGTCGGCCGAGGAGCCTCAGCGGCTCACGTCCCCGCGCTCCGGTTGATGGCGAGCAGTACCAGGTCATCGGTGATGCAGCCACCGGTGTGACGGCGCACATCGGCCAGGACGGCGTCGAGCAGCGCGTCCGGCGAGGGAAAGCCGCGCCCGGTCAGCCGGGCGACCGGGTCGTAGAACGTGTCGGACCGGTCGCGCGCCTCGCTCAGGCCGTCGGTGTACAGGAACAGGGTCGTCCCCGGCGGGAAGGGCACGGTGTCGGTCCGGTCCTCGACGGCGCTCAGCTCCGTCAGGCCCAAGGGCAGGGCCGGCTCGGACGGTTCCACGCCGCGGACCGCCTCGCCGTGCAGCAGCAACGGCGGCGGGTGCCCCCGGTTGATCAGCCGCAGTTCGCCGCCCGAGGGCGGGATCTCGGCCAGGACGCAGGTGACGAACCCCTCGGTGCGCTCCGGCCCCGGCCGCCGCTTCGCTTCCCGCAGCAGCGCCCGGTCCAGCCTGGCCGCGATCCGCACGAGCGTGGGTTCGTCGTCGGCGGCCTCCCGGAACACGCCGAGCGCCACGTCCACCGCCTTGACCGCTTCCATGCCCTTGCCCCGCACGTCGCCGACCAGGCAGCGTACGCCGTACGGAGTGTCCTGGACGCCGTAGAGGTCACCGCCGATCTGCGCGTCCTTCACGGCGGACTGGTAGCGCACGGCGATCTTGTAGGGCCCGATCGAGGCCGGCGGCCGTGGCAGGACGGCGTCCTGTACGGCGAGGGCGATCCTCCGCGCCGACTGCAGCCGCAGGTTGCTGTAGTGCATGAGACGGTTGACGACGACGGCGATCGCCGAGACGGTCGCGACCGCCGCCAGCTCGCTGCGGCCGCCGGAATCCCCCATGATGCCGAAGTGCGTGAGCATCGCGAAGTCGGCGGCGCAGGCGGCGACGGCTGCCAGGATCGTCGCGCGCAGCGACAGCAGCGCGGCCGCCGCCATCGGTGCGGCGGTGTAGAAGGCCTCGGCGCTGAAGCGCGGAGGGGTGTTGTAGTCGAGGACGACCCCTCCGACGAGCAGGGCCACCGGCAGCAACTGGAGGTGGCGCAGGAACCAGCGCCTCTCCGCGCTGCGACCTGCTTTCGGTGCCCTCACGTGCCTGCTCCCGCTCGGTCGTGCCGTAGGACCGTACCCGTACGACACGCTCAAGCATCCTCGGGCCCGATTGCCGCTGCCAGTCATGGTGGGGCCGTAGGGGTACGCGCCGGAACGCCCCCGGCTGCGCCGTTACGACCGCTCCGGACGGACCGGCGGTCCCTTGCCCCGGCCCCGGCGTCGGCCGGGGCGTCGGCCGGGGCGGAGGGCCGGCCGGGAGGGGTCAGGGCGCGGGCGTGAACACCAGGGAGGCGTTGTGCCCGCCGAAGCCGAAGGAGTTCGTGAGCGCGGCCGTCAGCTTGCCGTGCCGGGGCTGTCCCGCGACGACGTCGAGCTTCACCTCCGGGTCGAGGGTGTCGAGGTTCTGCGTTGCGGGGATGACGCCGTCGCGTACGGCGAGGATCGTCGCGAGGGCGCCGATCGCGCCGGCGGCGCCGAACAGGTGGCCGGTCATCGACTTGGTCGCGGTGACGGCCGGGTGCGTGCCGATGGCCTCGGTGATCGACCGGGCCTCCACGAGATCGCCCTTGGGGGTGGACGTCGCATGGGCGTGGACGTGCGCGACGGCCAGGGGATCCAGCCCCGCGGAGGTCAGGGCCATGCGCATCGCGCGGACCTGGCCGTCGGGATGCGCGGCGGTGATGTGGTGGGCGTCCGAGGTGACGCCGGCGCCGGCGAGCGTCGCGTGGGCCCGGGCTCCCCGCGAGGCGGCGGACCCGGCGCGCTCCAGGACGACCACGACCGCGCCCTCTCCGATGACGAATCCGTCGCGGTCGGTGTCGAAGGGGCGGGACGCCTGCCCGGGCGCGTCGTTGCGCGTTGAGTGGGCCTTGGCCTGGGCGAAGCCGGCCAGCGGGAGCGGGTGGATGCACGCTTCCGTGCCGCCTGCTACGACCACGTCGGCGCGGCCGAGCCGGATCAGGTCAAGGCCCATCGCGATGGCCTCGGCCCCGGACGCACAGGCGCTGACGGGGGTGTGCGCGCCGCCGCGGGCGCCGAGGTCGATGCTGACCCACGCGGCCGGGCCGTTCGCCATCAGCATCGGGACGGTGTGGGGCGACACGCGCCGCACCCCGGAGGTTTCGAGGATGTCGTCCTGGCCGAGCATGGTCAGGGCGCCACCGGTGGCCGTGCCGATCACGACGGCCAGCCGCTCCGGGTCGACGTCGGGCCCGCCCGCGTCGGCCCAGGCCTCGCGGGCGGCGACGAGCGCTATCTGCTCACAGCGGTCCATGCGGCGGGCCTGTACGCGGTCCAGGACCTCGGTGGGCTCGGTCCTCAGCCTGCCGGCGATCTTCACGGGCAGGTCGGCCGCCCACTCCTCCTCGATCGCGCTGATCCCCGACCGCCCGGCCAGCATCCCCGACCAGGTCGAGGCGACGTCCCCGCCGAGCGGAGTCGTGGCCCCCAGGCCCGTGACGACCACATCATCGGTGTGCGTGCTCACTGAGCGAACCCCCTTTGTAGTAGAGATACAACTCCCTGCAGAGTCGACTGCGGGAAGAGATCGACTTGACGGCCACTCTGCCAAGGGGGTGACGGGAAATTAGATGTCGTGGCCAACGGATTTCGGCGTCCGGGATTTGTAGGAAACGCTTATTCCCAGCCTTGGGGCCTCACCCGTACGGCGGAGCCGTGCATGCGACCAGAGGGTCGGGGGATGGCTGCTGATTCCGGCCGCCCGGTGGGCGGGCCCGGTACGAGCGACGGACGCCCGGGGCAGGCTCCGTTGGAAAAGATCGGGAGCAGTTCGCCCCACCACTCACTCCCGAGCCGCACTTCCGAACTGCGCTCCCGATCGGAGAACCTCCATGCAGAAGAAGGCCCTTCGTGCCGCCGCGCTCGTCTCCCTCGCCGTCGCCTTGACCATTCCGGCCGGTGCCGCGGTGGCGACCACCCCTTCGCCCGGCCTCGGCCCGAAGTCGACGACCGTCGATTCGGTGGCCGTCGGGTCTGCGGCCGCAGAGACGACCACTTCCTCCATACGAGGGGAAGCCCGCATGGGCTACCCCGTCGACGGCGACGACATCCGGGTCTCGGTCGACGCCCGCAGCACCTTCGCCCAGGGCAACAAGCCCCTGCAGTCCGGGGGAACGTTCCGCATCTTCCACAAGGTCGAGCATCCGGGCGGCGAGCCGGAGGTCTACTGGGGTGACTTCAAGGTCGACTGCCTCACCACAGGTGGCCCCACCGCAACGGTGACCGGCACCCTGGAGCGCACCAGCCCCGGACACCCCTGGCGGACCCACCTCGAACCGCACGTCCGGATGGGGGTGAGCTTCTACGTCCCGGAAGGCAAGGGCGGCGGGCCCGCCCGGATCGGGCTGTCCGGGGCCTCTTTGAAGAAGGAGAAGAAGCCGCCGCTCACGCCGTGCATGGCGCCGGCTGCCGACTCGCCCGTCGTGGCCGGCGGCTACACCCTCAAGGACAGGAAGTAGGCGCTCCGGCACGGCGGCCGGAGCGGGTTTCGCTGTACCGGTTCCACACGTCTCCGGCTCACACCTTCTTCATGGGGAGTGGGCCGGTCGGCCGCGCATGGGCCGACTGCCCGCCCCGGGCGGCCGACTTCGCCGCTTCGCCCACGAGGGACCCTGCTGATCCCGCCATCCGGCCGACGGTGCGTTGGGCCGCGGCCGTCGTGTGCCTCACGGTCCCGCCGGCCGCCTTGCCCGCCATGGGAACCGCCTTCTTCACGACCTTGCTCCCGGCGTCCCCGGCGATGCGCGTCGCCTTCTGCACCGCGCCGTCCACGGTTTTGCCCAGACTGCCGGGGTCGATCGCCGCCAGCCCGCCGAGGTCCGGGGAGGGCGCCGAACCGGCAGCCTGGGCGGCAGTGGCCGATCCGAACGTCAGAGCGGCTGCGGCCATGGCGACGGTGGTGAGGACTCGGCGCATCGACTCTCCTGCAGAGATACGAGTGGGCATGTCATGACTTGTAACGACCGGCCGGTCTTCCGGGACACGCGGCGGCCCGCACGAATACCCTCCGGACGCTTCTGCTCACCCAGCCCCCCGATGGGCCTACGGGTCCGCTTACCGCCCCTCCCGCCGGGGTACCCGAGGGAAATGCGCTTCTTCCGGCTTCCTGGGGTCTATGTGCCCCAGGAGGACACAGCACTGCTCCTGGAAGCCTTCTCCCGGGAGCGGGTCGAGCGTGGCGCGGCCGTGCTGGACGTGGGCACCGGCTGCGGCGTACTGGCCGTGGCGGCGGCACGGCGCCACGCCCGGGCCGTCGCCGTCGACGCCTCGCGCCGTGCCGTGCTCACGACCCGCCTGAACGCGCTGCGGGCAGGGGTGTGCGTGCGGACCGTCCGGGGTGACCTGCTGACGCCCGTGTCCGGCGGGCGCTTCGACCTGATCCTGACAAACCCTCCGTACGTGCCGGTGCCGGGCGGCCGGAAGCCCCTGCGCGGCCCCGGGCGGAACTGGGCCGCGGGAGCGGACGGCCGAGCCCTCCTGGACCGGCTGTGCCGGGGAGTGCCGGAGCTGCTCCGGCCCGGCGGAGTGGTGCTGATGGTCCACTCGTCCGTATGCGGGCCGGAACGCACCGTGAAGGCGCTGGAGAAGGGCGGGCTGACCGCGGAAGTGACCGCCCGGCGCACCGTGGCGTACGGCCCGGTCATGCGCGGTCAGGCCCCGTGGATGCGGGAGCAAGGGCTGATCGGGTCCGGCGACGCCCGGGACGAACTGGTGGTGGTCCGTGGCGAACACCTCACCTGAGGAGCCGGGGTCCGGCGAGGCGCGGCGGGTGTGGCAGGAACCGGGCGGGCCAATGCTGATCGAGGGGCCGGTGGAGTTCGTGACGGAGGACGGCAGGGTCGTCCGCTCGGACCGGCCGGTCGTCGCTGTGTGCACCTGCCGTCGGAGCCTTCTCTACCCGTTCTGCGACACCAGCCATCGCCGTCGCCACCGGCCGGACGAATCTTCCCGGGAAGCCTCAAGCTGAAGCGCACGGAATCCCGCGAACCGGCAGCCTCGGCCTGCGCGCAGCCGTCAGAGAGGACGGCGTACCGCGGAACCACCGTCGCTCCACGCCCCGAGAATGTGGCCGGCGAGACGGTCCTCAAGCCAAACGGTGGCGTCGATCCCGAAGGCGATGTCGTGCGTCAGCCCGGGATCGTCCGCCTGCAGGCCGCCGATGACCTCATGACGTACCAACTGCTCGTGCACGGCGTCCGCTTCGACGTGTTCGGCGTAGAAGTGACGGGCCGCGGGGCCCGCACCGAGCCTGTCGATCGCCTGGACCAGGCGCCGGGACGAGGGGGACGACGTGATCTCCACTGCCGCGAAGTGCCCGGCGAGCGCACCTCGCAGCGACCGGTGCAGCCCCAGGAGTGACATCAGATTCACCACGGCCAGCGTGTGGGCCGTGGCTGCTTCCAGGTAGCGGCCGTACGCCGGGTCGAGGCCGAGTTCGCTCATCGCGGCGGCGAAGAGGCCCGCGTGGATGCGGTCGGCCCGCCCCGCGCCGAACTCGTCGTACTCCACGGCCACCAGCCCCGCCTTGGCCCTCCCGGTCAGCCGGGGAATGGCCCAGGCGTGCGGGTCCGCTTCCTTGAGCTGGTACAGGGAGCGCAGGGCCACGTACTCGCGCAGGTGCTGCACCGTGCCCCCGTCCCGCAGGAAATGCGAGACCCCTTCGCCGTCGGCGGGCTCCACGAGCACGTCCCGCAGCGCGGAAGCGACGTCCGGATGGACCGGGACGTCACCGCGCAGGGCGGAGAGAAACGCCCGTTCCAGCGCTGCGCGCAGGCGGAGCAGCTCCGGGTCCCATTCCCATGCGTCCTCCACGCCGTCGAAGCCTCTGTAGTGCAGCTCGTAGCAGAGGTAGAGGGCGAGGTGGAGATCGTCTCCGTACGGGTCGGAGTTGCGCACGGCGCCGCAGGGAGCAAGGCTTGCCGTCCCTCCGGGCTCGCAGCCGAGCGCACCGATCACCGCCTCGGACAAGGTTCCGCGTGCGTCGGGCAGGCTCGGCACCCTGCTCCTTTCCGTCACGGCCTGCCGGCGTTCGCCAGCAGGCGCAGCGTGGCCTGA
Source organism: Streptomyces telluris (assembly GCF_024519335.1). Classification (NCBI taxonomy): domain Bacteria; kingdom Bacillati; phylum Actinomycetota; class Actinomycetes; order Kitasatosporales; family Streptomycetaceae; genus Streptomyces; species Streptomyces telluris. The sequence goes on from NZ_JANIID010000046.1 coordinate 19,853, forward strand.
CCGCCCGCCCTGGTACAGCCGGCGGCCGGAGACAGGCTGTTGCGCTCACCGCTGTTGCGCCTGCCGGCGGCAGCACCGGCTACCTACCAGTAGTGCTTGCGTCCGCCGACCGCGTGCCCCACTGCTCCGAGGACCCAGAGGATCAGGCCGATGACCAGCAGGATGATGCCGATGGTCCACAGGATCGAGATACCGGCCAGGAACCCGATGATGAGGAGAATGACGCCGAGGACGATCATGGTGTCCTCCGATGTGACAGATGTCCCCTGCCTTCTACTATCTTCCCCGGTCGGCCTGCGCGCCAGTTCATCCTGTTCTCCAGGACCTGCCGGCGGCCGTCCCTGAGAGCGCGTACCCGCCCGGGCCTCGCCTAGACCGCGTACCCGCCGTCGGCGGTGATGGTGGCCCCGGTGATGTACGAGGCTTCGGGCCCGGCGAGATAGGCGACGAGGCCGGCGATCTCCTCCGGCGTGCCGAAGCGGCGCAGGGCGGTGGCCTCGGTCATGACGTCGCGGACGTGGCTGTCGGCGGACGTCAGATCGGTGCTGATGGGGCCGGGCTGGATGTTGTTGACCGTGATGCCGCGGCCGCCGAGGTCACGGGCGAGGGCGCGGGTCAGGCCGGCGACGGCGGCCTTGCTGGTCACGTAGGCGGACAGCGTGCCGAAGGGGGTCCGGTCGGCGAACACGCTGCCGATGTTGATGATGCGGCCGTGATCGGGCATGTGGGGGAGTACGGCCTGGGCGGCGGCGAACGGGCCGCGCACGTTGACGGCCATCGTCCGGTCGAAGTGCTCGATGGGCATCTCCTCGATGGGCCCGCCCATGCCTATGCCTGCGTTGTTGACCAGAATGTCGATCTTCCCGTACTCCCTGCCCGTCGCGTCGGCGGCGGCACGGATCTGGTCGGCGTCGGCGCTGTCCGCATGGAGGGCCAGGGCGTGGCCGCCCGCCTCGGTGATCTCTTCGACGACGCGGTCGGCGGCGGTGCGGGACGCGTTGTAGGTCAGTGCGACGCGTATGCCGTCCGCGGCCAGGCGTGTGGCGATCGCGGCACCGATGCCGCGGGAACCGCCGGTGACCAGGGCGGACCTGTACTCGGGCAGCGCGGGAGGGGTGGGGCTCGCGAGACGCTCGGAATGCGTGGGAAGTGCTGCTGACACGGCGGTGCTTCCTTTCAACCAGGGGTGGTCGGTGAGCGGCGCGTCCGGGCGGCAGCCGTCGATGGCGGCGTCCGGCTCGATGGCTGCCTCGATGGCGCGGGCAGCGGCCACGAACCGTGCGCACTCCTCTGCGCTCAGTCCGGCGGTGGCGCGCTCCTCCAGCTTGGCCCATACCTCTGCGACGTGGGATTCGAGCGCACGGCCTTCCGGGGTCAGCGACACCAGGGTCACCCGGCGGTCGGCGTCACTGCGCTCACGAGTGACCAGCCCGGCGGCGGCGAGCCCGGCGCACGGACTTCGCGACCGTGGAGTGGTCGGGCCCCAGAGTCGTGCCCAGGGCCCGGTGGGTACGGGCGACTCCGAAGACGGCGAAACTGACCGGGAAGCGCTCGCGGGCGCCGGCGAGGGGCGGGGACGACCTCACTCCGGCAGGCCGAGCACCATGAGGACGACCATCACCGGCGGAAGCAGCGCACACCACGCGAGGTACCTGCGCGCCGTGGCGTAGCGCATGCGGCGCGGAAGGAACCAGGACGTCAGAAGCAGCACCGGCGTACCGATGACCGTGGTGAACAGGCCGTACTTGATCAGGGCAAGGGCACCGTCGAGCGCCCGGGAGCAGTTGTCCGGCCCGCAGCTGTCGGTGGCCATGGGGGAGAGCGAGCCGAACACCACGGCCACGGGAATGACCAGCACCGCGAGCACCGTGGCCCAGAGGGGTGCACTCAAGGCGTTGTCGTCACGATCGGCGGGGCCGCCGGTACCGGCTTTCCGCGTCTGCTCGGCGGCGTCCGCGGCATTGGCGTCGGCCCACGCCCGCCGCAGCTCGACGTCCGCTTGCGTTCCCTGGTCGTTCATGGGGCAAGTGAACCCTCCGCGCAGGCCGCTGCACCTCGGGGCAGCTACTCAAAGTACGCAGGCGCACGTACTCATCCGCCGGGTGCGGGGACCAGGGGAAAGGAAGGGAGAGGAAGGAGAGGAAAGAGAAGGAAGGGGGAGGGCAGGGCCGGCGTCAGCGGAGTTCGCCCTCCAGGAGCCCCATGACGATCATGTCGTGCCACTTGCCGTCCCGGCGGAAGCACTCCCGTTGGCGGCCCTCCTCGACGAAGCCGACCTTCTCGTAGACACGGCGAGCCGAGACGTTGTCCGCGACGACCGTCAGGGCGATCCGGTGCAGGCGCATCTCGTCGAAGCCGTACCGGCAGATCACCCGCATGGTGTCGGTCGCGTAGCCGCGGCCCCAGTAGTCCTTGTCACCGATCCGGAGGTCCAGCTCGGCCGCACCGGTCTCGGGGGCGGCATCGCGCAGCCGTACCGACCCGATCAGCCGCGGTGCGTCGAGCGGCTCTATGCCGAGGAACGTGCTGGCGTAGGAGTTCCGCGGCAGCTTCTCGAAACGCTCGGCGATCTGGGCGGCGGACTCCGGATACCCGCCGAACATCCAGCGCCCGACCTCGGGATCGTTGTTCCACCGCCATATGAGCTCGGCATCGGAAGGCTCGAAAGCGCGAAGCCGCACAAGATCTCCAGTCAGCATGACGGCAAGGCTAGCCACCCCCGGAGCTGCGCCATAGCCTTTTCTCTCTCCCCCCCCCGCACCGAGGTGCGTTCGCCGCTGCACCGGCCCGTCATGCTCAGTCGGCCGGGCAGTGCGTACGAGCGGGGGCCCGCGCCGCCGCAGTCGGCCGGAGACGCCGCCTGGACTTGCCATCGCGAGCGCGCTCTCCGCGCCCGGGCAAGCGCTGGAACCGGCCACGCGGAAGAGGATGGAATCGCATCACGGCTACGACTTCAGCCGGGTTCGGGTCCGCACGACCCGCGCGGATGCCTCCGCGCGGGTCGTGTTCGACCCGCAGTTGAAGAGACTGCCGGTGCGCGACCTGTACGACGGTTACGTGAGCAAGGGCGACGCCCAGCCGGGGCGCCGAGTCGCCGGCCCGGCGCCCCGTGAAGCGTGTTCCTGCGGCTCAGGCCTGCGGGAGGTTGCGCAGTGCGGCGAACAGCCCTCGGGTGCGGGTGCCGTCCGGGAGTTGCCAGGAGCCGCCGACGTGGCCTGCCGCCCCTTCGGGGAGGGCGTCGGGGCCGGGCTGCAGGACCCGGTGCAGGCGCAGTGCCGCGCCGTGCGGGGCGGACAGTTCGGTGGCCTCTTCGCCGTCGGTCGTGGCGGTGACGGTGAAGTCCGCCGGGGCGGGCCCGGCACCGGTGAAGGAGCGGGTGACCTCCAGGTCGGGGGTGTCGCTGACGCTCTGGTCCTGGGCCTGCACCCGGCCCTCGACGAGGGCGAGCAACTGGGCGACCAGCACCGGGTCGTGGCAGCCGTCGTAGATCCACCGCCGCCCCAGCACCCCGTGTTCCATGGTGCCGACGAGGGCGTCGTCGCCCGCCCCCTCCAGCGGGGCACCGCGGTAGGTGAGCGGCACCAGGTAGGCGACCGGGGCGGTCCCGGAGGTGTCGGTGACGATGATGAACTCGATCCCGACCTCACCTTGCGGGTCGTCGAGCCGGAAGCCGCCGGACTTGGTCAACTGCGGTTCGCCCGCGCCGCCCCGGTACCAGGTGCGGGAGGGGAGCCAGGCGGTCAGCAGCTCTATCTTGGTCGGCTTGAGGGTGGTCTTGTGGATGACGGCCATGCTGTGCTCTCTCCTCCGTCGGACGGCGTGCCGGCCCTGACACTTTCCCATCCCCGCAGGGTGCGCCCGGTGCCGGGTGCCCCCGGCGAGGACACGTCCGGATCCGCTGATTCCCCCTCAGTGTCGTGCGTCTGTTTGGTTTTGTGGACAGGGCGGGGCCGAAAGCCGAGAATCACCTCCATGACGTCTCCTGAGTTCCGTACGCGCGTGACACGGCCCTCCGAGGCCGACCGGGAGCGGGCCCTGGCGGTCCTGCGCGACGGCACCGGCGACGGCAGGCTGTCCCACGACACGTTCATGCGCCGCATGGACCTCGTCCTGACCGCCCGCACCAGCGCCGAGATCGAGCTGGCCATGGCCGATCTCCCCGCCCGCGGACGGTTCTCGGACTTCATCCTGCGCACGGTCAGCCGTCTGTCGGCCTTCGGGGCCCACGTGCGCGGAGCCTGGCGCGGTGCGCGGCTTCCCGGCCTCCGGCTCCCCGAGCCCGGTACGAAGCCGCTCACCATCGGCCGGGCCCCGGTCTCCGACCTGCGCCTGGAGGACGACACGGTCTCCCGCCGCCACGCGGAGCTGCGCTGGCTCGACCACGGCTGGCGTCTGACGGACCTCGGCTCCCGCAACGGCACCTACGTGAACGGCCTGCGCATCGCCGGGTCCGTCCGGGTCGGCCCCGGCGATCACGTCGCGTTCGGCGACCTCGGCTTCCGGCTGTCGGTCTGACAGCCCGGCCCGGACGCCTGCCGCCGGCCGCGCCGCTACTTCCCGGGCCCGCCCGTGTTCACCACGAAGTCGAAGGTCGCCTGCTTCGCCGGGCCGGCCTGGCGGACGTTCATGAGCAGGGCGGCGTTGAAGAGCGGGTCGGTGTTGTTGCGGGGCTCTCCGGGGAAGTAGAGCTGCGTGGTGAGGAGAGGGCCGCCGGGTGCCTGCACCTTGACGTGGAGGTGGCGCGTACGGCCCGGATAGAGGCCCGCCACGATGGTCGTCAGCTTGAACGCGCCCCGGGCGTCCGTGTACTGGTGCCCCCTCATCCGGAAGCCGCGGTTGTCGTACGCACCCGCGTCGTCCGCCTGCCAGAAGTCCAGCAGGGCGTGCGCGACGGGGCGGCAGGTCAGTCCGAAGACGAAGCCTTCCACTGTGAGGCGCGTGCCCCGCGTCCCGGGCTCCAGCAGCGAAGCGCGCTCGGGGGAGTCGGGCTTGAAATAGGGGCCTTCGATCTGCGGCGGCGTGGGGTCGTCCCCGTCGTCGCAGAAGGGCGTCGGCCGGAGGGGTGCGTCCGAGGGCCGGTGGTCCCGGGCGAGGGCCACGCCGCCGAGCAGCGCGGGCAGGGGCACCGCCACGAGCGCCGCCTTGAGCAGGGTCTTGCGACTGACCGTTCGCCGGCCTATAGCCTCCGTGTCCCCGGTGCCTCCGGTGCCTCCGGTGCCTCCGGTGATGCCGGTGATGCCGGTGCCGCTGGTGTCGCCGGCGCGGGCGTGATCGTCCGTCATGGTCCGCCTCCTGGGGTGAGTGGCTCACCGACGAACCTAGGGAGGCGGGCCCTGCGGATCGATGGACTCCGCTGGGCAAACATGGTGATTCCCTAGGCTTACGCGGGGCCCTGCCTCCCCCGCCGTCTCCAGCCTTTCCGGCTCCCCTGTCCCAAGGTCCTCCGGCTCCTCCGTCACCGCCCTGCGGCGGAAGTCCCCGGGGCTGAGGCCGGTCTCGCGCCGGAAGAAGCGGCAGAAGTACGCGGGGTCGCTGAAACCCACGCGCCGGGCGACCTGGCCGACGCCCAGGGAGGAACCGGCCAGCAGCCGCTTCGCCTCCAGGGTCCGCGCCGCGCGGATCAGCTCGCCGGGCGTACGGCCGGTGGCTTGTTTGACGGCTTCGTTCAGATAGCCGACGGAGACGCCGATGCGCGCCGCGTACGCCCCGACCGACCGCTCGGCACCCGCGGTCCCGGTGAGCAGCAGTCCGAATTCCCGCGCGACCTCCGCGGCCCGGCCGGCCGCGGCGTCGGGTCTTCGCGCGCCGGGCAGGCGCAGGGCGCGTACGAGCAGGATGTGCAGGTACGCCTCCAGCACGGAGGCGTAGCCGTCGGCCTTCGCGGCGAACTCGGCCGCCATGGCCCGGATGAGCGAGCCGATGCCCGCGGCGTCGCCGTCCCCTTCCGAGGGCGCGGCGGGGAGCCGGAGCCAGTGCTGCTCCGCGAGCGTGCGCAGCAGCTGCCGGTCGCCGGGGCGCGCCAGCAGGAAGTCCTCGGTGAACAGCGTCAGGACGCCGCGCAGGCCCGACACCTGCTCCCAGTAGTGCACCTGCCCGGGCAGGATGACGCACAGGTGGGGAGGGCTGAGGGGTCTGCGGACGAGGTCGATGACGTGGGCGCCCGAGCCGCCGGTCACGTAGACGATCTCGTAGAAGGTGTGCCGGTGCGGATAGCCCGCCCGGGAGTCGGGGCCGAGGGCGTCGAAGGAGCCCATGGCGAACGGCGGTACCTGCGGCGGTGCGACCTGCAGCCGGTGCAGGGGAAGGGGGTCGGCGTGCTGCACCCGGTCGCGTGCCTGTGCGGTCATGTCGCTCCGCCTCCGTCCTGTACGGCCCGCCGGTGTTGCGGCCGGCCTGCTCGCTCCGGTCGTCGTCCGGTCCCGGCCCCGGTCACGCGTGCCGGCGGACCGGGTCCACGGTCAGCTGACCCCGTGGCGTGCGGCCCGGTCAAGGGGCCGGGGAGGAGGCCGTACCGGGGTGTCCCTCGCGGTGGCGGGCGCTCGTCCCGGGCCCCGGCGGGGGGCTCCCGCTTCCGGGTGAACGGACCGGAACACCGGTGTCGCCGTCCGGTGCCCGAGGAAGGCGTCGTGGGAACAGACCAGGGGCGCCGTGCCTGACGTCATGCCGAGGAGAACGCCGTGGAGATGCCGCAGGTGAGCCTGTGTCAGGTGGATGAGTGCGCGTACAACCAGGACAGCGCCTGCCATGCTCTGGCCATCACGGTGGGCGACGCGAAGCACGCCCACTGCGATACGTACTTCGTCTTCCCGTACAAGGGCGGCGACGCCTCCGCCGTCGGCCGGGTCGGCGCCTGCAAGATGTCCGGGTGCCTGCACAACGTCGACCTCGAATGCCAGGCGCCCGGCATCACCGTGGCGTCCCTGGGGTCCTCGGTGGACTGTCTGACGTACACGGCGAGATAGCCCTCCCGGGCGGTGTCCGGTTCCGCCCTTGGAGGTTCTGTGAAGAGCGTGGAGAATCCCCACCGTTACGCCATCGCATCTCATGTCACATCAGTGAGGAGAAGCCATGCGCTCGGTGAAGACTGCCCTCGCTCTCGGTGTTGCGGCCCTGGCCGCGGCAGGGAGCGTCGTGACCCCCGCTGCCGCCGCGACGCCCTCCGGGGACGCCAACGGCAAGGCCATGACCTGGACCCTGCTCGCGGACGGCCCCGGCGGAACCGTGCAGGTGGGCGGCGGCCCCCTGAGCAATCCGTACCAAGGTGACACCGCCACGACCACGGCCCTGCCCCTCCTCTGCCTGAGAGTCGACGGCTCGCCGGCCCCCGCCGGCATCACGCCCGGTTTCTACGCGGGCTGGGCGCGCGGCGCGGTCGCGGCCACCAACCCGATCCGCGGCACCCGCCTGACCAGCCGCGCGGTCGCCGACGGAGTCTGCGCCAACAACTTCGGAACGGGCTGGCGCATGGCCGAGTTCCACGACGGCAGATACGGGCCCAACCTGGAGAGCTCGGGCGGCTGGAGCTACTGGGCCTACGGGGACGTCCCGGCCGGGACCCGCTTCTGGACGGCCATCAACGACCAGCCCGCCAACCCCTGGAACTGACGCACCACGCACCACGTACCTGCTCCGTCCGCGCCGGGCGAATCCGCGGCAGCTGCTCCCTGGCCCCTGCTCAGCGCCCGGCGCGGAGCGGGGTGCTTGGATGGAGCCACCGACAGCACCTCGATCCACCTGAGAGCTCCGTGTCCGCAGACATCCTGTACGGCCTCGCCGGCAACCCCGCCGCCCCGCCCGACGTACTCCTGCGCCTTCTGCACTCGGCAAGCCCCGAGGTGGGGGAGAGGGTGGCGCGGCGCGCGAGCCTTCCCGGCGAGGTGATCGACGCGATCGTGGGCCACCCCGACGTGAAGGTCCGGTCAGCATTCGCCGAAAGCCCGCTCGCCCCGGGCGCACAGCGGGCACGCCTGGTCGACGACACGCCCCGAGTGCGGCTGGCCCTGGCCACCGGCCCGCTGGTCTTCCGGAGCCGGCCCGAGCCCCTGCCCGACGAGACCTACGCGCGCCTGTTCAACGACCCGCGCTCGTACATCCGCCACGAGGCGCTGATATCGCCGTCCCTCCCCGCCCGCGTCCTGGCCGGCCTCGCCGGCAGCCCCGACCCGGACCTGCGCCACGCCGCCTGCCGCGCATGGGACGAACTGACACCCGAGGCCCGGGAGGCGCTGCTCGCCGACGAGGAGCCTTACGTACGGCGAGCCGCCGCCCTCCGCGCGGCCTCCGGCGACGCGCGCCACACCGCGGAACTCGCCGGGGAACTCGACCGCTGGGACCTCACCCTCCTGCTGACCCACGGACGGCTCGACCGTGTCCTGGCCGAACGCTACGCGCACAGCGACGAGCCGTCCGAGCGGATGGCGGTCGCCGAGAACCCCTCCCTCCCCGCCGACCTGGTCGCCCACCTCGCCCGCGACCCCCACCACCCCGTACGCCGCGCCGTCTCCGCCCGCCCGGAGCTCACGGAGACCCAACGCGCCGCCATCGACTACGAGATCGGCCCCGACGAACGGCTGCGCCCCCTGCTCTGGGTCCGGGAAGCCCGCGAGGACGCCGGCGTCCTGCGCCGCTGCGTCCACTCCTCCCACGTATGGCTGCGCCGCAGCGCCGCCGTCAGCCCGTACCTCCCGCCCGACCTCGTCGCCCGCCTCGCCCGCGACGACGACTTCGCCGTCCGGCTCCTGCTGTGCGAGCACCATCCGGCACCGCCGCCCGAGCTCATGTGGCGGATCCTCATCGAGTGGGACGGCTGCACGCGATGGCTGCTGCTGGACAAGCCCGGCTTCCCCCTGCACCGCCTGGCCGCGCTCGCGGACCACGAGGACCCCGGGCTGCGCCGCTTCGCCGTCCACGCTCCTGACGCCTCACCCGGACTGCTCGACCGGCTCAGCAGGGACGAGGCCGACTACGTACGCCACCAGGCCGCCGGAGACCCGCGGCTGCCCCTGCCCCGGCTGCACGAAATGCTCGCCGACCCCGCGGACGCCCGGTACGCGGCACAGAACCCGGGCCTGTCGCCGGCCGGCATGCGCCGGCTCCTCGACGAGGCCGTCGTCGTCTAGCGGTCCCGGCCCGCCGGGTGCGCCCGGCCGTCGACGAGATAGGCGGTGTGCGCGCCGCGTTCGGCCTCCAGCGCGGCCGCGACACGACGCCGCAGAGGGTCCGGGAACCGCTCCAGCGCCGTCTCGTCCGGAACGAACTCGGCCGCCCGGATCTCCTCCTGCTGCAGGATCAGATCGACGGACCGCACCTCCGGCTCGGCGGGGCGTGCCGCGAAGATGAACACGATCACCGGGCGGCCCGGTCCTGCCGCCGGCACGTTGTCCACCGCCAGCAGCCGGCCGATGCGCAGCCCGCGCAGGCCGACCTCTTCCTCCGCTTCCCTGGCGAGCGCGGACAGCAGTTCCTCGTGCTCCACGAGGCCGCCGACGATGTCCCACCCCGGCTTGTACGTGGGCTCGACGACCAGCAGCCGGCCGCCGTCGTCCCGCACGAGCGCGTCGACCGCCACCAGCGGCGCGGGATGCTCACGCAGCCACCGGAACCGATCCGTATCCCGCTCCGCCGTATCCCGCTCCGCCGTGTCCATGCGCCCATCCTGCCCGCGGAGCGGGCCCCGTGACGGCTGTTCGGCGCAGATCGCCGCGGGGCCGGCGGTCCGGTCACAGGTGGTCGAAGCGCTTCATCCGGTCCAGGATCTGGTCTGCGTCCGGGCGGTGGAGCTCGTCGGTGATGCGGCCGTCGGCCAGGAAGACGACGCGGTCGGTGTAGGCGGCGGCCGCGGGGTCGTGGGTGACCATGATGATGGTCTGCCCCATGCGGTGGGTCAGGTGGGCGAGGAGGGAGAGGACTTCGGCGCTGGTGGGGGTGTCGAGGTTGCCGGTGGGCTCGTCGGCGAAGACGATGTCCGGCCGGCCTGCGAGGGCCCGGGCACAGGCGACGCGTTGCTGCTGGCCGCCGGACAGCTCTCCGGGGCGGTGCCTGAGCCGGTCCGTGAGGCCGAGCGTGGTGACGACCTGATCGAGCCACTGCCGGTCCGGGCGCCGGCCGGTGATGGCCAGGGGAAGGGTGATGTTCTCCGCCACGGTCAGGGCGGGCAGGAGGTGGAACGCCTGGAAGATGAACCCGATCCGTTCCCGGCGCAGGCGCGTCAGCTGGCGCTCGGAGAGACCGGCCAGATCGGTGTCGCCGATGAGGGCCCTTCCGGAGGTGGGCGTGTCCAGTCCCGCGAGGCACTGCATGAGCGTGGACTTGCCCGACCCGGAAGGGCCCATGATGGCGGTGAAGTGCCCCTGCTGGAACGCCACGCTCACGCCGTCGAGGGCTGCGACGCGGCGTGCCCCGCTGCCGTACACCTTGGCGAGGTCCACCGCGGAAGCGGCCGGCGGGGCTGCCGGCGGTTGGTGTGCGTAGGGCTGGTGTGCCGGGCCGTGGCGCAGGTGTGCCCAGGTCATGCGGTGCTCCTCAGGACGGTGCGGGTGCGGTCGGCTGCCGGAGCGCCCGGAGCGGGGAGGGCGCGTTCACGTCGGTGACTGGCGAGGGCGGCTTCGGTCTCGTGGGGGCGGCGAGGCCGGTGCGGGTGGCGAGGAGGGCCAGCACGCGGGCGCTGAGGGCCGTGGCGGCGGCGCCGGTGCGCCCGTGGTGGCCGGTGCCGGGCCGGTGGTCCAGGAGGACCGGCTGCCGGCCGGAGTTCGCCTCCTGGAGCGCGGCGCAGAGTTTCCAGGCGTGCCAGGGAGGGACCCGTGCGTCGTTGCCCCCGGTGATCAGGAGCGTGGCCGGGTACGACTCACCCTGCCGTACGTGGTGGCAGGGCGAGTACGCCAGGAGCGCCGCGAGCGCGGCCGGGTCGGCGGGATCCCCGTACTCGTCGTGCCACAGGCGGCCCAGGCCACCGCCGGAGGTGTAGCGGGCCATGTCGGTGAGGGGCGCGGCGCACGCGACGGCGGAGAAGAGGCGAGGGGCGCGGAGCGCGGCCGCGGCCAGCACCAGGCCGCCGTTGCTCGCGGCCAGGCCGGCGAGCTGCCCCGGGGCGGCCTCGCCCTGGTCGACGAGGGCGCGCGCGGCCGCGCACAGGTCGTCGACGGTGCGCGACTTGCCCGCGCCCCGCCCCGCCGCCGCCCACTCCGGGCCGAATTCGCCGCCGCCCCGGGCGTGCACCCAGGCCACGCGCCCGCCGGCGGTGAGCCAGGCGGCGAGGACGGGGTCCCAGGAGGGTTCGAGGGGGACGCCGAAGCCGCCGTAGACGGTGACCAGGACCGGGGCCGGGCCGGTCCCGGCGGTGGAGGGCGGGTCGCAGACGGTGACGGGCAGGGAGGTGCCGTCGCTGCTGACGGCGGTCGAGGTACGGAGAGGTGAGTGGCCTGCCGGCGGGGTGACGGGTGGTGCGCCGGGGGTGAGGCGGTGGCTCCAGCAGCCGTCCCGCGGGTCGTCGGCCAGGATCCACAGTGCGTCGCCGGGGCGGCCGTCACCCCCGTACGAGGAGGGTCCGATGCGCAGCCGGGCGTGCCAGGTCAGGACCGTGGTGCCCCGGCCGCCCGCCTCGGTCCTCGGCTCAGTGGGCCGTCCGTCCTCGGCGCGCATGACGTCCGTGCGGTGCGGGCCGGTCAGGCTGAGGCGCCGGGTGGTGCCGTGCTGCCTCAGGACGGCCAGGCAGGGGGTGGGCCCCGGCCTCAGGACGCGCAAAGCCTTGATCTCTCCCGGCGCCGGCCCGGCATCGGCGATGCGGGGGAGCGGGGCGGGCGCTGTGATGGGCCCGCGGGCCACGTCCGGCAGGGCAAGTGCCGAAACCTCCGGGCCTGTGGCGAGGTAGAGACGGTCCGTGCCGAGCGCGAACGCGGTGATACGGAGGTCGTCGAGGGGAAGGGGCTGCCAGTCGGGAGTGCCGTGGCCGTCCCAGAGGGTGCACCACCACTGTGCCGAGGGCGCCTTCGGCGTCCGGGTGCGCAGCAGCAGATGTCCGCCCGGCCCGCAGCGCAGAGTGATCCTCACCGGTCCGGGGACGGGAAGCTCCACGGTCCGGTCCGGATGCCGGGCCGCGCTCCGGGCCGGGTCATCGCGTAGGGGACGGGCGCGCAGGGTGTGTTCGGTCCGGGTGCCGGCGCTGTAGAGCAGGAGGTCGCCGGCGTAGGCCACGGCGGGGTGGGGCGAGGCGTCGGGCAGGTACGCCGCGGGTGCGCCGCCGTCGGTGGGGATCAGGTGCAGGCCGCCGTTCTCGTGCCCGTCGTGGTGGAGCTGGACGAGCAGGGCGCGACCGTGGGGGTCGGGGTGCCAGCCCGCCGTCCTGGTGGGGGAGGGGTGGTCACCGGTGTCCAGGAGGGTGCGGTCGCGGCCGTGCGGGTCGGTCGCGGTGAGGAGCTCGCTGCCGGAGGCGCTCAGCCGCTGCCGGAACAGCATCCCTCCGGCTTCCACCGGTGGGCTCAGGAGACGGCCCGCGGCGGCGGTCTCGATCCTGCGCAGGAGCGCTTGCCAGCCGCGGTCATCGGTGCGTTCCCGGTGGGCTTCGAGCAGACCCTGCTGTGCCGTCAGCCACGCGCGCGTGCGTGACGACTCCTCCTCCAGCCAGCGGTAGGGATCCGCCGGTTCGCCGGTCCGCTCGTCCGGCCGGGTACCGTCACCGGCCGCCGGTACGCCGTCAGCCACGGCCTGCCTCCACCGTTGGAGCTTCCGCCGCCGGAACCTCCCCGGCGCGGGCTTTCTGCTCATCCGTTGACACCTTCGCATCTGTGGAGACCTGCGCATTCGTGGACACCTGCGAGGGCGCCGCGGACACCTGCGCGTCCAGGGACTGCCGCGCCTCCGCCGTCACCGTGCGGCGGGCGGTGGTGAACCAGCCCACCACGGCCAGCAGGACGACCAGGGCGGCCGCTGCCGTGACCGTCGGCCCCAGGCCGAAGGCGTGCGCGCTCGCACCGGCGAGCGTGGGCCCGAGAGGGGCGACGGCCTGGGAGAGGAAGCCGCTGGCACTGTGGACGCGTCCCTGCAGCCGGGGTGGTGTGATGCGCATCTGCATCGAGGAGAGCACCACCGTGATCACGGGGCCGCCGGCGGTGGCGAGCGCCAGCATGAGGGCCGCGCCCCACGTGCTGCGGACCGTGGCGAAGCCGAGCAGCGCGAGGGCGATGACGGCGGTGGCCAGGGCGATGCCCCGGCCCGCGGGGAGTCTGCGCGCCACCGGGGCGGCGATCAGGGAACCGGCCACCGCGCCCGCCCCGAAGCAGGCGGTCTGCACGCCCACGGCCACCGAGCCCGCGCCGGTCCTGTCGCAGGAGGCGATGACGACGATCAGCAGGCCGTTGAAGACGAGGTTGAGGACGGTGGCGTTGAGCGCGCCGTAGCGCAGGAAGGGGGACCGCCACAGGAAGCGCAGGCCCTCTGTGACGGCCCGGAGCGCCGGCTGCTGCTTGCCGGTGGGGCCCGCTTTGGCGGGGAGGAGGAAGGCACAGCAGGCCGCGGTGAGATAGGTCAGGGCGTCGGCGGCGAAGACCCAGGCGGCGTTGGCCTTGAGCAGCACGCCCGCCACGAGGGGGCCGACGATCAGTGCGAGTGCGGCACGGCTCTGGATCAGGGCCAGGGCGCGGGGCAGGAGGTCGGCCTGGACGAAGGTGCGTACGGCCACGTTCTCCACGGGGGCCAGGGTGCTGCCCACGGCGCCGAGGAGGAAGGCGGCGGTCAGGAGCGCGCCCGGGTGGACGGAGCCCGTCGCGCGGAGCACGGCCAGGGTGCCCAGCACCAGGGCGCCGACGGCGTTGCCCAGGAGGAGGAGCGTGCGGCGTTCGTAGCGGTCGGCGAGCACCCCGGCGGGCAGCCGGGCCGCCACGATCCCCAGGGACAGCGCGGTACTGGTGAATCCGGCGTGCCGGACGTCGCCGCTCACCTGGTAGGCGACCATGGGCAGGGCGATGACCGAGGCTGCCGTGCCCACGGCGGAGGCGGCCTCCCCGCTGAACAGCAGCCAGAACCGCCTGCCCAGCTTCTGCTTCGGCTGCTTCACGCCGTTCTCCTTGCGAACTGTTGCCGGACGGTGGACATGGGGTGGGCGGTCATCACCGAGGGCAGGGCGACCGCCAGGACGGCGGCGGCCAGGACCGCTGCGGTCCACGGCACGTCCAGGGCGGGCAGCGCCCCGGTGCCCAGGGCGGCGGCGAAGGGGACCAGGCAGGCGAGTGCCGTGGCGGCCGCCAGCGCCGCCCCGACGGCGGCCGCGCCGAGCGCTTCGTAGAGCACGCAGCGCAGGAGCTGGCCTCTGCCCAGCCCGAGGGCGCGCAGGTGGGCGCGCTGGGCGCGGCGGTCGCGCTGGGCCAGGGAGGCGGTGTTGGCCGCCGCCAGCAGGGCGTAGCCGCTGACGACGGAGACGATCAGGCGCGAGGCGAGGTCGTCGGCGGGGTTGCGGGGCTTGAGGTCGTCGAGGTACTGCGCGCGGGAGGCCACGGTCCGGCCGGATTCCTTCGGCCAGGAGCGGTACGCGCCGCTGAGCAGGATGCGGTCGGCGTACGGTTCCCGGGTGTGCTGCAGGGCCGTGGTACGGGCGATGACGAACGCCGGGAAGGCGAGGTCGCGTTCGTAGACGGCGACGAGGGTCAGCTCGGGGCGGGACCCGTCCGCCAGGGCGAGCCGGACCTTCTGGCCGAGCCGCCAGTGATGGGCCTCGGCCTGGCTGACGCCGGCGGCGAAGGTTCCCTCCCGCAGTGCCGACAGCCGGCCTTCGCGTTCCTTGAGGTCCAGGGACTTCACGAGCGCGGAACCGTCGGCCCCCCAGGCGTCCACGGGAGAGGGCTGGTCGTCGAGAGACGTGGCGGGAGCGGTGATCCGCGTGGCCACGAGCACCGTGGCGGTGACGCCGGAGGGCGCGGCGGGCTGTGCGGGAAGACGGTGGCCGGGGCGGGCGGTGACCACGCCGTCGGCGCGCAGCCCGTCGCCCGTCTGCCGCGCGACGGCCTCTCCCATGGTGGCGCCGGTGCCCAGCAGGCAGACGGCGATTCCCACCGCGAGCAGGACGGGTACCGCCATGGCGGTCGTCCGCGCGGGAGCCGCCCGCAGCCCTGCGGCGGCGATGCGTCCCACCCGCCGGTCCGCGATCCGCAGGACGGCGCACACCGGCCGGGTCAGCAGGGGCACGATCCAGGGCGCGAGGACGGCGAGCGTGGGGATGAGCACCAGGGCGAGACCGGGGGCGACGGCAGCCCGCACCGTTGAGGGGAGTTGCGTGAAGGCCATGACGTACAGCAGCGGAACGCACAGCATCACGGCCATCGTCAGGCCGGTCAGCAGCCGTGCCCGGCTGCGGCGGGATGCCAGGGAACCTTCCGTGTCCTTCATGAGCGCTCCGGGGCTGACGCGCCCGGCGGCGAAGACACTGGCCATGGCGGCCAGGACGGCCACGGCTCCGGTGGCGGCGCACACGCCTACGGCCGTGCCCCAGACCTGGCCCGAGGAGGGCAGGGAGGCCGCTTCGGGGAAGAGCTCGCGGTTCACCAGAAGACGTCGCCCCGCGTGCGCCAGGGGCAGCATGCCCAGGGTTCCCACGGCGGCCGCGGCGACCGCGAGCCGGGCTACGTCACCGGCGACCAGGCGCCGCAGCCGACCGGCCGTGACGCCGAGCGCGCGCAGGACGGCGAACTGCCCGAGCCGCTGCCCTGTCCACAGCGACACGGTCGAGCCGATCACCAGCACGGCGCACATCAGCAGCATGGACAGCAGCAGGGAGAGCAGATCGCGGGCGTCCTGGGCCTGTGCCGCCGCCACGGAGCGGGCGGGGAAGTCCGCACGGCCCGCACCGATCAGGAGCAGCGTGCAGGCGCCCACTCCCGCCGCCGTCATGGCACAGGCCACGGCGGCTCCGGCCAGACGGCCGGGGTAGGCGCGCGCTTCGGCGAGGAAGAGGCGACGCATGCGCATCGGTCCGGCGAGGGGGCGAGAGGGACGGGACGCCTCGGACACTGTCTTCTGCCCTCCACAGTGCGTAAGCTGGAAGCAGCGCAGGGGAGGCCACCCACATTGTGGCCTCCCCGCGCTCATTTACGGCCGGTGCGACCGTCTATGACCAAGCGTCAGTGGCACACGACGACGCTGACGGAGCTCAGAGGAGCGTCGAGGACAGTCTCCTCGTCGAGCTCCTGCAGGGCGAGAATGTTCAGCATTCCTTGTCACCTCCTTCAGGGGCGCGGTGGGGAAGGGTCGGTCCCGGTCGCGCCGGGGCGGTCTTTCAGTGGCAGCCGCCGAGGCTGATGGTGCTGATGGGGGCGTCGACGATCGTCTCCTCGTCGAGCTCCTGCAGGGCCAGAATGTTCTGCATGTCCGTACACCTCCTTCAGGGGTGCGGTGGTGCGGTGGGAGAGGTCCGGTCCCGGTCTGCGCCGGCCGCGGTGTCAGTGGCACACCACGACGCTGACGGAGCTCAGCGGAGCGTCCAGGACGGTCTCCTCGTCGAGTTCCTGCAGGGCGAGAATGTTCTGCATGTCTTCTCACCTCCTCTCGCAGGCTTGTGGGGCCGGGTGGTCCGGAGCGCCGCTCCCGGGGGCCGGCCACCCGCAGGTGGGGTGAGCGCCGGGGAGCAGACGGCTGCCGGGGTTCTGGGCGGCGACGAGCGCGATCACCGCGCCGGCGGAGCCGGTCGCCAGGTCCGCCGAGAGACGGACCAGCTGGTCGCCGTGCAGGACGTGACCGTCCTCGTACGGCGCCAAGTGCAGGGAGAGGGCGCGCAGATGACTGTCCAGCTCCGCTTGCCACCGTCCCGTGCGGGCCGGGGCGTGGGAGAGCAGGTACGCCAGTCCGGAGCGGCCGTTGAACAGCCCGCCCTGCAGGACGACTTCCACCGCGCCGGCCCGTGCGGCGCCGGCCACGATGCCGTCGGCACCGACTGCGGCCGCCTGGGGCGGGGGAAGCGCGAGGGCGGCCATCGCGACGCCGGCGGAGCCTTCCGCCAGGTAGGGCAGCAGCCGGCTCGAACTGTGCATCTGCAGCATGCCGTCCACGTCGCGGGCGTGCACCAGGTCGCAGCGTACGGCGCGTTCGGCCGCCGCCGCCCATTGCAGGTCTCCGGTCACTTCCGCGCAGCGGGCGAACAGCACCGCCGGCCCCGACCAGCCGTACATCAGCCCCGGCCGGTCCAGCGGCCCCTTGACCCCCACCTGTGCACGTACCCGCAGGGCGAGGGCGAGCGCTTCGTCCTTGAGCCCGGCGTCCAGGAAGAGGTGGGCGATTCCGGTCAGTCCGCTGAACAGGCCCGGCGAGGCGGGCAGGGGGCCGGCCAGGAGGCGGTCGATCAGGTTCGCGCCCTGCGGGTGCCCCAAGCGGTGCAGGAGCCATGCGGCACCTGCCAGCCCGTCGTAGAGGCCGGGCGGCGCGTCCCGGGGAGCCCGGCGCGCGGCATCGACCAGCCACTCCACGTCCTCTCCGGAAACTGTGCTTCCGGCGGCGTGTTGTGCCCACAGCACGCCCGGAGTGCCGTACGCGAGCCCCAGTGAGGCGCCCGGACGGTACCCGGTCACATCGCAGGGGTGGCGCCGGTCCTTACGGGCTGGGTCGGCGGAGCGGGAGATGCCTTGCAGCAACGTTTCCGCGGTTGGAGCGGTCAGGGGTGGCGGGGCGGCGAGCATGCCGCTGGGTGTTCCTGCGGGCGTTCCGGAAGGCGGCAAGTGGGGGCGCAGCGTGGGCGACAGCGCCAGGCGTTCGGTCATCTGCCGGATGAACTCCGCCGGCAGGGAGGGGAAGGAAGCGCGGGCCAGCTCGATCAGTGAGCCTACGGCGCGGGGGTTGCGCAAGGTCAGCACGGTGAGGGGGACGAGGGCGGCGAGCTGGCAGCAGCCCAGGGCGAACAGGTCCGCCTCGCGCGGATCGGTGAGGGCGGGGTCGGCGAAGCCGGGCGCCCCCAGCGCGGCACTGCGGACAGAGTCGACCGAGGTGGCGAGCTCGAAGTCCACGAGCGCCACGGTGCCGTCGGGCCGGATGAGGATGTTGCGGTGGTGGAGGTCACCGAAGGCCACTCCGGCCTCGTGCAGCGCCCGTACGCATTCCGCGACCTGTTCCATCCGCTCGACGACGGAGGCGGCGAAGCGGCTACGGGCCGCCGCGGTGGGCCGGTGGCGGGTGAGCGGGTGCTCGCGCCCCAGCCAGGCGCTGACGGTCTCCCCTTCGACGTACTCCATGGCGAGGTAGTGGTGTTCCCAGGCGGTGAAGGAGCCGTACCGGCACGGCACGAACGGCAGGTGCCCGAGTCTGCCGAGGACCTCGTCCTCGGTGCGCAGTCTGGCGACCGCGTCCAGGCCGTTGGCGTCGAGGCCGGCATGCGGCCGTGCTTCCTTGAGGACGACCTGTCCGCCGTCGCTGTCGGCCGCGAGGTACACGCCCCCGCCGTTGGAGAAGTGGAGCGCCTTGCGGACCTCGTAGCCGCCGAGTGAGGCCGAGGCCCCATCGGCCGCCGGCTGCTCCGCGAGGAAGCCAGGGACGTCCGCCCACGGAGGGACGGTGAAGACCGGGCGGCGGGGGTCGGGCACGAGCTGCCCCTGAGGGGTGCGCATCGCGGGGACGCGGGTGCCGTCGGCGAGTTCGCACCACATCAGCGTGAAGGCTCCGTAGCGGACCGACACCGGGCCGTCGTTCCAGCGCCGGTCGGACAGTACGTACGGCCCGGGCCGCCCGTGCACCGCCGTTTCGAGCTCCTCCAGAGCCGTGCGCAGCTCGTCGGTGGTCCGGGGGTAGACGGTCACCGCCTTGCCGCTTGCGGCCCGGTGGGCGTACTTGGTGTTCATCGCGGCGACGATCTGCCGGCTGCGCAGGAACTTCCACGGCAGCCCCAGCCGCCGGCAGACGTCCCAGGCCGCCTCTATCGTCTCCTCGGCGGCGCCGGGCGTCGCACTCACGTGGATCTTCCAGCCCTGCTCCGGCAGCTGTGCGGCGTCACCGGGCGTCAGGAATTCCCATACGCCCTGGTGTTCCCGCCGCCACCCGGAGGGGAGTTCCCGCACCGAGAGGGAGAACAGCGAATCCGAATCCTGGCAGCGGTCCAGCGGCTCGTACCACGTGGAATCTGCGATGGTGTACGCCTCGTACCTCGGATCCATGGTGCCCTCCCGCCGTGCTGCAGGCGGCATCTTCTTATGCCGTCGTCAAAGTATGAAAAGGGTTGCGGTGGAACGCTTTTCCGTTCCGCTACGAGAATCCTCCACCCGCTCGCCCTCGCCCGGCAATCGGCGTAAGTTCACGCTTAACCGGAGATGTACCATCCGGTAATGCGAGGGGCGGGCAGCCCGGATCCGTATCGTCAAGCGATTTCCGCTGAATACCGGAGAGTTGTTGCGAGTGGCCGGGAGACCGGGTGCCGCTCCGCCGCCTCGCCTCGTAACAAGAGGTGGCCGAGACGGGTGACGGTGTGGATCGCATGGCTGCGGTTGCGGCGCGTCGAGACCAGGCCGGCGGCTCTCAGGACGGCCATGTGCTGACTCACCGCGGCCGCGGAAACGCCGAGCCGTTCTGCCAGCTCGGCGTTGGTACAGCCCTCGCGCAGCGCGCGCAGTGCGGCCGCTCTGGTCCGCCCGACCAGGGCCGCGAGGCTGTCCGGCCCGCACTGCGGACCGGCTGCCCGTCCGCCGCCCAGCAACCGCGTCAGCTCCTCCGGTCCCGGACGGTCGGGAAACACCAGGACGGGGGCGCGGTGCGCGCCCTGCCGAGCCGGCGGGAGCACATGCCCTGCGCGCTGCAGGAACAAGGACGGAGCCAGCACCAGCCCGCTGCCGTCCAGTTCCCGCTCCCCGGAACGTACGCCCGAGATCTCCAAGACCGGTGCGTTCCAGCGGATTCCCGGCCCCAGCGAGTCCAGCAGCACTTCCACGCCGTCACGGCACATGATGTCCCGCAGAGTGTCCCGGACCTCGCCCAGATAGGCGCGGATCCGATCCCAGTGCGGTGCGACGGCCACCTGCTGGAAGTCCTGGACCGCGGAACGCACGGACACGGCGGGAACCCCGGCACCGTTCGGGGGGACCATCGTGTGGCGCCCCCCGCCGGTACACAATTCCAGTAACTTTCCCGGGCCGCCCGGAATCCTGATCAGCGTCGCGACCCGCTCCATTCTCGGATCGGCACGGCGGCCGCCTCCGCTTCCGCACACTCCTTGCCGCCAAGCGCGAAAGCCCTCTCCACGGCCTTCCCGGAGCGCCTCCAAGGCGAACAGTGCCTCCATTGAGAGGAGATCCGATTCACTGATCCTCACGCGTGCCAGGTCGTCGACCGACAAAATGATGCGATACATGAAGAGCGGCCCCCGCAGCGATCGGCTCCGCCTGGATGCGCGG
Source organism: Streptomyces telluris (assembly GCF_024519335.1). Lineage (NCBI taxonomy): Bacteria > Bacillati > Actinomycetota > Actinomycetes > Kitasatosporales > Streptomycetaceae > Streptomyces > Streptomyces telluris. Next base: position 40,198 of record NZ_JANIID010000046.1, read on the forward strand.
CGACGTCCCGGTGCCGGCGGACGGAGCGTTGGCCAATGCTGATGTGCATGGTTCCCGGCTCCCGGGGCGCGCGGGGGATGGATAATCGAGTCCGTCACCTCAGCAGCGGCGCGGCTACCCTCCTGTTCATGGAGGCACTGGTCGTACGGCTGTCGCAGCTGGATGCGGAAGCAGGGGATGCCATCCGCGTCGTCATGTTCTACGACACGCTGATGCGCCGCCGGGTGGACCTTCCGGCGCTCGCCCGGGCCTCGGCGGGCCTCGCCGAGTGCGTGGCGGGGATCCGGCTCTTCGGCACGGGGCGCGTGATCCGCATCGGACCCGACGGGCGGGAGGCTCCTGTCCCGGACCCGCACGCGCCCGCAGGGCAAACGCCCTCCGGGCGTGGGTTCACTGAGCACGGGCCCGCAGGGCGAACGCCCTCCGGGCATAAGTTCACTGAGCACGGGCCCGCCGGGCACAGGCCCAGCGGGCACGGGCCCACGACGGTGCCGGTCAGGCTGGACGAGGAAGAGATCGGTGCCGTGTGGCTGGAGCGTCCCGGCCCGCCCGGCCCGTTCGACGACCTGCTGCTGGACCGGCTCGCCATCGCCGTCGCCGCGGTCGTCGAGCGACACGGCCCGGCCTCCACCACGATGGCCGATCCCGCCCTGGTGGAACTCGTGATCAGCCCCGGCAGCGACGAGGCCGCCAGGGCCCGGGCGATGCGGCTCATGGGGTTCTCCGCGGGGCTGCCGGTCCGTGTCGCCGCCGTGCGGTCGGAGATCCCACTGGACCAGGTGGGCGGATCCGTCTGCGCGTCCCGTCCGGTGAAGGCGGCGGAGGTCGCCGGAGTGGGCGTCATCCTGGCCGCGGCGATCGCCGCGGACCGGCTTCCGGCGGGCGTGCGCGCGGGCATCGGCACCGCAGGCTGCCCGGCCCGGTCGTGGCGGCAGGCCCGTACCGCCCTCCGCTTCACCAGCCCGCGCGAACCCGTCGTGCACTACGACGGACTCGGCGCCCTCGCCCTGCTCGCCGAGATACCGCGGGACCTCTCCCGGGACAACGCCGACGTGGCCGCGATCGCCCGCATGGCAGGCAGCCCGGACGACCTGGAGACACTCGACGCCTACTGCACCACCGGATCCCTGCGCCGGGCGGCCGAACTCCTGCACCTGCACCACAGCAGCGTCGCCCGCCGCCTCGACCACATCGGAACCACCCTGGGCATCGGACTCACCGAACCCGCCGGCCTCGTCCGCGCCCGGCTCGCCCTCACCGCATGGCGCCTGCTCGACGACTGACGCCTTGTCACCCGCCCCCGGCGCGCGCCGGTGAGCTGCGCCTTCCTCGTCAGGACGGGGTCGCTGACGGAGCGTCGGAACTGCCACCCGGGCGTACAGACGTGAAACGGGTGTGGTGCAGGATGACTTCTCGCGCCGGGTCGAGCGGGACCGCCGTGGCCCGGCGCGAGCACGATCCGTCGGGACAGACAGGTACAAGGTGACGAATCATTACTCCGGGCTTCCGGTGACGGCGCACGACGCCGCCGCCGCTCCCTCATCCGCTCCCTCCTCCGCAGGGCGGGGAGGACACCGGTGAACCGGGATCTGACACTGCATGACATCATCGTCGCCGGCATCGCCATCGCCGCGGGCCTGGCCCTCGCCCTCGTGCTGCGCGTGGTCCTGCGCTGGCTCGGCGTGCGCGCCCTCAGAACCCGCTGGCAGGGCGACGACATCATCGTCGACGTACTGCGCACGCTCGCACCCGGCTGCGCGGTCGCGGCCGGCGTGGCGGCTGCCGCCGGAGCCCTGCCGCTGACCCGCCAGGTCGGCCATATCGTCGACGAGGTGCTGATGGGCACCATCGTCCTCATCGCGACGTTCACCGCGGCCCGGGTCATCAGCGGACTGGTGCGCTCCATGGCGCAGTCCAGATCGGGCGTGGCCGGATCGGCCACGATATTCGTGAACATCACGCGCATCGCGGTCCTGGCGATGGGCTTCCTCGTCATGCTGGAAACCCTCGGCATATCCATCGCCCCGCTCCTCACCGCCCTCGGTGTCGGCGGCCTGGCGATCGCCCTGGCCCTGAAGGACACCCTGGCCAACCTCTTCGCGGGCGTGCACATCCTCGTCTCGAAGACGGTCCAGCCGGGCGACTACATACGGCTCAGCAGCGGCGAAGAGGGCTACGTCCGCGACATCAACTGGCGCATCACGGTGGTCGAGCAGCTCAACAACAACCTGGTCATCATCCCGAACGCCAAGCTCGCCGGCACGAACATGACCAACTTCAGCCGGCCCGAGCAGAAGCTGTCCGTCACGGTGCAGGTGGGCGTCGGCTACGAAAGCGACCTGGAACGCGTCGAGCGGATCACCGTCGAGGTCGCCGAGAGCGTCATGAAGGACGTCGAAGGCGCCGTCCCCGATCATGAGCCTGCCGTGCGGTTCCACACCTTCGGGGACTCCCGGATCGGCTTCACGGTGATCCTTGGAGTCGGCGAGTTCAGCGACAAGTACCGGATCAAGCACGAATTCATCAAGCGTCTGCACCAGCGCTACCGCACCGAGGGCATCCGCATCCCCGCTCCCGCCCGGACCGTCTCCCTGCAGCAGGCCACGGAGACGACAACGGAAACCGCGATCCCGCACCCCCGTGCGTCCCTCGACCAGTAGACGTGCGGGCCCGCGCGGGCCTGGAATCCGTTGACGCTGTGCGTATTCGTGCTCGCTTTGTGTTGTTTCGGGGGTGGTGGC